>JAEYUC010000030.1 GCA_023433705.1 Pseudomonadota bacterium
GCGCTGGGTCACGCGGCCTCCGTGCTCGAGCCGGTGACACACGCGCCGATGCTGTTGCTGCAACGGGAGATCGAGCGGCTGCTGTCGCTGATCCCGGTGTCGCACGACATGGCCGTGGAGCGGCGCGAATTCAATCGCCAGTCGGAAGCCGATTTCACGCACGCCGAGATCTTCAACCGCGCGCTGTCCGATGCGCCGGGCCAGGAGCCGATCCCCGAGCAGCTCGCCGTGAAACTCACGCAGTTCGAGAGCCGCGGCGTGCTCGTGGCATTCGATCTCGAGCCGTTCAACGCCGAGGACTGGACCATCCTTCACTACGGCATGGGCCGCAAGCCAGCGCGTTACGACCTCATCGCGGATCAGCTACCCGCGGCGGAGTCCCGGGCCGCCATCGAAACCATGGCGCGCGACATCGAGAAGCTGGTGAAATCCATGCCCTCGCATCACGATTACCTCGCGAACCTGGTTCGCTACCTGAAACAGAAACCCTGGTGAGCTCGCAGCCCTCCCTGAAGCGTATCGTCATCGCCGGCGGCGGTTCTGCGGGCTGGATGACGGCCGCCGCGCTGTCGAGCCTTCTCGATCCGAAGGACGTGTCGATCACGCTGGTGGAGTCCGACGAGATCGGCACGATCGGGGTGGGCGAAGCGACCATCCCCGACATCATCAACTTCAACCGCATGCTCGGCCTCGACGAGCGCGAGTTCATGAAGGCCACGCACGCCACGTTCAAACTCGGCATCGAGTTCCGGGACTGGGGCCGCAAGGGCGACGTGTACATCCATCCCTTCAGCGTCCACGGCGTGGACATGAAGGGCATCGATTTCCACAACTACTGGCTGCGCGAGCGCGAAGGTGGCGGACCACACGCCATCCAGAACTACAGCCTGTGCGCGGTCACCGCGAGCCACAACAAGTTCACGCTGCCCGATCCGAATCCGCGCTCGCTGCTCACGCACATCCGTTACGCCTACCATTTCGACGCGACCTTGTATGCGCGTTACCTGCGCGGCTACGCGGAGGCGCGCGGCGTGCGTCGCGCCGAAGGAAAAATCCAGGACGTCACTCGGGCGCCGGAGAGCGGCCACATCTCGGCCTTGCGACTCGAATCCGGACAGACGATCGACGGCGATTTCTTCTTCGACTGCACGGGATTCCGCGCGCTGCTGCTCAACAAGGTGCTGGGCGTCGGTTACGTGGACTGGAGCCGCTGGCTGCCCTGCAATTCCGCGCTCGCCGTGCCGTGCCGCCACGCCGGTCCGCTGACCCCGTACACGCGCGCGAGCGCGCGCCCATCGGGATGGCAGTGGCGCATTCCGACCCAGAAACGCACGGGCAACGGGCACATCTACAGCCGCGAGTTCATGAGCGACGACGAAGCGACGTCCATGCTGCTCGCGAACCTCGACGGCGAGGCGCTCGCGTCGCCGCGGCAGATCCGTTTCACGGCGGGGCATCGCCAGACGTTCTGGTCGCACAACTGCATCGCCATCGGCCTGTCGGCAGGCTTCCTCGAGCCGCTCGAGTCGACGTCCATCTACCTGATCCAGGAAGGAATCAGTCGTTTCATCTCGCTGTTCCCCGATGCCTCGCTGCCGGACGTGCTGCGCGACGAATACAACCGTCACATGCGCACGGAGTTCGAGCAGGTGCGCGACTTCATCGTCCTGCACTTCAAGGCCACCGAGCGCGACGACACGCCGTTCTGGAACTACTGCCGGAACATGGACATCCCGGACACGCTGCGTCACAAGATCGAGCTGTTCCGCGAGGCCTCGCGCGTGTTCCGCTACGAAGAGGAGCTGTTCTCGCGGCCGAGCTGGGTCGCGGTGTTCCTCGGTCAGAACATCGTGCCGAAGCGTTACGACCCGATCGTCGCCGCGCTGCCGCAGGCGGACGTTCACGAAAGCCTCGAATCGATGCGCCTGGCGATGATCCAGGCGGCGAACGCGATGCCGACACACGAGCAGTTCATCCAGCGCTACTGCCCCGCGGACCCCTGAGCCCATGACCGATCTCCGGATCCGCAAGATCGTCATCGTCGGCGGCGGCACGGCCGGGTGGATGGCGGCGGCCGCTTTCGCGCGCCTGCTCAAGTCACCCGAGATCCGGATTCAATTGATCGAGTCCGAGGCGATCGGCATCGTCGGCGTGGGCGAGGCGACGATCCCGCAGATCCAGCATTTCAACCGCCTGCTCGAGCTCGACGAAAACGAGTTCGTGCGCAGGACCAACGGGACGTACAAGCTCGGCATCGAGTTCGTGAACTGGGGACGGGTGGGGGAGCGTTACATCCATCCGTTCGGCCCGTACGGCATGGTGATGGAAGGACTCCATTTCCATCACTTCTGGCTGCGTTACGCGCGGACCGGCAAGGCGCCGCCGGTCGATGCGTACAACCTGCAGATCCTCGCCGCCCGCGCGGGGAAGTTTCAGCGGCCGGAGACCAGACTGGCGGGTTCGCCGCTGCAGACGCTCGCCTACGCATTCCATTTCGACGCGTCGTCGTACGCGAAGTACCTGCGCGGTTACGCGGAGGGGCGCGGCGTGCAACGCGTCGAGGGAAAAATCACTTCCGTGCGGCAGCATCCGGAGACGGGCTTCGTGGAGTCCGTGACGCTCGAGAACGGCACGGTCGTCGAAGGCGACCTGTTCATCGACTGTTCAGGATTCCGCGGACTGCTCATCGAACAGACCTTGAAGACCGGCTACGACGACTGGAGCGCCTGGCTGCCCTGCGATCGCGCGATCGCGCGCGCCTGCACGCGGGTCGAGGAACCGGTTCCGTACACGCGCGCCACCGCTAAAGCCGCGGGCTGGCAGTGGCGCATCCCGCTGCAGTCGCGCACCGGCAATGGTCACGTGTACTGCAGCCAGTTCATCGGTGACGATGAAGCACTCGCGAGCCTGAACGCGGACCTCGACGGCGAGCCGACCACCGAGCCCAATCACCTGCGATTCCGCGCGGGCATCCGCAGGAAGACCTGGAACAAGAACGTCGTCGCGCTCGGGCTCGCGTCCGGTTTCATGGAGCCGCTCGAATCGACGTCGATCCACCTGATCCAGACGGCGGTCGCGCGTCTCCTCACCAATTTTCCCGACAAGACGTTCAACCAGCCGGACGTCGATTACTACAACCGGCGCACGCGGCTCGAATACGAGCAGATCCGCGACTTCATCGTGCTGCACTACCACGCGACGGCGCGCGACGACTCGCCGTTCTGGAACTACTGCCGCAACATGCCGATCCCTGAGACGCTCGTGGAGCGCCTCGCGATCTACCGCGAGAACGCGCGGTTGTATCGGCACGACAACGAGCTGTTCAGCGAGACGAGCTGGTTCGCCGTCATGCACGGTCAGAACATCGCCCCGGCCCGTTATCATCCGGTCGCGGACGTGTTGCCCGCGGCGGAGCTCGAAGAACGCATGACGAAGATGGCCGACGTGATGCAGAAATGCCTGAGCGTGATGCCCACGCACCAGGCATTCATCGACAAGTACTGCAAGGCCGGGACATGAAGGAAGTCGCCGAATGGCGCGACGTGAGCGCGGAGCAGTTCCGGCAGGAGATCCTGCCCGCCGGACAGCCCGCGTTGCTGCGCGGCCTGGCGGGCGAGTGGCCGGCGGTGCGCGCCGGGCGCACGTCGCCCGCGGCGATGGCGGACTATCTGCGCGGGTTCGCCACCGGCGCGAACGTGAATCTCATGACGGGCGATCCGTCGATCGGCGGGCGATTCTTCTACAACGCCGATCTCACGGGCGTGAACTACCAGACCAGCGCCGCGCCGTTCGGCGGTGTGCTCGCGCGGCTCGTCGAACTGCTCGACGCGTCCGCGCCGCCGGCGCTGTATGCGGGCGCCGTTTCCATCGCCGAGCAATTACCGGGATTCACGCGCGAGAATTCCATCCCGCTGGTCGACGCGAAGGTCGAGCCGAAGATCTGGCTCGGCAACCGTGTCACCGTGCAGACGCACTTCGACATGTCGTACAACGTGGCCTGCGTCGTGGCCGGCCGCCGCAAGTTCACGCTGTTCCCGGCCGAGCAGCTCGAGAACATGTACGTGGGACCGCTCGAGTTCACGCTCGCCGGACCGCCCATCAGCATGGTGAGACTCGAGTCGCCGGATCTGGACAAGTATCCGCGCTTCGCGCAAGCGCTGGCCGCGGCTCAGTACGCCGAACTCGAGCCGGGCGACGCGCTGTTCATCCCGTACATGTGGTGGCACCACGTCGAGTCGCGCGAAAACTTCAACGTGCTCGTGAACTACTGGTGGGACGACACGCCCGCGTGGCAGGGCTCACCGTTCTGGGTTCTGATGCACGCGATTCTCTCGCTGCGCAACATGTCGCCCGAGCGGCGCGAGATCTGGCGGCGCGCGTTCGAACACTTCGTGTTCTCGGGTGGCGAGGAAGCGCTCGCGCACCTGAGCGAGCGTCAGCGGGGCGTGCAGGGCACGCCCGACCCGCAGAAGGCGCAGCTGATCCGAAACTACGTCGCGCAGATGCTGATCAGGGGTCCCTGACTAGCTACTGGCCGACTGCTCGTCGAGCTTGGCGACGACCTGCCAGGCCGGATCGCCGCACAACCCGCACTCCTTGCCCGTGAATTTCTTCGCGGCTTCCTGGTCGCCGCGCAGGTGCCATTCGAGCCAGGCGACGACCGCCGCGGCGGCCTTGCCGCCGTTCGGCTGCCAGTACGTGCCGCCGTGGCCCACGCCCACGAGATTGCCGAGGAACGCGGGCACGTGCGAGATCCGTTTGAAGTCGTCCATGCCGTTCGTGTACGCGATGTCGGTCTCGCCGCCCAGGATGTAGAAGGTCGGCGTGTGGATCTTGTCGAGCAGCGACTTCGACACGTCGATACCGGAGATGCCCTGCGTCGTGTCGTTGAAGATGCCGCTGTTCATGACGATGAGCGTCTTCACGCGCGGATCGGACGCGATCTGCAGCGCCTGCAGTCCGCCGCAGCTGAAGCCGGAGATGGCGATGGCGGACTCGTCTATTTTCCCGTGATAGGGGCTCGACGCATCACGGTTCTGAGCGATCGCCCAGTCGAGCGCCGCGAGCAGGTCGGCCGAGCTGGTGGGCGGCTTCGGCAGCTTTGGGGGATTTCCCTGTTCGCTGCGCGGCGGGCGCGGCGGATCGGGCGGCACGGTCGCGCCGGGACCGGTGCGGATGCGTCCCGGTGCGATCGCCAGATATCCGTGCGAGGCGATTTCCAGCAAGTGCAGCCGCGCGCTCGCGCCGTCGTTCGAGCATGCGCCGTTGCCGAACACGTATACGCCGAGTTTCTTCGAGCCGAGCGCGCCGAGATCCGCCGGCCGATAAACGGTGTGCTCCGGAAGTGAGGGAATCTCTTCCTTCAGTGCCGGGTATTTGCCGGTCCCCGGCGTATCCGGAACGTCGGGCGGCGACTGGGCGTTGGCGGCGGCGGTCATTGCGAGCAGCGTGAGTGCGGGCAGCAGCTTCTTGTTCATGCCCGGGAATGTACGCACCACTTACAATCATTTCCACGCATCGGTCTGGCTTATGGCGCCAGACAATTTTGGTGTTCCCCCGCGCACGCGGCCACTCACTAGACTTCGTTCAACTCCTGGGGGGTCTGAAGGAGTCGTACATGAGTGATTGCTCTCGCTGGAATCTTCCCGCCCGCATCGCATTCGTCGCCGCTGGCGGGATCGCGTCGGGTCCCTTGATGGCCGCTGATCCGACCGCGGTCGCCGAACTCGAAGAGGTCGTGGTCACCGCCGAACGGCGCGAGATCAACCTGCAGGACGTGCCCGCGTCCGCGACCGTGCTCACCGCGGAAGCGCTCGCGTCCAAGGGCGTCGCCAGCGTGCTCGACATCCAGAACGTCGCGCCGAGCGTCGCGATCAACACGTATAACCGCTCGACGTTCGTCAACATCCGCGGCGTCGGCATCGGCCAGTCCGCGCCCACGTCGAACCCCGGTGTCGCGTACTACATCGACGGCATGTTCATCCCGCACGAGCAGTTCATCGCGCAGACGTTTTTCGACATCGAGTCGATCGAAGTGCTGCGCGGCCCGCAGGGCACGTTGACCGGCCAGAACTCCACCGGCGGCGCCATCTACGTGCGCACGCCGGCGCCGCAGTTCGGCGAGTTTTCGGGATATTTCGACCAGACCATCGCGAGCGACGACTGGTATCGCACGGTCGCGGCCGTCAACATTCCCGCGGGCGACAAGTTCGCGATGCGGGTCTCGGGGGTGTACGACGATCGCGGCGGCTTCACCGACAACATCGGTCCGAGCCCGAGCAGGCCCGGCAGCGGCCGCGATCTCGCCGGCCGCGTGGCGTTCCGTTATGCGCCGACCGATTCGATGACCTTCGATCTGCGTTACGAGCACTTCGATCGCGACACCGATTACAACGCGATCAAGAACCGCGGCGATCTCGTGACCTCCGATCCGTTCACGATCGAAGAGGACGCGATTTCGTACCTCAACCAGAAAGGCGACCGCGTCTCGCTCGAGGCGAACTTCGACCTCTCGTCCACGTTGGGATTGCGCTTCCAGACGAGTTGGTTCGACGCCGAGACGATCGACCAGGCCGATGGCGATCGCACCGCGACCTCGCCGGCGGTACCGGGGAACCTCCCGACCAACGGCGCGAACACCGCGCTGTATCCCGGCCGTGTGAGCTGGACCTCACAGGAACTCCAGACCTGGGTCAGCGAGATCAATCTCCTGTCGCGCGGCGACGGAGCGGTGCAGTGGGTCGTGGGCGCGTTCTATCTCGAAGAGGAAAGCCCGGTGTCGGTGCTGCGTGACAACCGCAACACCGTGGATTTCGCGCAGTCGAATTCCAGCATCATCACCGAGCTCGAAAACACTTCGAAGTCGGTGTTCGCGCAGGTGGACTATCGCTTCGCGACGTCCTGGGCGCTCGATCTCGGCGTGCGTTACTCGGAGGACGAGCAGACGTACACGCGAATCCTGATCCCGGGCCCGCCGCCGCCGGGATGTTTCCCGTGCACGACCGAGCTCGAGTCCGACGAAGTCACCGGCCGGCTCGGCCTGAAGTACTTCGCAAGCGACGACGTGATGGTGTACGCCACCGCGTCGAAGGGCTACAAGGCGGGCGGCATCAACCTCGATCCGCGCCTGCCGGACTACCAGCCCGAAACCAACGAGATGGGCGAGCTCGGCATCAAGTCGACGGTCGCGAATGGACGGCTGCGCATCAACGGATCCCTGTTCTATTCGGAGTACGACGGCATCCAGCTCTCGTCGCTCACCGCGGTCGGAACGCCGCCGGCGTTGCTGCCCAACACGCTGAACGCGGCGCCGGCCGAGATCTACGGCGTGGAGCTCGAAATGCTCGGGCGCTTCGCAGGCTTCGAGTTCAACCTCGGCGCGAGTGTGCTGGACAGCGAGTTCACCGAGGACGCGATGCTGACGGACTCGCAGACCAACACGAACCGCCTCGTGCCCGCCGGGTCGCCGGTGCCGTTCGCGCCGGAGTTCACGCTCAACGCCGGCCTGCAATACGACTTCCTCGTCGGCTCCTGGAGCATCACGCCGCGAGTCCAGGTCTCGTACATGGACGAGCAGCTGTCCACGCCGTTCCGCTACGACGCCACGGTGGTGCCGTCGCGCACGGTCGCGGACTTCAGGGTCACCATGAGGCCCTCGGACGCGGTGCGCATCGAGGCCTTCGCGAACAACGTCCTCGACGAGACGTACATCGCCGCGCAGGTGCAGAACGCGAGCTCGGCGAACGGTGGCATCCTCTACGGCGCGCCGCGCCAGTTCGGCGTGCGCGCGAAGTTCGACTTCTGAGGGTGAGTATTGCGTAGGGATTCGGTTCTCCTCCTGGGACTGCTGGCGGCATCGTTCACGTGTGCCGCCCAGTCCCCAGGGCCATCGTCGACGAGCTGGTGGACACCGGGTAGTGGCAGGCCGCTCGAAGCGCTGGCGACGTATGGCAATTCGCACGGCAGCGTCGGTGTCCTGAACGCCGGCGGGCCCGTCGTCACCGCGGGCCATCCGTTCTTCGAACCCATCGGCGGCAATGGCCGCGCGTGCGTGACCTGCCATCAGCCCGCGAACGCGATGTCGTTGTCGGTCGACATGATCCGGAAGCGGTGGAAGGACACCCAGGGCAAGGATCCGCTGTTCGCGCCGGTCGACGGCATGGATTGCCCGAACCTGCCGCCGGACGATCCGCGCTCGCATTCGCTGCTGCTCGAGCGCGGCTTGTTCCGCATCTTCCTGCCTTGGCCGCCGAAGAGAGCGGATGGCTCGAGCATCGATCCGGAGTTCACGCTCGAAGTCGTGCGCGATCCGACCGGCTGCAACACGCATCCGGAGTACGGACTGCGCAGCGCGCATCCGACCGTGTCCGTCTACCGACGGCCGCGCCCGGTGGCGAATCAACGTTACGTGACGCACCAGGGCTTCGGCGTGTTCGCGTTCATCGGCAAGAACGGGCTGCCCGCGACGCGTGATCCCGAGACCGGCCTGCCGAGCGCGATGAACCTCATGGCCGACGCGCGCCATCCGACGCTCGCGACGCAGGCCGTGGATGCCGCCGCGACGCACCTGCAACTCGGCGGTCTCGACGGCGAGCGGCTGAAGCGCATCGTGGATTTCGAGAAGCAGGTGTACGCCGCGCAGGAGTCGGGAGACGCGCCCGGACTCGGCGTGCGCAACGTCGCCGCCGGGCGCGAGGGACTGCTCGGCAACAACATCACGAACTTCGTCGTGCCGCTGGGCGATATGCCCAGGGACGGCGACGGGAAGCTCGCATCGATCGCGCGGGGACACGACGTGTTCATGTTCCGCACGTTCTGGATCCGCGACGCGATGCATCTCAACACGGTGGGTCTCGGCAATCCGACGAAGCGAACCTGCGCGACCTGCCACGGCATGCACATGATGGGCATGGACATCGCGAACGGCTGGATGGACATCGGCACCACGAACCTGCCGTGGGCGCGCGAGGAGCCGCTGAATCCGTGGAATACACGCAAGCCGTCGCTGCCGCTGTTCAAGGTCACCTGCAAGCCGGACGTCGCGCCGCATCCGTTCCTCGGGCGTGTGATCTACACGCAGGACCCGGGACGCGCGCTGATCTCCGGCAAGTGCAATGACGTCGGGACCATCGTGATGCAGCAGTTCCGCGGTCTTGCGGCGCGCGCGCCGTATTTCTCGAACGGTTCGGCCGCGACGCTCGAGGAGATGGTCGACTTCTACGACCGGCGCTTCAACATCGGCTTCACGGACCAGGAGCGGGAAGATCTCGTGAACTTCCTGGCCGCATTGTGAGGCGCGTGTTCACGGCGTTCGCGTGTTGCGTGGCCGTCGCCGCCGCGGGTGCCGAACGTGCGGGGCAGCGCATCAGTTTCGTGAGTTGCCCGGTCGTGCGCGACACGCGCACCGTGCCGTGCTGGCTCGCCGAGCACCAGGGACAGACGTATTTCCTTACGTTGCAGACGGACGTCAGCGCGCCCGTCACGCCTCCGTGGCTGGGACACAAGGTGCTGGTCGAAGGCGTGTTGGCCGACAAGCCTGACATCTGCGGCGGCCGCGTCATCGAGCCGGTCACGCTCTCGGTGCTTCCCGAGCTCGATGCGTCGTGCAACACGGTGCTGCCCGCCGAAGACCGCTACGAGCTCGGGTTCGAGCCGCCGCGTCCGCCGGGGCCGAGCCGCGGGCGGCTCGCGTTCGGCGATCCGGTGACGCGGAATGCCGGCCCGGACGTGACCGAACGGCGCGTCACGCTGCGGTACGAGTTCGACGGCAAGGTGATGTTCCGTCACGCGGGGAACCTGCAGCGCATCTTCGACACCGCGCGCACGACGGGCGCGAGCGAGGTGCGCATCACCGCGTACCGTTCGGGCTCGCGGCTCTCCGATGGCACGATCATGCGCGAGCGCGAGAGCATCGGGCGCGAACGTGCCGAGCAGATTCGCGAGCTGCTCGAAGGCGCGGGGCTCGAAGGGGTGAAGTACAGCGTGAGCTGGCGGGACCTCTCGAAAAAGCCCGACGGCAGCGCCGCCGATTTCGAGAATCGCCGCGCCGACGTCGAGATCATCGGCGGGCGATGACGCGCGGACGCTGACTCAGCGTTTTCTCACCCGGCACCGACCAGGCGCAGGGGTACGGAGATCGGGCCGAGCTCGGGCATGCCGCTCATCTTGAGATCGCCGCAGAGTTCGAAATGGGAGGTCTGCTTCAGGAGCTCTTCGAGGGCGATGCGCAGTTCCTGGCGCGCGAGGGCGATGCCCGCGCACATGTGAGGGCCGCGGCCGAAGGCGAGGTGCTGGCGGATATTCGGGCGGCGCAGCTTGAACTCGTCTGGTTCCGGAAACACGGTCTCGTCGCGATTCGCGGAGGCATAGACGAGCGCGATCGGCTCGCCGGGTTTGATCCGGCGGCCGTGCAGCTCCACCTCCGCCTTCGCGGAACGCGCGAAGCCGCGATACGGCGTGTACAGCCGCAGAAATTCCTCGATGGCATCGGGAATCAACGAGAGATCCGCGCGCAGCTCGTTCTGCAGCTTCACGTCGCGCGACAGGTGGACCGCGATGCTGCCGAGCAGGATCGGCGGCGCGACGAGTCCGACCACGAGCACCTGGCGCACGCAGCCGGCCAGCAGGTTTTCCGGGAACGGATTGCCCTGGTCGTCGCGCGCCTCGAGCAGCGAGCTCGTCGGATCGACGGACGGATCGCGCGGATGCGCGCGCCGCTCCGCGATCACTTCCGCGGCCATCTCGGCGAGCTGCGCGGCGGCCACGGCGACGCTGTTCTTGTCGAACGCCTCCCAGGCTTTCACGTAGGCCCTGGCGGTATTCCACAAGACCTGCGTCTGCGTGTCCGTGAGTCCTAACCACTCTCCGAACACGACCGCGGGCAGCGGGCTCGAGAAATGTTCGACGAAGTCGGCTTCGCCCATCGCGACCAGCGACTGCATCAGCGAGCGCGCCGCGCGCCGCGTGGTGTTCTCGATCGCCGCGACGCGCGGGCCGCCGAGGGCGCGATCGATGGCCCGCCGATACGGCGTGTGGTCGGGCGGATCGAGGTGCAGCGGAGGACGGCGGCCGGTCGTCGAGGATCCCGGCACGACGTTGCGCACCGAGGTGATGTAGAGCTCCGGCTGCTGCAGGATGTCGAGGATGTCCTGGTAGCGGGTCACCGCCCAGAAGCCGTCGAATGCACTGCTGTGCGCGACGGGACAACGCGCGCGCAGGTCCGCGAATACCGCGTGCGAATGCTCGAAGCTTTCCTCCGCGGTGGGATCGTATTCGTCCTGCATAGTCCCATGGTAGGGAGCCCCCACCGCGCTGGGTAACAGTGGATCGATCTACCGGCTATAAGCCATGCCGATGTTCCCGCGGCCGCAGCAGCCACACGGCGAGCGCCGCGAGTGCGGACAGGGCGGCGATGGCGAACACGGGTCCGTCGAAGGATCCGGTGCGCTCGCGCACCCAGCCGACGAAGGTCGGGATCGTGAGCCCGGCGAGATTGCCGCACATGTTGATCACCGCGAAGCCGGTCGCGAGGCCCGCGGGGCTCAGGAACAACGGCGGCAGCGTCCAGAACGTGCCCTGGGCCGCGCCCATCGCGAGGCCGGCGAGCAGCAGCACGGCCAGCGCGGAGGCGCCCGTGCCGAGCAGCGGCGCGATCCCGATCAGCACGGCGGAGGCGAGCGCGGCCAGGCCCACGTGCCAGTAGCGCTCCTGCGTGCGGTCCGAGTGCCAGGCGTTGATCAGCATGCCCGCGGCCACGGCGACCCAGGGCAGCGCGGAGATGAAGCCGATCTGGAGATCGGTGCTGCCGGCGGACATGTGCCGGATGATCTGCGGCAGCCAGTACAACATGCCGTTTGCGCCGGCCATCAATCCGAACCAGCACACGCTCGCGATCCACAGGCGGCCGTTGCGCAGCGGCGAGCCGCCGGTGCGCGCGGGCGCGGACTGTTTGTCGCGCGCGATCTCGTCCTCGAGCCAGCGGCGTTCGTCGTCGGTGAGCCACTTCGCGTCACGCGGAGTATCGGGCAACGCACGCAGCGCGACGACCGCGAGCAGCAGCGTCGGCGCGCCTTCGATGAAGAACATCCAGCGCCAACCGGGCCACTGGATCGGGTTGTCCATGGTCATGAGCCAGCCCGCGAGCGGTCCGCCGAGCACGGCGGACACGGGCACTGCGAGCATGAACGTCGAGATCGCGCCCGCGCGATGCCGCGCGGGAATCCACTGCGCGAGATAGAACATGACGCCCGGCGCGAAGCCGCCTTCCGCGATGCCGAGCAGCAGGCGCAGCGCATAGAAACTGTTCGCCGATTGCACGAAGGCGAGGCCCGTCGCGGCCAGGCCCCACAGGCCCGCGCACGCGAACACCCAGCGGCGCATGCCGATCCGCTGCAACAGCCACAGGCTCGGCCATTGGATCAGGATGTAACCGACGAAGAAGATGCTCACGCCGAATCCGTACGTCTCCGGCGTGAGACCGAGCGCCGCGTTCATCTGCAGCGCCGCGAAGCTCACGTTCGCGCGGTCGATGGTGCTCAGGAACAGCAGCGCGAGCAGCGGAATCAGCAGCCGCGTCTTGGTCTTGCGAATGGTCGCGGACATCGGTGCCGACACTTATGATCTCCCCCCATGGACAGTCGCAGATTGCGCTACTTCGTGCAGATCGTGGACAGCGGCAGCATAACTCGCGCCGCTGCGCTGAGCGGTGTCGCGCAGCCGGCGTTGAGCCAGCAGCTCGCGATTCTCGAGAACGAACTCAAGGTCAAACTGCTGGATCGCTCCGTGTCGGGCGTGACGCCCACGTCCGCGGGCCGCGTGCTCTATGCGCGCGCACAATCGATCCTGCGGCAGTTCGACGATCTTCACGAGGCGGTGCATCGCGAGGTGAAGCCGCTGTCGGGCACGGTGATCGTGGGCATGCCGCCGACCATGGTGCCGCGCTTCGGATTGCCGCTCATCGAGAAGGTCTGCACGCAGCATCCCGAGATGCACCTGCAGTTCCGCGAGGAGGGCAGCCTCGTGCTGCAGGAGCTGCTCGTGAACGGAAAGATCGAGCTCTCGATCTCGGCGACGAAGCCCGAAGGCGTCCTGACCGGCGAGGAGATCCTCACCGAGGCGATCGTGCTCATGCACTCACCCTCGATCGAACTGCCGGAACGGACGACACTCGCCGATCTCGCGCCGCTGCCGTGGGTGGTGCCGCGGCGTCCCAACGCGGTGCGCACGCTGATCGACGGCGCGTTCGCCGCGCAGAACCTGTCGCTGAACGTCGCGGTCGAGATCGACTCGCTCCACAGCGCGATGGAAATCGTGCGGCGCGGATTCGCGGTCGGCCCGATGACCATGGGCGCGATGCAGGAAGATCTCGCCGCCGGCACGCTGCGCGCGCGGCAACTCGGCGACGCGCCGCTCATGCGTTCGCTGTACCTCGCGCACCGGCGCACGCCCGCCCTGACCCCCGCCGCGCAATTCGTGCACGGTATCCTCCGCGACCTCAGCGCGGAATGACCGGTAGTTCGATCCGCGACGCGGCGCCCGCCTGGTGCAGCAGCGTGATCGTCGGCGCCGGATCGAGCTTCGGCGTGGAGCGCTGATCGGCGAACTGCAGCGTGAGACGGATGCGATGTCCCGCCTTGAAGACGTACGACGTCGGCAGGAATTCGAACTCGGCCTCGACCGGAACGCCCGGCTCGAGCGGTTGCGCCGACTCCTGCGTGAACGGGTGCCACGGCAGGCCCATCGTCTCGTAAGGCGCCTGCGCGGTGGCGCGCAGCGAGGCGCGCAATTTGCCTTCGACTCCGACGTAGGTGTGTGTGCCATCGGGCGCGACGTCATCGATGCGCGCGATGATGTCGGCGTCGGTGGCCGTGGTCGCCAGCCAGATGTGACCGGTGGGGTGACCGGTGACCTCGGTGTCCCGCGAGAGCGGCTCGGTGACGAAGGTCATGCCAGTGGCCCAGAAGGCTTCCGCATCCGTGTCGTAGCTCACCGGTTTGCGCGTCTCTCCGGCGGATTTCTTCGGGGCTTCCGCCGTGAGCGAACCCGCGGATAGATAGAACGTGGTGCGGTCGGCCTTGGGCGGCCACACGGCCGAGGACTTCCAGGAGCGTTCCGGCGTTTCGTTGTACGTGTAATAGGTCACGGCCGGCTCGCGCATCACGCCATTGTCGACGCCGCGCAGCCAGTGATCGAAGAACCGCAGCTCTTCGGTGACGAGATCGAAGCCCGTCTCGGTGAGCACGCTCGCCCAGTCGCAGTGTCTGCCGGGTCCCAGGATCAGCTTCTTCGGCGTGCGCAGGTTGTTGAACGTATAGGCCGGACCGTGGCCCGTGAAACCTTCAGCCCAGTTGACCGCGGCATACACCGCGATGCTCGACTTGTTGATCTCATCCGCGTACGTGTGCGGGCTGCTCTTGAGCCACCAGGTGCTGCCGAACTCGGGCGACACGCTGTCGCGGAACGGCGCGGCGCCGGGCGACTCGAGGTTGCGCGCGTGCTCGGCGATGGCCGCGGCGAGTAGTTTGTTCTCGGTGTCGCCGTCCACCGCGACCGCGCCGCGGTCGCGCTCCTCGCGCGACGGTCCGCGCAGCATCATGGTCGGAGCGTTCTTCGGCGTGATTCCGCCCGACGCGACGAACGCGTAGACGTCCCACTCGCAGCTCATCGGGAAGATGGCCTTGAGGCTGGGCGGCGCGGTGGTGAGGGCCTGCATCTGGCTGCCGCCCGTGGCCGAACATCCCCACATGCCGACCTTGCCGTTGCTCCACGGCTGCGCGGCCAGCCACTCGGTGATGTCGTAGGCGTCGAAGCGCGCCGCGTCCTGCCATTCGCCGCGGTTGTAGCCGGCGTTGCGGCCGAAGGATGCGTACAGGCCGCGGAAATCCGCGACCGCGACCGCGTAGCCATATTTCACGAGCTGCAGCGCCTTGCCGGGGTAGTTGGCCGCCGTGAGCCCACCGCTGGTCGTGCGGCGGTTGTAAGGCGTGTGCATCCAGACGGTCGGCAGTTTGCCCGTGGCCACCTTGCCGTCCAGCGTCGGCAGGAACACGTCCACGGCGAGACGCGTGCCGTCGCGCACGGCGACGTATTGCGAGGTGAGCTGATGGCCGTCGTAAATCGCGGGCGTGTATCCGCGGTATTCGCCGGGTTTCGAGACCTTGGGACCATCGGCGGCGGCGCCGGCGGTGGCGGTGACGGTCACGAGAACCGCGAACAAAAGGCTGCGAAACGTCTGCGACATGATTCCCCCCAAAGGTCAGAAGCGATCAGCGTTGATTGCCGGCGAGAATTTCCCGCCGCGCCTCGGCATCGAAGCCGAGGGATTCGAGAATGGATTCGCTGTCCTCGCCCGCGCGCGGTGGCGGCTCGTCGATGTGCGGCGAGTCCTGGCTGAACTTGAAGCCCGCGTTCACGATTTCCACGCTCTTGCGGTCGGGCAGGCCGGGAACATCGAGCGGAATGCGGATGCCGCGTTCGTCGAGACCCTGCAGGTTCACGGCTTCGCCCACGTCGCGGACCATTCCGCACGGAACGCCGGCGGCGCTCAGTTGCCGCTCCCACGTGGCCGCGGGTTGCGTGGCGAACACCGCTTCGAGTTCGGCCCGCATCTCGGCGCCGTTCTTGCGGCGCAGGTCGGGAGTGACGAAACGCGGATCGGTCAGCCAGCGCTCGCACTCGAGCGAGCGCGCCAGAGATTCGAACTGCCCCTGTTGCACGACGCCGAGCGAGATCTGCCGGCCGTCGGCCGCTTCGAAAACGGCGGAGGTCGGCTGACCGCTGTATCCGATGTTGCCGGTGCGCTCGAGCGTCTTGCCGGTGACGAGGTAAGGCACCACGGCCGAAGTCATGAACGCGATGGCGGCGTCGAACATCGCGACGTCGATGTGTTCACCCGCGCCGGTGCGGTCCCGGCGCAGCAGCGCGGCGAGGATCGCGAAAGCCGCCGTTTGTCCGGTCAGCGTGTCGACCACCGGGAAACCCACGCGCATCGGGCCGTCGCCGTTTTCACCGCTCAGCGACATCATGCCGCTCGTCGCCTGCACGATGTTGTCGATCGCCGGCCAGTCGCGCCGCGGACTCGACTGGCCGTAGCCGGACACCGAGCAGTAGACCAGGCGCGGCTGCAGCTCGCGCACGCTTTCGTAATCGAGTCCGAGGCGCGCCATCACGCCCGGACGAAAGTTCTCGAGCACGACGTCCGCGGTCGAAATGAGCCTGCGCACCGCGGCGACCGCGGGTGGATGCTTGAGATTCAGCGTCAGCGACTTCTTGCCGGCATTGACCGCGATGAACGCCGGCGACATGCCGTCGTAGCGGCGGTCCGCCCCGTAATTGCGCATCGCGTCGCCGACGCCGGGCGCCTCGATCTTGATCACCTCGGCGCCGAGCAGGCGCAGCAGATGCGAGGCATACGGGCCCGCCATCACGTGGCTGAAATCGACGACCCGGATACCGGCCAGTGCACTGCTCATTCGTGTTCTCCAGGGCATTCGACCACGCCGCCGTCCGCGCGCGCGACGACCTCGCGCGCGTAACGGAACAATTTCAGGCCGTCGAATCCGTAGCGGCTCGCGCGGCGCGCGTTGCGCTCGGCGACTTCGTTGTAGACCTCCAGGAAGCGGCCGGTGTCCTCGTCGGAAAGAGCGTTGAAGGTCACGTCGTTTTCCCGTCCGGCGATTTCGCCGGCCACCTGCGCGCGCTGCAGCTGCTCGTCGAGCGCGTGCTCCCATACGGCCACGCTCTCCTCGAGGATGCCGCGCTCCTCGTCGGTGAGTGTCTGCCAGCGGTGCAAGCCGATCGCGCGCGCGGCGTACGCGCCGCGCGGCACGTGCATGGAGGTGAAGTAGCTCGAAACCTCGGCGAAGTGCAGCGAGCGCAGCGTGTCCGCCGGCGCGATGACGCCATCGAGCACTCCCTTGGCGAGCGCGGAGTACACCGCGCCCATCGGCATGTCGACCGGATCGGCGCCGAAACGACGCAAGACGTCCAGCAACTCCGCGGGCGCGCGCAGCCGCAGTCCCTGCAGGTCCTCGAGCGTGCGCACTGGTCGGTTGCGCGTGACGACTCCGGGCAGGTTGCCGCCCTGCACGGCGAGCACCACCATTCCCTCCATTTCGCGCGCGAACTGCGGATCGGCGCGCTCGAGGCAACGATACAGCGCAACCTGTTGCGGAATCGTGGTCAGCCCGGCGTAGAAAGCCGCCTGCACGTGGATCATGTGCGCGCCGCCGCGCGCGTAGATAGGCGTGATGAGCCCGATGTCCACCACGCCGTGGCGGATCTCGGTCATCGAATGTTCCGACGACAACACGGATCCCGACCAGTACGGCTTGATTTGCATCCGCCCGCCCGAGCGCTCGGCGATCCACTCCATCCACGCGATGTCCGCGCGGCTGAACGGATGCGCCGGGCTGTACTGCGACGCGTAGGTGAGCACGGTCACGTCGGCGGGCGGCTGCTCGCGCGCACAACCGGCGGCGAGCAGGCAGAGCGTCAACCACACGCCGCGGAATTTCATATGAGGCTCCTGGAGCGCAGGAACTCCGCGACGTGCTCGACCATGCGTTCGTGGTTCCATTCCTTGGCGTCCACCATGTCGGCGGACAGACGTAACACGGGCACGCCCGCGGCCTCGAGCGCGTGCTGCGTGAGCAGCGTGCCGGACTGCGAAATGCGGTTGTCCGGCGGCACCAGCACGACGGCCGCGTCGATGCCACAGCGTTGCGCCTCGTGCACCATCCAGCCGTTCATCCACGGCGGCAGGTGCAGCACCTCGTTCATGGAACACACGCGGCTCGCGAGCGCGTGCATCGGTTTGTCCTTGAGCGCGCGGATGTATTGCGGTCCGGCGAACGGCATGTACATCGACCAGACGAACACGGCGCCATAGCGGTCTTCGAGCGCGCTGTAGAAGCCGGGGTCGTGCCACAGGCCCGCGCCGATCCACATGAGCCGCACACGCTCGTTGCTGCTCGCGCCGATGCCCTGCGCGACGCGCTCGGCCACCTCGTCGCGGAAGCGGCGCGCATGCGCGATCGCCCAGGCCGAGCCGCGGTGCCACTGCGGGATCATCGTGTTCGGCATCTGGTCGGCGATCGAAACGGGGCAGGGTCGCGCCGAACCCACCAGGCGCGCGGCCTCGGCGATGTAGCCCTCCTGCTCGTTGACGCCTTCCATGAGCGCGCGGAACTTCTCTTCGTCGAAGCGGCGCCCGGTGCGTTTCTCGAGCAGCTCGATGAGCGCGCGCATCTCGTTGACCAGTAGTTCGATGCGGCGCGGCTCGTACAGCTCTTCCCAGTCCTCGTTCGAGCGCAGGAACCATTCCGGATCCTTGTGCATCCAGCCGGGCGCCTCGAGCGGGAAGAACTCGCTGCCGAGCGCCTCGGCCCATTGGCCGAACACGTGGCGGATGCACTCGCAGGTGAGCCGCGCGACGAGCACGGTCGGCTTCGGCAGTCCGCCCCAGGGCGCGGTCGCCGGATCGTTGTCGAGCGTGCAGGCGAGGCCGAGCGAGCAGTAGCGGCAGCTGTTGCCGGGATATCCCAGCTTGTCGAGCACCGCGAAGTAACGCGGCGACAGTTGTTTGGCCGAGATGTAGGCCGACCACCACTGGTTGCTGATCAGCGGGATGTCGAGCGCGTGGAAGATCTCGTGCGGCGTGTCCGCCTGCGCGATCGCGAACGGCTCGCCGTTGTCGATCACGCGCCGGCGCAGGTCCGCGATGAATTGCCGCTGGTGCGCGGTCGCGTCGGCCGTGCAGGCGAGATCCTTGCGGCTGCGTTGTCCGCTCACTTGAAGACTCCCAGTTGTTCGAGCTCGGCCAGGCGCTCTTCCGACAGGCCGCAGATCTCGCGGGCGATGCGCTGGTTGTGCTCGCCCATGTTGGGCGCGCGGAACGGTGCGCCGCCCGCGCGCGAAAAATCGATCGGCGTGCGCATGTGGCCGAACTCGCCGAGCAGCGCGTGCCGCAGCGGGACCAGCGCACCGCGCGCGCGGATCTGCGGGTCGCGATCGAACAGGTCCGCCATGTCCTGCACGGCGCCCGCGGCGATGCCCATGTTCTGCAGATGTTCCGCGGCTTCGTCGTCGCGGCGCGTCGCGCACCAGGCGGACATCGCCGCCTCGCGCGTGGCCGCGTCGGCGGCGGCGAGTCGTTCGGAGCGCGCGAACGCCTGCCATTGTTCGGCGGTGTGGAACGTGACGGCGATCCAGCGGTCCGCGTCGCGGGTCCCATAGACGCCCTGGTGGAAGACGCGCGGATCGGAGTTCCCGGGACGCGAGGCCGACGCGCCCGGCAGGAACGCGTCGCGCATCTGCTGCACGCACAGTTCGTACATCGAGGCGTCGATGTGGCAGCCGCGCCGATGCGTGTCGCGATGCTCGAGCGCCGCGATCACGGCGGCGGCCATCGCGAAGGGCAGGATCACGTCGCCATAAGGCGCCGCGCTCGGGATCACGGGCGCGCGGTCGGGCCAGCCCGTGAGATAGGTGCGTCCGCTCAGCGCCGCGCCGGTGCCGTCGACGCCCCAGCTCTTCGCGAGCGGCCCGGTCTGTCCGTAGACGCTGCCGGACACCATGATCAGGCCGGGATTGCGTTCCGCGAGGCGCGGATAGTCGAGGCCTAACTTCTCGAGCGTGCCGGGCGAGAAGTTCTCGACCACGACGTCGGCCCATTCGATCAGCGGGTCGAGCAGCTCGCGGCTCGCGGGCTGCTTGAGATCGAGCGACAGGCTGAGTTTCGAGGTGTTGAGATGCGCGAACCACGGCTTGTCGTCGAGATTGCCGGCGCGCGAGGCGCTCACCTGGACGTCGAGCCGCGACAGGCACGGACGCGTGCGCGATTCGAGCTTGACGATCTCCGCGCCGAGGTCGCCCAGGGTCTTGGTGGTGATGGAGCCGACCAGCGCCCAGGAAAAATCGAGCACGCGCACGCCGGACAGTGGGCCGCGCGCCGCGACGTTCGGACGCGCGGCGGGCGCCGGCGCCGTTCGTGGCGCGGCAATGACCTCGAGGAAGCGGCCCGGTTCGCGGCCCGCAGGCGTGTCGCGCCAGAAGCCGCGTGCTTCGAGGTGCGGGTCCGCGAGCACGTCGGCCGGCGTGGCGACGACCGTCGCGTTGATGCCGCGCCGTCGGCCTTCATCGGCGATCTCGGCGCAGGTGCGGGTCTTGAAGAATGCTTCGATGGCCGATTCCCAGCGCGCGCGCGTCGCCGGATCGAGCGTCGAACGGTTGTACGTTTCCCAGTTCACCCCCGCGAGCGGATTGTCGACGCCGCATGCGTCCATCCAGTCGCTGAGACCCTGGTTCGCGGGCGCGCCGAACCGTCCCGTCATGAGTGAGTGGAAGCAGAACCCGTCCGCGAGCGCCCAGATGCAGCGCACCGTCGCGCGGCCGTAGTTGAGCGCGCCACCGGCGCGGCCCAGCAGGCGGCGGTCGAATTGCCAGACCAGCGCGCCGTTCACGTTCCGCGAAAACGCGACTTCCTGCGTCGAGACGTCGACGTGCTGGCCGAGCCCGCTGCGCCGGCGCTCGGCCAGCGCGGCGAGCGCGCCGACCGCGGCGACCATGTCCGCGTGGAATTCGCAGGCATCGAGCGCCTCCTTGACCGGCGGACGATCGAGATCGCCGACCAGGCGCAGGGTGCCGCCGGTCGCCGACGCAACGAGCTCCGAACCGCGCCAGTGCCGGCGCGGGCCCGAACTACCGAACGTGCTGACGGAAACGTGGACGAGACGCGGATTCGCCGCTTCGATCTGCGCGCGCGAGAGCCCGGCTTCCTCCATGCGCGCGAGCCCGAGATTCTCGATGAGCAGGTCCGCGCCGGCGAGATCCGCCGCGCGCGGCGCCGTGACGCAGCGGGTGACGTCCGCGCCGAGATCGCGCAGGAAACGCGCGAGCGGACTGTCGTATGACTGGCCCCACGCGAGGACGCGGAAGTTTTCCAGCAGCTTCATGAGGACTTCTCGAGTTCGCGCAAGAAATGCATGACCTGTGTCACCGTCGCGGCCGAGATCGTGGGCGGCTGGCGGGCGAGCAGCAGCGCCGGCACGCCGGCCTCGCGCAGCGCTTGCATCTGGCGCGCGATCTCCCAGGGCAGAGCTTCGTCCTGTTCGCTGAGCCAGACGATCACGGCGTCGGCGCGCTGATCGAGCGCGTTGTCGGCCAGCCAGCGCGGGTTCCGGCGCATCGCGAGCGCGGGCGATTCCCGCCGCCGGGATTCTTCGGCGATCGCCGCGAGCGGTTCGCGTTCGGCGCGCTCCGCCGCGACCGATGTCTCGGTGAGTTCGAGCACGACGGATGCGCCGCAGGCTTCGACGGCCAGGTGGAGCTGGTCGTCGGGCGGCGGATCGCCGGCGAGCACCACACGCTTCGGCAGGTGCAGTAGCGAGGCCTGCGCGAGCCACTGCCGCGCGCCTTCGTCGAAGGATTCGCGCCAGTCGCAGCCCGCGGCGAAATCGAACGACCACGCGTCGCTGCCGCGCAGCGGCGCCGGCAGCTGGCGCTGGGTCTTCACGGCCGCGACGAGCTCCGCGCGCCGCCGCACGCGGCCGATCGCCGCCTCGAGTCTTTCAGGCGCGCTGCCGAGTTGCGTCGCGAGCAATCGCGTGGAGTCGAGCGTGTGTTCGCAGCTCACCGCGCGGTCGAGGCCCGCGATGTCGTAGAGCAGGGGTCGCGGGCCCGCGCAAACACCGCGGCGCTGCAGCTCGCAGACGTAGTAATAGAGCCGCTGCGAGCTGTCGTCGCCGCGCGAGAAGATCACCGCGTCGAGATGGTCGAGCGTCTTGTTCAGCCACTGCTCCGCGATCGAACGCAGCGCGGGCGAAAACGACGACTCCACGAACCGGTCCGCGCCGGGTGTCGGTGCGTCCGCGATTCCGCGCAGCCGCACCGGCAGCGCATTCGCCGCGAGGATCAGCGCCACCGGCATGTTGCCGCCGACATAGCCGACGACACGCCGGCCGCTCGCGGCCGCATCGCGCGCCACGCGTTGCGGATCGCGCCGCAGGCCAACTAACGAGTTCGCGAAACCGTCGGCGGTGTTCATCGGATTCACTTCAGCCACATGGGCAGCGCGAGCGCCATGCCGGGAATCGCGATCAGCATCGCGAGGTGCACGAAGTCGGCCGCGAGAAACGGCAACACGCCCTTGAACACGCGGCCGATCGAGATGTCCGGTGCGATGCTGTGCATGACGTACAGGTTGATGCCGATCGGCGGATGCACGAAGCCGATCTCCATCGTGCGCACGAAGAAGATGCCGAACCAGATCGGCGAGATGCCGAGCGCGGTCGTGATCGGCAGCAGGATCGGCGCGGTCAGCAGCATGAGCGCGAGGCCGTCGAGCACCGAGCCCAGCAACAGCAGCAGGACGGCGATCGCGATGACGGTCATCGTGGGCCCGCTGTTCATGCCATACACGAGAGCGGCGATCTGCTCGGCGAGGCCGGTGAAACTCATGAAGGCCGCGAAGATCAGCGCGCCGATGATGACCACGTACAACATGCCGCTGGTCCGGAGCGTGAGTGCGAGCGCCTCGCAGAACGTGCTCCAGGTCAGACGCTTGCGCACCGCGCACAGGATCAGCGACAGCGAGGCGCCGATCGACGCAGCCTCGGTGGGCGTGAACCAGCCCACCGCGATGCCGATGAGCACGATCGCCACCATCGTCACGAGGTCGAGCACGCGCAGGATGGCCGCGCCGCGGTCGCGCCACGATACGCGCTCCGAGGGCGGCGCGATGGCGGGACGGATCCGGCACAGCAGCACGATCACCGTCATGTACAGCAGCGCCTGCGTGATCACGGGAATGATCGCCGCGGTGAACAACGTGCCGATGGATTGTTCGGCGATGATGCCGAACACGATGAGGGCGCCGGACGGTGGCGTGAGCGATCCGAGTGTGCCGCCCGCGGCCACGGAGCCCGCGGCGAAGGCGGACGAGTATCCGCGCCGCCGCATCTCGGGCAGGCCGATTTGTCCCATCGTCGCGGCGGTCGCGAGGCTCGAGCCGCTCACGGCGCCGAACCCGGCGCATCCGGCGATGGTCGCGAGCGCCATGCCACCGCGCCGGTGTCCGACCATGCTGGCCGCCGCGCTGAAGAAATCGCGGCTCGCGCCCGCGGCGAAACAGAAGTTGGCCATCAGCAGGAACAGCGGCAACACGCCGAGCTCCACGCGTGTCACCGTTTCGAAGAAGACGACGCTGCTCTTGATCAGCGCGGGCTCGGGGCCGACCAGGATGACCAGGCCGACGAGACCCACGACGCCCATCGCGACGCCGATCGGCACCCCGAGCGCGAGCAGTGCCAGCAGCGCGCCGACGCCGATTGCGCCGCTCACTTCGCGTTCTCCGACGGAACCTGTTTCGGCTGGAAAGCGAGGCGCAGGAACGTAACCGTGAGCGCGGCCCCGGTGAGTGCGACCATGATGCGCAGCGGGCGGAAGGGCAGGCTCAGCACCTCGGATTTCTCGAACGTGTCCCAGTACTCGATCGCGAGCCAGGTGCCGCCCGCGCACGTGGCCGCGAAAAACAGTGCCGAGAGCACGGAGGCGGCGCGGGCTAACTTCTCGCGCGCCCCCGTGGGGAACCGCTCGGTGACCATGTGTACGGCCGCGTGCGCGCCGCGCTGCGTCGCGATCAGCATCGCGGCGCAGGCCGCGGGCACGATCGCGGCCTGTACGAGTTCGATGGCGCCCATGACGGGGACGCCGATGTGACGCCCGATCACGGCCATGGCTTCGACCACCATCATGCCGAGCAGTCCGGCGGAGCCCACGTAGAACAGCAGTCCGCGCCGCGTTCCGTTCTGCGTGTTCACTGTATCCATGCGCGGCCTTCCCGGTATTCGAGTGAGATCGGTGCGAGGCCCGCGGCCTCGGAGATTTTCTGCACGTACCGCATGACGCGCGGCGCTTCGGATTCCGCGCAAACGCGCGGCCGGCCCGGCGGATCGACGTGCAGCGAAATGAAGCCGAAGGCGTGCGAGCCGTCGGCGCGCAGTCGCACGCAGCCGAGCATGGCGTTGACGGCTTCCGGATGGAATGGCGCGAGGTAGTAAGAGGGATCCGGAGTGAAGCCGAAGATCTCGCGGCGGCGGCGAGCCCATTCGGCGCGTGCCGGATCGTCGGTGTCCGGACTCAATGCGCGCGTGACGACGCAGCCGTTGCCGAGGCCGTGAAAGATCGGCTTGCCGCGGTGGATCTCGATGCCGCGCACGATGTGCGCGTGATGGCCGATCACCACGTCGGCGCCGGCATCGATGGCCGCGTGCGCGACGGCGCGCTCGTAGGGCGCGAGCACCGCGGGCGTGTGCACGATGCCCTTGTGCAGGGCCACGACGACGAATCGCGCGGTGTCGCGCGCCGCGCGGATGTCCGCGGCCATGTCCGCGAGCGAATCCTCGTCCGGTGTGGAGAGCGGCGCGCGCGGATTGATCGTGGATCCGTCGGCGGTGTCGACGCGCACGTAAGCGCAACCGGCGCGGGTGGGTGTCGCCCAGGCATCCTCGGGTCCCACGCAGTTGTAGCTGAGCACGGCGATGGGTGTGCCGGCGCCGTCGATGAAGCAGGGACGTCGCGCGGCGGCGATATCCGCGCCGGCGCCGCAGGACGCGACGCCCGCCGCATCGAGCGCGGCGACGGTATCCGCGATGCCTTCGGCGCCGCAGTCGGCGATGTGGTTGCCCGCGAGCGTGACCGCGCGGAATCCGGCGCGGCGCAGAGCGGGCACGTGATCGGGATCGGCGCCGGGCGCGGCGATGTCGCTGCGCAGGCGCGCCGCCGCGCGGGTATGCGGCACCTCGACGTGTCCGATCGCGACGTTCGCGGCGCGCAAGGCGGGGGCGATCCCGTCCAGCCAGTGATCAGGCTGCGGTACGTCGAGAATCAGATCGCCGGAGAAGACCAGGTCGACGTCGCTCATGGAAGGTTAAGCGCGCCCCTCGCAAATTGGTTTGTAGTGTCAACCATTCTAGTACTACCACCAATCGCCCGGCCGAGTCGAGCGGGAGGTCCGCGGGTCGTCAGTCGGGGTCGTGCAGCCGGCGCAGCAGCGCGATCAGCGTGCGCAGTTCCTGGTCGGTGTAGCGGCTGACGAACTTGCGCTCGTGGTCGATCATTTCCTTCTTGAGCGAGCGGCAGGCGCGCGTGCCGGCCGCGGTCAGGAAAATCCCCTGCCGGCGACGGTCGTCCGTCGAGCGTTTGCGCGTGACCCAGCCGGCCTCTTCCATGCGGTCGATGAGCGAGACCACGCTGGCCTTGTCGATGCCGAGCTGATTGCCGATTTCGATCTGCGCGATGCCCGGATTGGCATGCGCCAGCAGCAGGGCGCTGAACACGCCCGGCCGCACATACCCTTCGGCCACGTTGCGATTGAAGTCGCGCCACAACGCGATCTGCGCCCTGCGGATATTGAAGCCGAGCAGGGTCGGCAGGCAGTCGAGGTCGATGCCGAGCGCCGACTGCGTGCGTAAATCAACGTTTTGTCTGGAAGTCTTCCTGCTAGCCATGGTGCCTCGCCGTTGCGCGGGCAAACCTACTCGACCCCCGGAAGGCGGTCAAACCGGACGTCCGCAGGGCGCCGGTGTGAGCGGTAACGTTGAAGGTGCAGATAGTTGGCAGTACGAACCATATTGACAAGCGCGCGGCATGGGGCGCAGGCTGACCGCGCTCACGGGGGAGTCGCCGTTACGCGACGAATCGAACACCAGAACTTCACGCACAGCCTCCCAGGTAGTTAGGGAGTGATGCGTATAACGGGAGGGGAATGTGAGTCCGGAAGCTTCTAACAACATGCGCGCACAGGTTGCGCGCGCGGTGCGGATGGCGTTATGCGTCGCGGGCGCCGCGGCGGCGCCCTTCGCTGCGTATGCGGAAGACCCCGCGCCGGGAGCCGCGCCGGCGACCACGTTGGACGAAGTCATCGTCACGGGCAGCCGCATCCGCGGCTCCCAGCCCGTCGGCTCCACGGTCACCGCGGTCGGGCGCGACGACATCGAAGCCCTGGCGCCGCTTTCCACCTCTTCGCTGATCCAGAAACTGCCGCAGGTGTTCAACCTCGGCGTGTCCGAGAACTCGCGCGGCCAGTCGGGCGGTTCGGGCAACATCACCTACGGCACGTCGATCAACCTGCGCGGCCTCGGACCGTATTCCACGCTCACGCTGCTCGACGGGCACCGCGCGGTGCCGCAGGGCACCACCGGCTTCGCGGTCGATCCTTCCATCATCCCGACGCTCGCGCTCGAGCGCGTCGAAGTCGTTTCCGACGGCGCGTCGGCGATCTACGGCTCCGACGCGGTCGCGGGCGTGGTGAACCTGATCCCGCGCCGCTACTTCGAGGGCGTCGAAGTGAGTCTGCGCGGCGGTCGCGGCGACGCGTACGACGAGCGCCAGATCGGCGCGATCGGCGGATTCGGCTGGTCGAACGGCCACGTGATGCTGGCGTTCGAGAACTCCTACCACAGCAATCTCAACGGCACAGACCGCGATTTCTTCCGCGGCGATCTGCGCGAGCGCGGCGGACGCGACTTCCGCGTCGTGCAATGTAATCCCGGCAACATCGTCGTGGGTGGCCAGAGTCACGCCATCCCGCAGGGTGGCGTAACGCCCGCGACGGCGGATCAGCTCGTCCCCGGCACCACCAATCGCTGCGACAACGCGCAATACCAGGACCTGTTGCCCGAGCAGGATCGCAATTCCGCGATGGCCACGTTCGATCTGAACGTGAGCGAGCGGGTCTCGCTGTTTGCAGATGCGTTCTGGTCGCGCCGCACGTTCGTGAACCAGGTGGGCGACCAGGCCGCGGCGCTGACCGTGCGCAACGTGAACCCGTTCTTCGTGGCGCCGCCGGGAAGCACGGCGACCCAGGTGACGGTCAACTACGCGTTCGGCGACCAGCTTCCGTCCAATGACACGCACGGATTCTCCGAGGCCTACCAGGGCACGATCGGCACGCGCGTGCAGCTCGGCGGGAACTGGAATCTCGAAGCGCTCTACAGCTACGGACACGACGAGGAGCGCAGCACGTCGCAGTACGGCATCAACAACGCCGCGCTCAATGCGGCGCTCGCACGCACGGATCCCGCCACCGCGTTCAATCCGTTCAGCGCGGCGCCCAACAATGCCAACGCGCTCGCCAACCTCGCCAACCAGTTGTTCATCGCGCCTGGCGACACGCACTTCCAGGGCTGGGAGCTCAAGGTCGACGGCCCGATCGCGAGCCTTCCGGGCGGCGACCTGCGCGCGGCCGTCGGTTACGAAGGACAGCTGCTCACCAGCAAGTCCGGCCTGATCAGCGGCACCTGGGAAGCGCCGATCGACGGCATCACGCCACGGGTGCGCCGCAAGGTTCATTCCGCGTATGCCGAATTGCTCGTGCCGCTGTTCGGCGAGAGCAATGCGCGGCCGGGATTACGCGAGCTCACGCTCGATCTCGCCGTGCGCTACGACGACTACAGCGACCTCGACGACGGTTCGACGATCAACCCGAAGTACGGCATCAACTGGGCGCCGACCGATTCGCTGAAATTCCGCGGAACCTACGGCGAATCGTTCCGCGCGCCGACGTTCGCGCAGATCTACGGCAACTCGTCCGCGTTGTACGTGCAGAACTACTCGGATCCGACGCGCGGTGGGGCGATCACGCAGGGCATCACGCTCTCGGGCGGCAACCTCGAGCTCGAGCCCGAGACTGCGCAGTCGTACACGTTCGGCGTCGACTTCGCGCCACGCGACGACGTGCAACTCGGTCTCACGTATTTCCACATCGACTACGAGAAGCAGATCACCTCGTACCTCTCGGATCTCACGATCCTGAACCGCGAGAGCCAGTTCGCCGGCACCGGCATCATCGTGCGCAATCCGGATCCGGCCTTCGTCGCGGGACTCGTCGCCACGAAGCCGATCCGCGGCGTGCTGCCGAATCCCGTGACGCTGTACGTGGACGGCCGCACCAACAACCTCGGAACGACGATCGCCGAAGGTATCGACTTCACCGCCGACTTCAGCATCGCTACCGAGTCGGCCGGCGAGTTCGGGTTTGGATTCCTGACGACGTATTTCACGAAGTACGACGTCGCCATCACCCCGGCGGCGGACAAAGTCGATCAGCTCAACACGATCTACAACCCGCTCGAGTTCAAGGCGCGCGCCGATTTCTCATGGAAGCTCGGCGGCCTGTCCGCGGCGTTGTTCGTCACCCACCTGGGCTCTTACGACAACAACCTCGTGAGCCCCGTGGAGACCGTCGACGCGCTGACCACGTTTGACCTGAACCTCGCGTATCACTTCAGTGGCGGCGGATTCGCCGAGGGCCTGTCAGTCGCGCTCGACGCGGTGAACCTGCTCGACGAGGAACCGCCCTTCGTCAACATCGCGCAGAGCCCGAACGGCGGTGGTGGTTTTGATCCGACCCTCAACAATCCCGTGGGCCGGATCGTGGGACTCACGCTTCGCAAGAAGTGGTGAGATCGGCGAGGGGCAGCATTGATGCCTCCCCCAGGAGCAAGCTGCCCCTCGCCGACATTTCACTGCACGAGCGTGCCGTCGTCCTGACGTGGGCGGCCCGGCAGGAAGGCGTTCGTCGTCCGTACGTAACGCGCGTATTCCGGCCGTCGCTCGCCGATGGTGCGCTCGAGCAGTTTCACGCCGCTCACACGCAGCAACAGCATCGTCATCAGTAGCGGGCTCGCGAGCGCCCACCACGCGCCCGTGGCGAGCGCGATGCAGCCGATTCCCCACCACACGCAACACTCGCCAAAGTAGTTCGGGTGGCGCGAGTAGCGCCACAGCCCGCTGTCGAGCACGCCGCGCTGGCTGCCGTGACGACGCCGGAACCGTTCGAGTTGTCCGTCCGCCACGGCTTCGAACACGATGCCGAACGCGGCGAGCGCCGCGCCCGCCACGACCCATGCGGTGAGGCCCGAATCGCCGCGGGTCAGCGCCAGGAATGGCAATGCAACGACCCACGCGAGCAGGGCCTGGAAACCGAATACGATGTAGAGGCTCTTGTACTGGAATCCCGGCTGGTTGTTGGCGCGGATCACCTGGTAGCGGCGGTCTTCCGGTTGGCCGTGGTTGCGCACCGTGATGTGCAGGCACAGCCGCACGGCCCACACGCCCAGCAGCGCCAGTGCGATGACGCTTGCCGTATCGAGCCGCGGCGCGGACCAGCCGTAATACGCGCCCGCGGCGCCGATGAACACCGGCCACATGCCATCGACGATGCTCACGTCGCGGCGCGCCAGGCTCACGAGCCAGGTGGCGAAGGCGAGGGCGGCGATCAGGCCCAATCCATTCAGGCCCACCGTGACCAGTCCCGACGTGCTCACAGCGTCACACGCCGGTTGCGCGGCTTCACCAGCAGCATCTGCACGTCGCCGAGCACGCGCTCGGCGAAGCCGCCCTCGCAGTAGCAGAAGTAGTAGTCCCACATGCGGATGAATTCCTCGTCGTAGCCCAGCACGCGGATGCGCGCGAGGTTGGCGCGGAAGTTGTGCCGCCAGTGCGCGAGCGTGGTGGCGTAGTGCGGGCCGATGTCCTCGAGGTCGAACACGCGCAGGTCGCCGGCGCGCGCGATGGAGGCGGTCAGTGCGGCCACGGACGGGATGCAGCTTCCCGGGAAAATGTAGCGCTGGATGAAATCCACCGAGCGGCGCGCGCGTTCGTAGCGCTGGTCGGCGATCGTGATGGCCTGCAGCAGCATCGCGCCCTCGGGTTTCAGCAGCGCCGCGCAGCGTTCGAAATACGTGTCGTACTGCGCGTGGCCGATGGCCTCGATCATCTCGATGGAGACGAGCTTGTCATAGCTGCCCGCGAGGTCGCGGTAGTCCTCGCACAGGACCTCGATGCGTCCCTCGAGGCCGGCGGCGCGCACGCGCTCGCGCGCCAGGCGCCATTGTTCGCGCGAGATCGTCGTCGTGGTCACGCGGCAGCCGAAGTGCCGCGCGGCGTGCAATGCCAGGCCACCCCAGCCGGTGCCGATCTCGAGCAGGTGGTCGGAGGGCGAGAGCGCGAGCTTGCGGCAGATGCGGTCCAGGCGCGCGAGCTGGGCGTCATGCAGCGATTGGCCGGCGTGCTCGAAGGTCGCGGCCGAGTACATCATCGTCTCGTCGAGGAACAGCGCGAAGAACTCGTTGCCGAGGTCGTAGTGCGCGGCGATGTTGCGGCGCGCGCCGGCGCGGCTGTTGCGGCGCAGGGCATGCAACGCCTTGCGCAATGGATGCGTGAGGCGCGCGGCGCCGCCTTCGAGTCCGTCGAGCGCGTCCATGTTGAGCACGAACAGGCGCACCACGTCGAGGAGTTGCGCCGTGGTCCAATGGCCGTGCATGTAGGCCTCGCCGGCGCCCACCGACCCGCCGAACGCGACGTCGCCGTACATCCGCGCGTCGTGCACATGGATCACCACCGGCTCGGGTAGTTCGGCGCAGGGCCGGCCGAATCGATGGCGCTCGTTGCCTTCCACGAGGACGAGGCAGCCGTTGCGCAGCGCCTCGAGCCGGGCGAACACGGCGCGCCGGGCGAAGGCGTCGAGCGTGCCGGGGCGCGAGCCGCGCGCGGCGCGCGTGCCCGGGAGTACCTCGGTGGCTTCAGAGTTGTGAGGCGACGTCATCTGCATGGTCCTGGGTCCTCGACGGATGTGCATGGAAAGGAATGCGCTTGAGCCACAGCCTGAGCGCCTGCGTGTAGATGCCGGCGATCACCGTCGCCGTCATGCAGGGAAAGGTCACGAGCGCGCGCGCCAGCGATCCGGCGCCGATCTCGCGGCGTGACATGTCCAGCGTGGCATCGAACACGCGCTCGCCGGCGCGGTAGTTCTGCATGTTCACGCGCAACGAGTCGCCCGGCGTGCCGAAGCGCCAGTCGTAACTCATGTCCATGGGCATGAACGGGGAGACGTGGAAATCCTTCTCGAAGCGGTAGCGCAGGGTCCGCGCGGCATCGGGCTGCGCATCCGTGAGCACGTAGGTGTGCCGCTCGTTCCAGGGCGTGTTGGTAATCTCTGCGACCACTGATTCGACATGCGTGTCCGCCGCGTCGAAGCAGTAATAGAACGTCACCGGGTTGAAGCCCACGCCGAAGTAGCGCAGGTGCGTGAGCATGCGGATGGGGCCGATGGGCCGCACGCGCGTGCGCCCGGCGATGCAGTCGCGCACCACGGAGTCGATGGACTGCGCCGCATCGCCGATGTAATCGGCGCGCCGCATCCAGGCGAGCGCCGGGCGCCGCGCCGACCAGAGCCAGCGGCCGCGGAAGATCTCGTCGAGCTCGGCCAGGTCCACGTACATCATGAACATCCGGTAGCTGAACCGGTGCTCACGCGGGACGAAGCGATGGTGACTAAGCCGTCCGGTGTACAGCGCGCTGTGCATGTTCTGTCTCCCGGAAATGTTCGAGCGCGGCGTGGGCGCTCGCGACCCCGTCCTCGTGGAAGCCGAAGCCCCAGTACGCGCCGCAGAAGTACGCGCGATCCAGGCCATCGATCTCGGCGTGGCGCGCCTGCGCGGCCACCGCGTCGCGTGTGAACACCGGATGTTCGTAGCTCATCCGACGGATCACGTGCCGTGGGTCGATGCGATCCGCGAAGTTCAACGACACCAGCAGCGGCGTGCGCGAGTCGATGCGTTGCAGGATGTTCATGTGATAGGTCACCGCCACGCGCTCGGCGGCGCGGTCGACGAGGTGGTAGTTCCACGCGGCCCAGGCCAGGCGCTTTTTCGGCAACACGCTCGTATCGGTGTGCAGCACGACGTCGTTGCGCTTGTAACGCATGGCGCCGAGTACGTCGCGCTCGGTCGCGTTCGCGTCCACGAGCAGGCGCAGCGCCTGGTCGCTGTGACAGGCGAAGAACACGCGGTCGAAGCGTTCGGCCGGCGCGTCGGCTGCTTTGACGAAGACACCGGCGGGCGAGCGCTTCACACTTTCGACGGGCGTGCGCAGCCGGATGCGGTCGCGGAACGGCGCGGTGAGTTTCTCGACGTAACGCGCCGAGCCGCCGCGCACGGTGAGCCACTGCGGCCGGTCGTCGACGGTGAGCATCCCGTGGTTGTGGAAGAACCGCACGAAATAGCGCGCCGGGAAGGAGCGCAGCGTCTCGGTGCCCGCGCTCCAGATGGCCGCGCCCATCGGCAGGATGTAGTGCTCGACGAATTGACGCGAATAACCCTGCGCGTCGAGGTAGTCGCCGAGCGTGCACGCATCGTCCGGCGTGTCGAGCAGCTTCGGGGCTTCGCGGTTGAAGCGCAGGATGTCGCGGATCATGCGCCAGAAGGACGGCCGCAATGCATTGCGCCGCTGCGCGAACAAACTATTCAACGTGGTGCCGTTGTATTCGAGGCCGCTGGCGCCGCAGGTCACCGAGAAGCTCATGTCGCTCGCCTGCAGCTCGACTCCGAGCTCGTCCATCAGGGCGAGGAAACGCGGATAGGTGCGGTCGTTGCAGACGATGAAGCCGGTGTCGACGCACACCCGCCGTCCCTCGTGTTCGATCTCGTGCGTGTGCGTATGGCCGCCCACGTGGTCCGCGGCCTCGAACACGGTGATGTCGTGCTCGCGGCACAGGTGATGGGCCGCGACGTTGCCGGCGATTCCGCTGCCGATGATGGCGATCTTCACGAGCATTCCTCCAGGTTCGAGCGGGCGGCGTCACCTTCGGGCCAGCGCTGCGGCACGACCTGCAGCGCGGACAGGTCGTAGCCTTCGCGCGCGACGCGCTCGCGCAGCTCCGCGAGCTGCGCGTCGTCGATCGACGGCGTGCGCGCCATGATCCACACGTAGTCGCGCTTCTCGCGTCCGACGATGGTCCGCTGGTAATCCGGGCTCACGTGCACGATGCGGTAGTCGGCCTTGATGGGCCACACGAAGCGCATGCCCCACACGGCATTCGAGCGCGTGTCGAGCACGAAGCCGCGCGGGCAATGACGTTTGAGCTCGCCCTCGAAGGCGTCCTTGCGAAACGTGAAGGTGGTGGCGATGGTGCCGTCGAGATCGAGTCGATAGGACTCGACGGCGTTGTGCGCGCCTTTTTCCATGAAGGTGGGAATGCTCGCGATCACGTACCAGTCGCCCATGAAACGCGGCAGGTCCACCACGGGTTCGGTCGTGAGCGGCGGGTGCGAGGAGCGGCAGGCCGCGAGCAGCGTGAGCATGGACATCGTGATCACCGTTCGAAGCAGGTTCATTTTCTGGCGTAGCGCAGGCGGCGCCCCTCCGGCGTGAGCGATTCGAGCGCGAGCCAGTCGCGCGACGGCGAGTACCAGAGATCGATGCTGAGCGGCGTGCGTCCGCCGCCGAGCAGCCGGTAGCGCTCGGCCGGCTGGCCGTCCACGGTCTCGCGGCCGAGGCGCTCGACGGTCACGTCGACGTATTCGCCGGTCTGCGGATTCAGCAGCCGCCGCGCCTCGAGGATGCTCGGGTTCCAGTAGGCGAAGGTCTGCACGCAATCGGCGAGCGGCGCCGCGTCGCTGGCGGTGACCACCTTGAGCTCACCGTTGTCGTCGGTGCGGGCTTCGAGGCTTTCCAGGCAGTCGCCGCGCCAGCGCTCCTCGGCGCGATGGTCGTAGCGGTACGCCTCGAAGAACAGGATCTTCACGCGGAAGCGCGCCTCGCTCAGCAGCTCGCGGCGCTCCGCGTCCTCGCGCAGCACGAAGCGGTGCTCGCCGATGGCACGGCCGTCGAGCGAGACGTCGAAACGCCATTCGCGGGTGGCGCCTTGAGCCGCCGTACCGGTCAGCAGCGCCGCGAGCGCCAGAAAGGCTGCAATGCGCGCGTTCATGCGGGCACCCTCCGCGTCGCGGGCGGCGCGGCTGCGCGCACACCCTTCATCGAAAGCGTCAGCATCGCGGCCGTCCACAGAACGGCGATGAGCGGCAGGGCGGTGGCGGGAGCCACGATGTCGAGGGCGCCGAGCCTTTCGCCGGCCAGATAGGCCAGCGGTCCGCCGATCGCGCCGCCGATACCCGCCGCCAGCGGGCGAACCATGAGCCAGCAAAGGGAATGGTTCAGCGTGGTGGCGAATACGATCCACAACGACAGCATCCAGTACGGCGCGAAATCTCCGGGCCATGCGGATGCGAATCGCACCTGTCCGCTCAATGCGAGCGTGCTGTCGATGAGCACACCGATGACCGCTGCGAGTCCCATCAGCCGCAGTTCGCGCGGATCGCGGCGCAGCGCCAGGTGGACGAGGGTCACCAGCAGCGCGAACCCCGCGCCGGCCCACGCGATGCCATGCGCCGCGCCGAGCAGCACGGCGAACCACGCCACTTGATAGGCCGCGAAGTTGTAGAGAGTGAACTTCACGGCCGCCTCACGCACGCGCCTGCGGCGCGAACAGATAGTGGCAGACGAACCACTCGCGGCCTTCGCGATATCCCCACAGTTCCGCGCAGGCCATGAAGAACATGCGCCAGCGCTGCAGCCACAAGGCTCCCTGGCCCTGTCCATAGGTGGCTTCGAGCACGGCCAGCGTTTCGTCGCGGCGCGCATCGACGTTGGCGAGCCAGGCGTTCGCGGTCTTCTCGTAGTGCGTGCCGTTCCAGGCCCACTGCCGCTCGAGGCGCAGATGCTCCTGGAACAGCAGCGGCAGCCCGGCGCTCGGCATCATGCCGCCCGAGAAGAAGTGCCGGCTCATCCAGTCGTCGTCGCCGCGATCCTCGAATAGATAGGGCACGGAGCGGTGCACGAAGATGTGCATGAAGAAGCGGCCGTCGGGCTCGAGCCAGCCCGCGATGCGCTCGAACAGCCGCGCGTGGTTGCGCATGTGCTCGAACATCTCGACCGACACCACGCGGTCGAAACGGCGCGTGGTCGCGAAGTCGTTCATGTCCGCGGTGAGAACCTCGACGTTTCCCAGTCCACGCCGCGCCGCCTCGGCGAGGATGTATTCGCGCTGCGGCGCGGAATTCGACACCGCGAGAATCGCAGCCCGCGGAAAGCGCTGCGCCATGTACAGCGTCAGCGATCCCCAGCCGCAGCCGAGCTCGAGGATGCGCTGGCCGTCCGCGAGTCCGGCGCGCTCGCAGGTGACGGCCAGCGCCTGGTTTTCCGCCTCGCCCAGCGTTTGCACGCCGTTGTCCCAGAGACAGCAGCTGTACTTGCGGTGGGGCCCCAGTGCGTACCCGAAGAACTCCGGCGGCACTTCGTAGTGCTGCTCGTTGGCCTTGTGAGCCAGGAGGGCGATGGGCGCTTCGCCCATCGCCGTCGCGAAGCGCGCCGTGGTCTCCGCAGCGTGCTCCGCGTCATCCGGTCGCAATTCCGCGAGCCGCGCGCGCAGCAGGCGGCGGATGGCGCCGCGGATGATGGAGTCCGGGACCAGACCCTGCTCGGTCCAGCTGATGGCCTGACGTGCCGCGAATTGCATGGATGATCTCCTCATCATCGTAACGGTTTGGTTCAAGTGGGACAGGCGGTGACGTTCGCGTGATCGACGACGATGAGTTGCGGCAGCGCACCTTCGCTGCCGTCCGTCAGGGCGTCGCGGGCGAGCACGTCGAGCACCTGGCCACCGGACACGGTGAAGTTCTGCACCTCGATCGCCACCACGCCGCGGTTACCCGCGGGGGTCACGTAGACGTCGTAAACCCCGGGCGCGATCGACAGCACCCCGGTGTCGGCGCCGAAGGGCACCGCGGCGAAGGCGGGAGTCGCGGCGTTCAAGTCGGCGCCATCGGCGAGCAGGTACAGATCGACGGCGCCCGTGCCCGGCGACGCATGCGTGATGCGCAGCTTCGTCTCGGTGATCACGCTGCGCAGGTCGGTGGGCAACGCGAGGGGCTGGAGCGCCGGCGTGCCGCCCAGGTATCCGGTCACCACCGCGGTCACCACGTCGCCGCGATTCGGCGCGAGATCGAACTCGAGCGCGACGACGCCGGGATTGCCCGCGGGCGTGACGCTTAGCGAGTAGTTGCCCGCGGGCACCGCCGCGATGCGGCAGACACCCGGATAGGCCACATTGCGCGCGAGCGCCAGGCTCTCGAGCGCGGCCGTGGAGTTGTCGTCGGCGAGCAGGTCGACCGCGGGCGCGTCGGGTGAGGCGTGCACGGCGATCACGGAGGCCGGAGTTCCGGCGTCGCGCAATACGTTCGCGTCCGCGCCATCGAGCGCGACGAGCTGGATCGGCGCGGTGCCCGGACCGGTATTGGCGACCGCGGCGATCAGCAGATCCGCCTCGGCGGGCAGCGTCAGCGTGCCGGAGTCGTACACCACCGATGCGGAGTTGCCGGCGAGCGTCACGCGGACCTGGTATTCGCCGGCGGGTAGTTCGGCCTGTCCGGTGTACTGCTCGAAGCCGAGCGGCGAATCGTTCAGCGGCGTGCTGTCGGCGAGCGCGGCGCCGGGCGCGGTCACGTACACGTCCACGGGCGGCGCGGCCGGCGCGGCATGTACGACCTGTGCTCGCAGGCTGCCGGGCGTGATCGGCGCGTCGCTGGGATTGGCGATCAGCAACGCGTCCACCGGGTCGGCGACTTCGCCCGTCGCGATGACGGTGTAGTCGGTGCTGAACTGCAGGGAGAGATTCTCGTCGATCACCACCGCGTTGCCGCCCGGAATGATCGCCTCGACCTGCACGCGGGTGCGCTCGCCCACGGGCAGGAAGCCGGATCCTTGCGCGAAGTCGACGCCCTCGAGCACCTGCGCGCCGTTCACGCGGATGTTCACGGCCGGCGCATCGGGAGAAGCATGCAGCGCGCGCAGGCGCGGCGCCGTCAGGCACTGCAGATATTCCTGGCTGGTGATTTCGGCGGTTTCAAGGGTGCCGTTCCGATTGGAGTCGAGACCGCTTTCGAGCACGCGGCCACCGCCGGCGCAGGTGGCATCGCCCCGGGGCAGGCTGCGCGCGAGCACCAGCGAGTTGAGTCCATCGACGCCATTCGTCCCATTCACGCCATTCGTACCATTGATGCCGTCGTCGCCGTCGTCACCGCAGGCGGCGAGCACCAGCGCCGCGACGGGCGCGATCCAGATCGCTCGGTTCATTTGCAAGCCTCCTCTCTTGGGGTGGGTGGGTGTGCCCATCCTCAAAGAGGCCGCGTGAAGGGCCCGTGAAATCCGCGTGGAGCGGGAGTGAAAGTGCTGAAAAAATCAGCGGGCGATCGATTCGGATCGTGCCCCGGGGAAATGGATCTCGACCGTGGTGCCGACGCCCGGCTGGCTCTGGATCGTGATGGGCCAGCCGAACCGGTCGGAGAGCCTTCTCACGATGGTGAGGCCGACGCCGTGGCCGCCGCGACGGTTGTCCTCGCCGCGCACGAACGGGCGGAACATTTCCTCTATCTTCTCCGACGCGATGCCGACGCCGGTGTCGCGGATGCTGACGCGTCCCTCGCCGATCTCGACCACGACCTCGCCCGCGTCGGTGTACGAAAACGCGTTGCGCAGCAAGTTGCCGAGCAGGATGGACAGCACTTTCTCCGGCGCTTCGAGGAACAGGCGATGCGTGCTGCGCACGGCCGACGTGACCGGCTTGTCGGCGGCCAGCGGTTTCGCGCGCTCCATCTCCTCGGCGACGAGATCGTTGATGCAGAGCGCCTCGACCGGCAACCCGGTCTCGGACTCGCGCGCCAGCAGCAGGAAGGCGTTGGTCAGCTCTTCCATGTCGTTGGTCGCACGCTGGATACGCTGCACGGTGCGGCGTTTCGATTCGCTGAGGTTCGGCTCCTCGAGCAGGATGCTCACCGCCATGCGGATCACGGTGAGCGGGCTGCGCAGCTCGTGGCTGGCATCGCGCGTGAACTGGCGCTCGCGCTCCAGGAAATGCGCGAGGCGCTTGGAATAGCGCAGCAACGAGTCGGTGAGCTCGCGGACTTCGTCGTCCGCATCGGCCGGGACTTCGAGCGCCTGCACGCGCTCGATGTTGGAGGGCGCCTCGTCGAGCTCGCGCACCTTGCGCGCCAGCGCGATCATCGGCGACACCGCGCGCCGCAGCCGCCGGAATCCCCACCACGTCGACACGTACAACACCAGCAGCACGGCCGCGAGCGGCACGAGGCCGTAATACGCCGCGAGCCGGCTGACGTTCGTGCGGTCGAACACGAGGTACAGCCGCCGCCCGTCGCGTTCGTTCACGTTGACCAGGAAGTCCAGGCCCTCGCTTTCCCATTCGTGAAAACCCGGAGACATCTCGCGGATGGCGGCCGGCGCGGAGTCGTCGAAGTAGCCGCGCAGGTTGCGCGTGTTCGGGAGCTGGAAGTTCGGATCGGCGTCGTGCTGCCGCCAGAAATGCTCGACCTCGTCGCCGAGCGCCGCGCGGATCAGCACGCCCTCGAGCAGCGCGCTGGCCATGAACACGCCAAGCACCGCGACGAGGCTGATGAGCGCGACCTGTTGGAGGAACGCGCGGCCGAGCCAGGCGCGGACGCGGCTGTCACTGTCCGTGCGGGTCTTCATCGGCGATCCGGTATCCGAGTCCGGGCAGGGTGTGCAGCAGCGTGCGGCCGAAGGGTTTGTCGATCGCGCGCCGCAGGGCGTAGAGGTGGCTGCGCAGGGTGTCCGAATCCGGCAGCAGGTCGCCCCACACCTCGTGCTCGAGCTGCTGGCGGCTCACGACCCGCGGCGAGGCGCGCATCAGGATGGTGAGTAGTTTGATGCCGATGGGCATGAGCTTGATCGGCGTGCCGGCGCGCGTCACCGACAGGGTCGCCGTGTCGAGCACCAGGTCGCCGACCTTGAGCACGTCGCGGCCGAGCGCGCCGCGATGGCGGCGCAGCAGCGTGCGCACGCGCGCTTCCAGCTCGCGGATCTCGAAGGGTTTGACCAGGTAGTCGTCGGCGCCGGCGTCGAGGCCGGCGAGCTTGTCGTCGATCGTGTCGCGGGCCGTGAGCATGAGCAACGGCGTGTCGTTGCGGGCTTCCTCGCGCAGCTTGCGGCACAAGGTGATGCCGTCCATGCCGGCCATCATCACGTCCGCGACGATCACGTCATAGGGATTCGTGACCGCCAGGTGCAGGCCCGTGATCCCGTCCGCCGCGTGATCGATGGCAAAACCACGCTGCTCGAAGTACTCCGCGATCATCTCGGCGATGTCGCGGTGGTCCTCGATGAGCAGCAGCGTGGTTGCGGCGGATTCGGTTCTCAGGCCTGCATTATAAGAGCCGCTATCGCGCGGTCGGCAAGCTGGCGCGCAGGCCGGGGATGGGCTTGTCGTTTTCGTCGAGGAAACGCGCGCAGAAGTCGGTGGCGCCGCCGCCGTTGATGACGGCGGCCCGGATCACGTTGCGTCCCGCGCGCAGCGTGACGCGCTTCGAGACCCCATCGTCGATCACGCTCTGGCGGTCGTCGTTGAGCGCGATCACCGGTTGGTCGTTGAGCCACCAGCGCGAGGCCGCGTTCGAGCCGATGGCGAGGCGCACGTTGTGCATCTCACGCGGCGATTCGACCACGGTCTCGACCCAGAACAACACGTTGGACGTGGGCTTCGAGAGCGCCCACGCGAAGTGATAGAGGTTGAGGTTGTAGTTCGTGGTGTCGAGCGCGTGCCAGGCGGAACCGCCATCAGCGGGAAGCGCCGCGGCCTTCACCGCTTCTTCCACCGCGGCCTCGGTGAGCCGACCGGGAACGGGGATCGGTTCGTGCACGCGCCAGCGGCGGATGAAGCCGTTCGCATCCACGGGCAGCGAGGCGCCCTTCGCGGCCGTGAGTGTGGCGGCGGGCGGGCGCGGAGCCTCCGGCGCCTGCGCAAGAGCGGCGGTTGCGAGGAAACTCAGCGAAACGATGGCAATGGCGACTTTCATCACGGGGCTCCTAACAACCAGCGCTGACGGTCGCTGGCGGGATCGAACTTCTGGAGCGTCGGCATGCTGCTGCCGACGGCGGAAAGGAACAGCGGTTCCGAGATGCCGGGAATGGCCTTCGGGCTCAGGCGATAACTGCCGTCGGTGAGCTGATCGATGCGCCAGAGCTGTTCGGGCGCGCCGGTGTACGGCGTGGCGGCGAGTTCGCCTTCGGCCGTGGCGGTCAGCGCGCGCTCGGTGTTCGCGATCGAAATGCGGAAGTACGGCGCGCCCGGATATCCGCCGGCGCCCGTGGCGGGTGCGATGGTCCATTTCTGCTGGGCCTGCAGCATGGCGGGCGCGAGGCGCACGCCGGTGACCGCGGGCCAGCTCGCGACATGCGACGGCTCCTGATCTGCGATCGGCGGGCCGGGCTCGGGCCGCATCGGCGGACCGCCCGGCGGCGGACCTGCGGGCGGACCCGCGGGCGGCGCTCCGGCGCTCGGCGGCCCACTGCCGAGAATGCCGCTGCCCGGCGGACCGCCGCGACGCATGCGGAATCCGCCGACCGGCGTTCCCTGCACCGCGAGCTCGAGCACGGTGCCGGTGCGCGCGGACTCGATGCCGTACGTGCCCGCGACCAGGTTGTCGCCGGCCACCGGCCAGCCGTCGCGCCACAGCAGCGGGCGGATGTCGAGCACGCTGATGCCGCCGCGATCGAGATCGGCCTCGTAATGCAGCGAGAATTTTTCGACGCCCTGGCCGAGGTCCAGCAATCCGAAGTGACCAGGTCCGACGTGGCGGCCGCGCGAAGCGGCGAACAACTTGCCGCCGCCTTCGATCATGTCGACGCCCATGTTGTCGAGATACGGGCCGGTCACTTTGCGCGAGCGGCCCATGCGGATGTTGTAGGTGGAGTTCGCGCCCTGGCAGCACGAGCCATGGGTGACGAGCAGGTAGTACCACCCGTCGCGGTAGATGAGGATCGCCGCCTCGGAGTTGATGGCGACGTTCACCGGTTTGCGGTCGGGATACTTGCGTTGCCCGGTCGTCGGATCGAGCTCGACGAGCCGGATGTAGCCGAAGTAGGAGCCGTAGACCATCCACAACTTGCCGTCCGGCCCGAGCAACACGCCTGGATCGATCGCGTTGCTGTCCTCGATGCCATCGGACCAAACTACCGGACCCGCGTCCTCGAACTTGTAGTCCGGCGACTTCGGATCCAGCGTCTTCCCGACCAGCAGGCCGATCGCCGAGCGCGGCTGCGTGCCCGGCGCGGAGTAGTACACGAAGTACTTGTCGCCGATGTGGATCACGTCCGGCGCCCAGGTGTTGTTGCCGCCTTTCGCGAGCACCTCGGGCCCGGCCTTGCCGGCGGGTACCGCGGACATGAGCGAACCCGAGCGCTGCCAGGTCCAGCCATCGTCCGAGGAGAGGATGGGGATGCCGTTGCCCGTGCCGTACGTGTAGTAGCGGCCGCCATCCATGACGATGGTCGACGGGTCGTGGATCGAGACATCGCCCTCGAGCGCGCTGACGGGCAGCGCGAAGGGCACGACACACAGCAGGAGTTTTTTCATCATCGGTTTGGTCCAGTTGGAATTCATTGAAGCTCGAGCGTGACCACGGACTTGGCCGGCGCGACGAACGAAACGGCGCCGCCGCGCACGCGGATCTGGCCGAGCGGGGCGGGCGCGAGCGGATCGGGCCGGTCGAAGTCGGGCCGGGCATCCATGGATTCGGCGGTGATCACGCGGCCGCGGGCGGTGCGTACTTCACGGCCCGTCAGATCGATCGCGACGCGCGCGGCGTCGCGCGGATCCAGGTTCACGACCGACAGCGTGATCTTTCCATCGGCGGCGCGCGAGGCGCTCGCGCTCAGCGACGGCACCTTCACGCCCTGGAACTCGTAGTCGGGTGCGGCTACGCGCGTCGGCAGTAGCGTCGCGCCCTGGTGGCCCTGGTACAGGTCGAACACGTGGTAGGTGGGCGTCAGAAGCATCTTCTCCCGCTTCGTGAGGATCAGCGCCTGCAACACGTTGACCATCTGCGCGAGATTCGCCATGCGCACACGATCGGCATGATTGTGGAAGATGTTGAGCGTGAGTCCCGCGATCACCGCGTCGCGCAGCGTGTTGAGCTGATAGAGATTCGACGGCCGGTCCTTGTCGTTGGCCCACCATGTGCCCCACTCGCTGAACGAGATGCCGACGCGCTTGTTGGGATCGTGCCGGTCGAGGATCGCGCTGTGGCGCGCGATCATCTCGTCCGTCTTCCACGTGCGCTCCATCGAGCGCGCCCAGTCCTGCTCGGTGAAGCCCACCGCGGGGCTCTTCTTGCCCCAGTCGTTGCCCGAGAAAGTATAGAAGTGCACCGAGATCATTTTGATCAGCGGTTGTTTGCTGATGTACGCGAGCGTGGTCGGCACATCGGGCGGATGCCGGTACAACGCGCGCCGCAGCAGTGTCTCCGTCCACTCGTAGTCGTCGGAATTCGCATCGGAGGCGATCGGCATGCCGTAGGGCGCGAGCACGCTCACGTATTGCCGATAGACGTCGGAGTAGAACTCGGCCGTCATGTTGCCGCCGCAGCCCCAGGTTTCGTTGCCGATGCCGATGAACGGAACCTTCCAGGGCTCGGCGCGGCCATTGCGCGCGCGTTCCTGCCCGGGACCCGAGGTGGCGGGCCCCGTCATGTACTGCATCCACGCCTGCGCTTCGGCCGGCGTGCCGCTCGCCACGTTGACGGAGATGAAGGGCTTGGCGCCGATCTGCTCGACGAAGTCCATGAACTCGTGCGTGCCGAAGTGGTTGGACTCCACTTCATCGCCCCAGGCGGTGTTGACGCCGCGCGGACGCTGCTCGCGCGGGCCAATCGCGTCGCGCCAGTGATAGGTCTCCGCGTAGCAGCCGCCCGGCCAGCGGATCAGTGGAATCTTCACCTTGCGCAACGCGGCGACCACGTCGTTGCGAATGCCGCGCGTGTTCGGGATGGGCGAGTCGGGGCCGACCCAGATGCCCTCGTAGACGCCGCGGCCGAGATGCTCGACGAACTGTCCGTAGATGTCGGGATTGATGACCGCGCCGGGCCGATCGGCCTGGATGGTGATGCGGGCATCGGGCGCCTGCGCGAACGAATACGCGCCGCCCATGAAGAACACCGCGGCTGCCAGGAAGAGAACGCGCCTCATGGCCGGCGCCGGTAGTTAGTCAGCCGGGCGGCGGGCGCCGGGCGAATGCGGGAAGGGTGCTGCATGGCGCGCAGTCTAGAGCCATACTGTGCGAGGTCACCCAGGAATCGGCTCAAAATGAAAAATCTGTTCGCAGCGATCATGTTTCTGACATCGGCCCTGTGTTTGACATCGGCATTGGCGGCGGCGCCGGACGACACGCCCCGCGTCGAGTTCGTGTTCGAGGAGCGCGTGACGCTCGGTCCCGTGGTCGTCATCGGCGACACGGCGATCGGCTACCGCCAGATCATTCCGATCACGGGCGGCACGGTCACGGGTCCGAAGGTAAAGGGCGTGGTGCTGCCGGGCGGCCGCGATCTGCAGCTCACGTACTCGGCCAGCAAGTGCACGCAGCTTTCCGCGGACTATTTCATCAAGCTCGAGAATGGCATCAAGTCCGAGGACGGCACCGTCGTCCACGTGTTCAACGAAGGCCTGTGGTGCCCCGGATCCGAACGCGCGATCTTCCGCCCACGACTCGAAGCGCCGAAGGGTCCGTACGAATGGATGACGCGCGGCACGTTCGTCGCCACGCTCGAAGTCGAGCCGCCGGAGAACAATGCCGTGCGCATCCGGATCTACCAGGTGAAGTAGGTCAACGAGCTCCGAAGGCGAGGTGCTTGCTGAAGAACGGCAGCACGTGGTTCTGGAAGCGATCGGCGACCTTGCTCGTGTGCGTGCCGGAATACTCCTCGAACGTATTGGCGATGCCGTAGCGGTTCAGTTCCTCGTGGAGGCGGGCCGTATCGACGCGCAGGCCGTCCTGGTCGCCGACGTCGATCGAGATCGCCGCGTAGCGCCTGAGATTGCCGACGTACTGGTCGATGAACGCCAGCGGCGCGTTCGCGGTCCAGCGCGCGATCACGTCGGGCTGCACCACGCCGTCTTTAGTCGGCAGGTCGACGTAGAAGGGCGGATTCTTCGGATTCGGCGACCAGGCCGACGCGGTCGCGAACGTGGCGCGCGCGAAGAAGGGCAGCCCTTCGAAATCCGCTTCCGAACGGATGGCCTCGAGTTTCTTCGAGAATTCCGCGTCCGTCGGCGGCGGGCGCGATGACAGGCAGCATGGGCTCATGATGTAGAGGCTGCCGAACACGTCGGCGTGTTTCATGCCGATGCGCGTCGCGCCGTATCCACCCATCGAGTGGCCGACGAGGCCGCGGCTTTCGCGCGCCGGCAGCGTCCGGTATTTCGAATCGATGAACGCGACGACGTCGCGCGCGATGAAATTCTCGAAATCGCCTGTCGTCGCCGAGCTCGAATAGAACGATCCCATGTGGGCCGTCTTCGTGTCCGGCAACACGACGATCATTTCCCTCGCGCCCTGCGCGAACGCGTTTTCGATGGTCCGGGGCACGTGTATCTCGCCGCTCCACTGGTCGGCGCCGATGAAGAATCCGTGCAGCGCGTAAACGACGGGATATCGGCGCTTCTTGTCCTTCGCGTATCCGGGCGGAAGGTAGACCAGGAGATCGCGTTCGACCGCGTTTCCTTCGAGGTTGCCTTCGAGGTGGCGGCCGTGGATTTTGACCCGCTCGACCGTCACGGGTTGCGCGCCCGCGACGGCGGCCGGCGCTTCGGTCGCGACCTGCGCCTGGGCCAGGGTTCCGATGAGACAAGACAGGACAAGGGCGCGCCCAAGCGCCCGCGGAATCAACGACATGAATTCCCCCTCCGATCGGTTTGGCGATCAACTTCGTGCGCGCCGGCCGCCTTGTCAAGTTGGTTTCACTATCGCAACTGATTTTTATTGGAGCGAATCCGCAACATACCAAAACCAGTATTGGGTTTTGCCACCATCCGTATCGGTAGCGTTAACGGTGATGTCTTTGTCTTGACAGGGAGTCACCGAGACAAAGAGCCTTGCGAACATAAGAAATACGAAGGATTGATTAGTTAGACATTTCATAAATGGGAGGGGAGTAAATGAAGATCGGCAAGAAACGTCTCAAGCGTGCGTCGCAGGCGGCGCTCATTTCCGCAAGTTCGATCATGAGCGTCAACGCGCTGGCGCAGACCGCCGAAGCGCCGACGACCGCGAGCCCGAACCGTGCGACGCCGGAAGTCATCGACGAGGAAATCGTCGTCACCGGCACCAGCATCAAGGGCGTCGCGCCCGTGGGATCGAATCTCGTGTCCGTCGGCGAGGTCGACCTGGAAAAGTCCCAGGCCATCAACCTGTCCGCGCTGGTCAACACGATTCCGTCCATCACGACCAACGGTTCGCTCGCGCAGGGCGAGAACCTCTGGTCGTTCTATTCACCCCAGATCCACCAGCTCGGCGGCTCCTCGTCGAACACGACACTCGTGGTCATCGACGGCATGCGCATGCCCGGCGGCGGCGCCCAGTTCAACCAGACCGATCCGAACATCATCCCGACCTCGGCGATGCAGCGCATCGACGTGCTCGCGGACGGTGCCTCCTCGGTATACGGCTCCGATGCCGTGGCCGGTGTCGTCAACTTCATCACGCGCCGCACGTTCGACGGCGCGCAGATCAATTCGTCCTACGGCTTCGCCGACAGTTACGACAACTGGGACCTCGACGGCATCTGGGGCACGACCTGGGAAACCGGCGGCGTCTACGTCGCGGGTCAGTACAGCTACCAGTCGCAGCTGTGGGTCAAGGATCGTGACTGGGCGAGCATGGGCGACTATCGCTCGGTCGGGGGTTCCAACACGAACACCTTCACCTGCGATCCCGCCACGATCCGCGTGACGGCAGTCAGCAGTGGTACGAACCCGGGCGGCGGACAGATCTTCCTTTCGCCCGGCGCAACGACGTCGGTCGCCAACAATGCCGCGCTCAACGGCAACTGCAACACGTCGGTCTACAACTCGTTCATTCCCTCTCAGTACCGCGCCAACGGCATCATCCGCGTGGTGAACGATTTCACCGACAAGCTCTCGCTGTCGGCATCGCTGAACTACAACCGCAACCAGACGCATTCGGATTCCGGTCCAGGACAGCTCAACAACGCGACCGTATTCGGCGTGGGTGCGGGAGCGGCGGGGCAGCAGAATCCGTTCTTCACCGCGCCGGCCGGCGCGCCGGCCGCGACCACCGAGATCATCAACTGGCTCGCGACCCGCGAAGACGGTGATTACGGTTTCACCGAGTCGCAGCAGGACGTCGTCTATGCCAACGTGGTCCTCGACTACCAGATCAGCGACAGCTGGTCGCTGACGGTCGCGGATTCGATCGGCTGGAACCGTTCGTCGCTCGACGGCTTCAAGCAATTCTGCACACCGTGCGCGATGCTTGCGCTCAACGGCACGACGCAGTCGGGCGGCAGCACGACCGCATCGAGCATCCCGGGCCAGAACGTCGTGGTGTTGCAGCTTCCGCTCAACACGAACAACGCGCTCGACGTGTGGAACCCGCTGGGCTCGAACCGCACCAACCCGCTGGTACTGGATTCGCTGTACACGAACAACACGCAGAACAACAACTACAACACCATGAACCAGCTGCGCGTGGTGGTGCAGGGCGACCTGTTCAACCTGCCCGCCGGCCCCGTGAAACTCGCCGTCGGCGGCGAGCACATGTGGCAGGAGCAGCAGTTCAAGCTGAGCGGTGGCAACAACACGGGTCCGACGACCACGGGCTCGGGCTACCGCGTGTACAACTTCGATCGCGACATCGTGTCGGCCTTCGCCGAGGCGGTCGTACCGATCGTTTCGCCGGAATGGGACATTCCGGGCTTGCACAAGATCGACCTGAGCCTCGCGGTCCGTTACGACGACTTCTCGGACGTCGGTGACACCACCAATCCGAAATACGGCATCAACTGGAACATCACGGAAGGTTTCCGTGTTCGCGCCAACTATGCCGAGTCGTTCGTCGCGCCGCCGATCGCGGTCATTGGCGATGCCACGCAGGGATACCTCTATGCATCGGGCAGTGTCGGCGGCACGGGCACGTTGAACGTCCCGGTCGCGCTGTATCCCGAGGTGGTCAACGTGCCGGGAGCGGTGGTGGCCAACACCAACACGCCCTGCACCTCGACGTCGGTGTCCTGCACCATCGGCCAGAACGGCACCGCGATGCGCCGCCAGCTCGGTGGCGGTTTCTCGCAGATGGGTCCGCAGTTCGGTGAAAGCTATTCGTTCGGCATCGACATCGCGCCGGTGGCATGGGAAGCCTTCAGGGCGTCCTTCACGTACTTCCACAATGACTTCATGGGAGGCGTCAACTCGCCCTCGCCCGCGTCCATCGTCGCGAGCGGATCGCCGCTGCTGACGATCTGTCCGACGGGTTGTACGCAGGCGCAGATCCTCGAGTTCGCGAACGTGGCCAATGGCGCGACGATCGCCGGATCGATCCCGCCGACGGTGTACTACCTGATCGACCAGAGTGCTCGCAACTGGCTGAACCTTTCGATCGAAGGCATCGACGGCCAGATCGACTGGGGCTTCAACATGGGCGAGAAGGTGCGTGCTCGGGTGGGCGCGAGCGGGTCGTACTTCACGAAGTACGATCAGAACTTCGGCGACACGCCGACGTTCTCGGTGCTCAACACCTCGGGCTTCAACGGCGTGTTCCCGTCGATCCGGTTCAAGGGCCGTGCCTGGGCGGGTGTCGAGACGGCCAAGTTCTCGGCCGACCTGTTCTGGAATCACACGGGCAGCTACCGGAACTGGAGCGGATCGACCATCGAGCCGCTGACGCGCGATGAGAATGGAAATCCCAACGGCGGCGGCGACGTCGTCGAAGCGACCAACACGTTCGATCTCCACCTTGGCTACAACGTGGGCTTCGGAGAGACCTTCAAGGACGTGGGCCTGGCGCTGGACATCAAGAACCTCACCGACGAGGACCCGTCGTTCTACAACGGCAATCTCGGTGGATTCATGGGTGGCGCCTGGGGCTACGACAACTACAACGCCAACCCGGTCGGCCGCCTGATCACGTTGGCGGTGCGGATGAACTTCTGATCGGAGCGTTGAAGCAGATCGTAATCGTCGGGGGCGGGGCGGCCGGCTGGATGACGGCCGCCGCGCTCTCGAGGCTCCTGCGACCGCAGGACGTTTCGCTGACGCTGGTGGAGTCCGACGAGATCGGAATCATCGGCGTCGGCGAAGCGACGATCCCCGACATGCTGCAGTTCAATCTCTTCCTCGGGATCCCCGAGGCGGAGTTGATGCGAGCAACCCAGGCGACCTTCAAGCTCGGCATCGAGTTCGTCGACTGGTCGCGCAAGGGCGCGCGTTATTTCCATCCTTTCGGATTCCACGGCATCGACATCGATGGCCTGGATTTCCATCAGTACTGGCTGCGCTGCCGCGCCAGGGGACACGATCACGGCATCGGCGACTACTGCCTGACCGAGATCGCCGCGCGGCACGGCAAGTTCGGCTTTCCCGACATGCGGATCGCGGGCGCTCCGGCCAGCTACCTGCGCTACGCCTATCACTTCGATGCGTCGCTTTATGCGGCCTTCCTGCGCAGCTACGCCGAGAAGCGCGGTGTCCGGCGCGTCGAAGGCAAGGTGAGCGAGGTCATGCGCCACCCGGAGTCGGGCGACATCTCGGGCGTGAAGCTCGCGAACGGGCAAGTGGTGAACGGCGACTTCTTCTTCGACTGCACCGGCTTTCGTTCGCTGCTGCTCGACAAGACCCTCGGCGTGCCGTGGGTCGACTGGCGTCACTGGCTGCCCTGCGATTCGGCGCTCGCGGTCGCGTGCCGTCACGACGGCCCGCCGGCGCCGTACACACGCTCCACCGCGCGCACGGCCGGGTGGCAGTGGAAGATTCCCACGCAGCGCCGGACCGGCAACGGGCACATCTGGTGCAGCGAATTCATGGGACAGGACGAGGCCACGAGCATTCTCGTCGACAATCTCGACGGCGAGATCCTCGGCACGCCGCGGCTCATCAAGTTCGCGACGGGTCATCGCCAGAAATTCTGGGAAAAGAATTGCGTCGCGATCGGCCTGTCTTCGGGTTTTCTGGAGCCGCTCGAGTCGACGTCGCTGTATCTCATCCGCCAGGGCATCAGCCGCTTCATCGCGCTGTTCCCGGATGCGTCGGTGCCGCCGATATTTCGCGACGAATACAACCGCTGGATGCAGCGCGACTTCGAGCAGGTTCGCGACCTGCTGATCTTCCATTACTACTTCAACCAGCGCGAAGAACCGTTCTGGCAGCACTGCCGGAACATGACGATCCCCGAAACGTTGCGCCGCAGGCTCACGCTGTTCGCCGAGGGCGGACGCTTCCTGCGCAACGAAGGCGAGCTCTTTCCGAACGCGAGCTGGGTCGCGGTGATGCTCGGGCAGGGAGTCGTCCCGCGCGTGATCGATCCGGCGGTGGCCACGATTCCGGTCGCCGAGATCGAGCCGAAACTCGCGGCGCTGCGCCGCGCGATGAACGAATACGTCGACGGGCTACCGACGCACGAAGCAGCCCTGCGCGGCTACTGCGCATCCGAGTCGCTTGAAAGTGACCGTTCGGCATTCTCGCTGTCGAACCGGGTCACGCCCGAGGCTGCCGTGTCGGCCCCTTCACCGCGCGGCAGTCTCGTTTCCTGATCCATTCGTTCCCGAGGAGCTTCCATGAAGAGAATCCTGTGTCTTGCGTTCCTGATCGCCGGCGTGTGCGGCGCGCAGGAGACGGGCGATTTCAAGCCCGCGGAAAGCAACGTGATGAACGCGCAATATCCGCGCGTCGACTCCGCGGGCCGCGTGCAACTGCGCATCAAGGCGCCCGACGCCACGAAGGTGAAGCTCAATTTCTGGAGCGGCCCCAAGGCCGACATGCAGAAGCAGGAAGACGGGTTCTGGACGTACACCACCGAGCCCATGGTGCCGGGCCTGCATTACTACGTGTTCAACGTCGACGGCGTCGACGCGAGCGACCCGGCCAGCACCGCGTACTTCGGCGGCAGCCGCTATGTGAGCGCCGTCGAGGTGCCCGAACCCGGTTCGACTTACTACTCGATCCAGAACGTTCCGCAGGGACAGGTGCGCGACGTCTGGTATCAATCGAGCGTGACCGGCACGTGGCGCCACGCGATGGTCTACCTGCCGCCGGACTACGAGGCGCAGCCGAAGAAGCGTTACCCGGTGCTCTATCTACAGCACGGCGGCGGCGAGGACGAGACCGGCTGGATCCGCCAGGGTCGCGCCAACTTCATCCTCGACAACCTGATCGCGGCGGGTGAGGCGAAGCCCATGATCGTCGTGATGGCGAACGGGTACCCGCGCCGTGCCGGCGCCACCCCTCCCAATTTCGCGCCGGGCAGTCCGGGAGCCGCGCAGGCCTTCAACGAAATGGCGAAGACTTTCGAGGACGAGGTGACCCAGGCGCTGATCCCGTTCGTCGACAAGACCTATCGCACGATCCCCGACCGCGATCACCGTGCGATGGCGGGGCTGTCGATGGGCGGATTCCAGACCTTCCACGTCACGCTGAACAGGCTCGACCTGTTCTCGCACATCGGCGGATTCAGCGGCGCGGCGGGATTGCTCCAGGACCGCAAGCCCGATCTGAAAACCGATTTCAACGGCGTGTTCGCGGATCCGGCCGCGTTCAACAAGAAGGTGCACGTGATGTACATCGGCGTCGGCACGGCCGAGGCCGAGCGGTTCACGAAGCTCATCCGCGAGCTCCATGCCGCGCTCGAAGAGGGCGGCATCAAACACGTCTACTGGGAATCCCCGGGCACCGACCACGAGTGGCAGACCTGGAGACGCAATCTCAAGGACTTCGCGTCGCGGATCTTCCGCAAGTAGCCAGGCGCGGCTCGCCGGTTATTGCAGCCATCCCAGGCCGTGCGATACCTGGCGAGCCGTTTCCTCGAGCATCCGCCGCGTCTGTTCGACGGTGGTGGGCAGCGAGTCGTCGAGCACGTGTAGATAGGGCACGGTGAGCGCGGCGACGACCTTGCCGTCGAAGCCGCGGATCGGATACGAAATGTCGGTCACGCCGGCCGTCACCGGGCTGCGCTGCAGGTCGTATCCGCGTTTCCTGACACGCTCCAGGGTCCGCTCCAGATTCGCGCGCGACATTCCGCGCGGGCGCGGCAAACTCCGCATGAGCTGATCGAGCTCATCGGAATTCATATGCGCGAGCAGCACGTGTCCCGAGCAGCTCGTGGCGAGGCTGATGGCCGCGCCCATGCGCACGGAAAGATTGGCGTGCCGCTTCGGATTTTCCTGGCGCAGGATCACGAGGCCCTGGTCCCCGGAACGGACCACCATGTGGCAGGACTGGTCGATGTGGTTCGCCAGGTTGTTCATCAGCGGCGAGGCGGCTTGCGCCAGGGCCTGCGCCGGCGTGCTCCGGTGCGCCAGCTTGAGGACCTGATAGGTCACGCTGTAACGCGAACTCGCGGGATCCTTCTGCAGCCAGCGCCGGTTCTCCATCACGACGATGATCCGGAACAGCTCGCTCATGCGCCGCTTCAGGCACAGCGCGATCTCCGAGACGGTGAGCCCGGTTTCGGCCTCGGCCAGCAGCTCGATGATGTCCATCCCCTTTTCCAGGGCAGGGGCGGAGTATCCGCGCGAGGCAGGCCTGGAATCCCGGGAGATAGTTTGGCGAGGCATGCGCGCGGAGATTACCTGCGCGCGCGCCCGCCGTCATGCGCTGGTCATGCGCATGTCATGTGCTAGCTAGCCTCCGGGAGGCGGAGCTTGTGACGGCGTTTCCGACGGAGGCGTGGTGGAGTCGGGTGTGGTGGGCGACGTATCGGCCGGCGGCGGCATTTCGGAGGGCGGGGGCGCCGTGTCGGGTGTCGTGGTGGTATCGGGCGAGGTGGCCGGCTCGTTCGTCGTGCCTGGGGTGTTTTCGTGCCTGCCGCAGGCGGCCATCAGCACGATGACGCCGCACAGGGGTACCAGGATTTTCACGTTCATGCGGTGCTCCGGGAAATGAGGGCAACCGGCCGCACCGTACGCGGCGGCGCCCGCCCGGGCAGTCAGTGGTGCGCGGGCATGGGGCGTGCCGATGTCCTATCCAGCCTAGTGAAGCGCCTACAACGGCGCCGGAGCGCGAGTTGCAACTTCGTGAACCGGGCGGCACCGCTTTCAATCTTCCGCCGTGGATTGCCCGTGCGGGCACTCGAATGCCGGAATGGCGCGGAAGAGACGTGGCACGCCATTTGCCTCTTCCTGCGTGACACTTTTCATCAAGAGGACGGATCATGACGAAAGCATCCAGCTCATTCGCCGCCGGTGTGGCCGCCTTAATGCTTCCCTTCGCGGTCACCATCGCGCAAACCCCGCCCCCGGATCAGGGCTCGCCGCAGCAAGGCGCAGCCTCGTTTGAATCGCTCGACACGAACAGCGATGGCCGCATCTCCAAGACGGAGGCCGAGGCCAATGCGAACGTGAAGGCACAGTTCTCGAGTTACGACCTCAATGGAGACGGTTACATCGAACGCTCCGAGGTCGACCGGGCCAATCAGAGCCAGCAGTCGGAGACTCCGCAACAGTAATCTCCGCGGGAGACTCTCATGGACGCCAGAGCCAAACTTCTCGGACACCCGGTGCACCAGATGCTCGTCGTGTTCCCACTGGGGTTGCTCGCCACGGGCGTGATCTTCGATCTCGTCCACATCGGAACGGACAACGTGATGTTCGCGTATGTCGCGTACTGGATGATGGTGGCGGGCATCGTCGGCGGCCTGCTCGCGGCGCCTTTCGGCTTCGCGGACTGGCTGAAGATCCCGCGCGACACGCGTGCGCGGCGCATCGGCGCCGTGCACGGTCTCGGCAACCTCATCATCGTCGTGCTGTTCGTCGCCAGCGTCTGGCAGCGTGCGGACAACGAGATGATCCCGACGACGGGCGCGTACGTGTGTTCGTTCGTGGGCGCGTTCATGGCGTTGTTCACCGCCTGGCTGGGCGGCGAGCTGGTAGATCGGCTCGGCGTCGGCGTGCACGACGGCGCCAATGTGGATGCGCCGAGCTCGCTGCGTTCGCGGCACGTGGGGGCGCATCGAGGTCCCTGAAAACCGCCCGGATCCAGGGCAAACAAGGCGATGAGGGCGGCGCCCGCTCGTGACGAGCGGGCGCCGCGTTCATCGAGACCCGCGCGCAATACGTGAAAAAACATCTGGGTCAGCGCCGGCCGCGGGTAAGCTGCGCCCGCATGGAGAACGATGCGAAGACTCGCGCAAGGCAGCTGTACGTCGAAGCGCTGGAAAAAGAGGATGCGGAGGAAGATGCGGCGCTGTCGCTCTACCTCGAGTCGCTGGCTCTTCATCGGGATCAGCCCGATGCCCTCTACAACGTAGGCCTCATCTACAAGTATCGGCGGCAATGGAAGGAATCGCTGCGATACAACCTGCTCGCGGCGGAGCTGCGTCCGGACGATGACGCGACCAACTGGAACGTCGGCATCGCCGCGACGGCGCTGCGCGAATGGCGCGTTGCACGGGCAGCCTGGAAACGCGCTGGGATCAAAATCGAAGAAGGCGACGAGCCCATCCGCGGCAATTTCGGATTCACTCCCGTTCGACTGAATGGATTCGATGTCAGCGACGCCATGGCGGATGTCGTATGGGCGACGCGCCTGTCGCCGGTCACGGCCCGGGTCGAGAACATTCCCTTGCCCGAGTCGCGCTTCAGGTTTGGAGACGTGGTACTGCACGATGGCGCGCCGAACGGTACGCGATTGTCCGCCACCGGCGCCGAGTGCTCGGTGTTCGACGTCTTCGAACTGTTCGAGGCTTCCCGATTCGTGACGTTCGATACAGAGCTCCTCGTGCCCGAGAGCGATGCGATCGACGCGCTCCGATCGCTCTGTGCGGCGGATGGCGTTGAACTGGAAGACTGGACCGCCAACGTGCGCATCCTGTGCCGCGCCTGCAGCGAGGGGCGCCCGCACGAAGAGCACGATCACGAAGCGCAGAGTGATGAGTGGGTGGTGAAGCGGCGCGTCGGCCTTGCGTCGCCGGACGAGTCGAAGGTCAGGGACGTACTCGAGAAGTGGAGCGCGCAGGGCAAGGGCCGGATCGTCGAGTCGACGGAACCATGAGCGAGCCGCGACGCTGATACCGCAGTGATGTGGGCGGGCGTAATCTCCGGGCAAAACTCCCGGAGGCCGCCGTGCGACCCGTATACGAAACCGCCAACCATCCGGACGACCTGGTCGACTACAACCTGTTCACTTCGAACGCCGCGCTCGTCGATGCGCTCGAGCGTGAAGCAGCGGGTTCAGCGAACGACCGGCTGGCGCGGCTCGGCGAGCGGCTCGGCACGCGGGCGATGTTCGAGCTCGGCGACGCCGCGAACCGCAATCCGCCGGTATTGCAAATCTTCGATCGCTTCGGCGCGCGGCGCGACGAGGTCGAGTTCCATCCCGCGTGGCACGAGCTCATGAGCGCGCTGGTGGCGGAAGGTTTGCACACCTCTCCCTGGGCGGAGCCGCGGCCCGGCGCCCACGTGGAGCGCGCCGCGGCCTATCTACTGTGGGGCGAGATCGAAAACGGCACTCAATGCCCGGCGACGATGACCTACGGCGCCGTGCCGGCGCTCGCGCGCCAGCCGCACGACTTCGCCGACTGGATACCGCCGCTGCTGTCCCGCGAATACGACGAGCGGCTAGTGCCCATCACGCAGAAGCGCGGCGCGCTCATCGGCATGGGCATGACGGAGAAGCAGGGCGGCTCCGACGTGCGCTCCAACTCGACGCGCGCGGTGGCCACCGGAACCCCCGGTTCCGGGCGCGAATATCGCATCACCGGCCACAAGTGGTTTTTCTCCGCCCCCATGTGCGACGCCTTCCTCGTCACGGCGCAGACCGAGGGCGGCGTCTCGTGTTTCTTCGTGCCGCGCGTGCTGCCGGACGGCACGCGCAACGCGCTCTATCTACAACGCCTCAAGGACAAGGTCGGCAACCGCTCGAATGCCTCGAGCGAGGTCGAGTTCGACGACACGTACGGCCTCCTGGTGGGCGAGGAAGGACGCGGCATCCCTCGAATCCTCGAGATGGGCGTGTACACGCGCTTCGATTGCGCGACGGGCGCGGCCGGCATCATGCACCAGTGTGTCGCGCAGGCAATCCACCATGCGCGCCACCGCTCGGCCTTCGGCAAGCTCCTCGCCGATCAGCCGCTCATGCGCAACGTGCTCGCGGACCTGTCGCTCGAATGCGAGGCGGCGACGGCGCTCGCAATGCGCCTGGCGCGGGCGTTCGATGCCCAGAACGACGAGGCGGAGTCCGCGCTGCGTCGCGTGCTCACGCCGGTCGCCAAATACTGGATCTGCAAGCGCGCGCCCATGGTGGGCGCCGAGGCGATGGAGGTACTGGGCGGCAATGGTTATATAGAAGAAGGGCCGATCGCGCGGCGCTTCCGCGAGCTGCCGCTGAACGGTATCTGGGAAGGCTCGGGGAACATCATGTGCCTCGACGTACTGCGCGCGTTGTCGCGCGAGCCGCGCACACTCGATGCGCTGGCGGCTTTGCTGCAGGAGAACCGTTCCCGGGACGCGCGCTTCGGACAATTCGTCGCTGAGTTGCTCGACGATCTGCGGGCGGGCCCGGCCGAGGAACAGGCCCGCGCGCTGGTGGAGCGGATTGCGCTCGCCGCGCAGGCGGCCATCCTGCTGCGCGGCGGTTCGTCAGTGGTCGCGGAAGGATTCATCGCGTCGAGGATCGCGGCGAGCCCGCCGGCGGCGTTCGGCGTGCTGCCGGTGGGTCTCGACCATGCCGCGCTGATCGCTCGCTCGCTCGCCGCTCCGGCGGATTAAGATAGCGGCGCAATCGTCCAAAGGAGCCCTGACATGGTTCGCATTGTCCTGACTACCGCGTTGGCCGCCCTGATGTTCGCGGGGTGCTCGAAGCAGCAGCCCGCCGAAGAAACCGCGTCCGCCGGATCCGCGGAGGTCGCCGAAGGGAAGGCCGCGCAGGCGACGAGTACGAATGCCTTCGCTTTCAGGATCGGCGAACTATCCGCGTTCGCGCTGCGGGACGGCTACTTCGAGTTCCCCAATGATCTCAAGATCTTCGGCCTGGGCAGGACGCAGCAGGAAGTCGACGCGGTACTCGCGGCCGAGGGCCTGCCTACCGACAAACTGATGCTGAGCGTGCAGCCGCTGCTGGTGAAGGCGGCGGATCGCGTGCTGTTGTTCGACACGGGACCGGCGGGCCTGTTCGGTCCGACCAGCGGTCACGTATCGAAGGCGCTCGCCGAGGCGGGAATCGATCCGCAAACCGTCACCGACATCTTCATCTCGCATTCGCACGGCGATCACGTTGGCGGTCTCGTGAACGCCGAGGGCAAGCTCGCGTACCCGAATGCGACGATCCACCTCGCCCGTCCCGAGTGGGAGTTCATGTCCGCGAACGACCAGTACAAGCCGTGGCTTTCCACGCTGACGCCCAAGGTGGACGCGTTCGCGCCGGGCGCGCAGCTCGTGCCGGGAGTAGTGAGGGCGGTCGAGATCAAGGGCCACACGCCGGGGCACTCGGGCTACCGCATCACCTCGGGCCCGGACTCTCTTCTATATGTCGGCGACACCCTGCATCACTCGGTGATCTCGGTGCAGAGGCCGGATTGGTCCATGGGCTTCGACGCCGACCAGGCGCTGGGAGCGCAGAGCCGCGCGGCGTTCATCGCCGACATGGAAGCCAGCGGGCAGCGGATCTACGCCGTGCACTTCCCTTTCCCGGGCATCGGCAAGTTCGCCAAGCGCGGGGAAGGGTACGTGTGGATCGCGGAGTAGCTAGTTAGCCGGCCGGCTTGAGCTTCTGGGTGAAACGGAACTCCATCTCGCATGGAGTTCCGTGACACATCGCGGGCTTGTACTTCGTCGACATCAACGCCTGCCTGGCGACTTCCGCCATCTTCGCGTTGCTCACGGTGCCGTGGTTCTCGGCCTTCTTCGGGACGCCATCGGGGCCCACGGTGACGGTCATGTCCAGCTCACCCTGCGCCTGGTGCTGGCGCTGCGCGAGCCTGATCGTGGTGAAGATGGTCTTGAGTCCCTTTTCCGGAAACGGCGGTTCATCGCCCGGTGCGAGCGACGAGTACATTGCGTGCAGGTACGCGCGCTGATCTTCCGTGAGCTTCCCGTACGTCCTGTTCAGCGGAATCTCGGACTCCCACTTGATGTCGCCCGTCGGACGGCCCTGCTTGAGGATCGTGCCCGTCGAAGACGTCGCATGATTCGTGTACTGGGTCGGCGCGGACGTGGACGTCTGCGCGTGTGCAGTGGAAAAGAGGAGCGCGGAAATCGCGAGACAGAGACAGGCTTTGAGGTTCATGCCGAAACTTCAGCATGCTGCAATGCGGCGGTCAATTCAGGGAAAGTAGGATCAAGTCCGGGTTTTGAACGCGAACGCACGATTCGTCACGATGTGCGACGGACAGTGGTGAAAACGAGCCGAGTTGATAGTGGACTGCACCCGGCAACGCCGGCAGGATCGCGACGCGATTCCGCGCTCAGGAACCTTTCTTCTGGACCTTCGAATGCGCCTCGTTCACGAGTTTGAGCGCCGCCGATCCGTACCAGGGGTGATACTCGGCCAGCATCTCGCCGCTCTTGATCACGGGATCGGTCTCGGTGAGCGCCTTCGCCTCATCGATCGTCTTCACGTCGAAGATGAACAGCCCGCGCCAGTCGCCCGCGGGTTGACCGAAGGGTCCGGCGATCACGAGTCTGCCTTCGGCCGCGAGACGTTCCATGTTCGCGAAGTGTCCCTTGAACATCGCATCGCGCTCGGGTCCCTTGGGCACCGGCGTCGGACCGGTCCGGAGGATGACGAGCACGTACGAACGCATGCCGTAGTCATCGGCGCCTAACTTCTGCGCGAGATCGGCGTCGTAGACGGGCGCCGCCGGCGGCGAGGGTGACTCGGCCCCGGCCGGGCCTGCCGCCAGGGCCATTGTCAGCGCAAGCGTCACCAGGATCTTCATGTCGTCCTCCCCGACGGAGCATGCCGTCACGAATCGATGCCGGGATGATACCGCCCCGACGCCCGGCTCAGGCGGTGATCAGGGGTTTCGGAAAAGATCGATGAGTACGGCCGAGACGTAAAGTCCGAGGCCGAAAATCGCGTGGGTGACGATGCTTTGCAGCCGGGCCGCGCGCGGATTGGGCGTGCGGCTCGCGGCGAAACCGGCGCCCATCGCCGGTTGCATCACGAGGAACGGCGCCGCCACGGTCGCGATGCCGATGGCGAGCGCGGGAAGTAGCGTCGGACTCTCGAACCAGGATGCGCCGGCGATCGCGGCCAGCAAGCCCGCGAAGGCGATGCCGACGAGGTAGTGAGCCGCCCAGCCGATGACGGGTTCGCCGCGGCGCGGCTCCGCCTTCGCGATGGGCGCATGCCGTAAGCGGCCCGCCGGCATGTGCGCGATCCACCGCCCGACGAGCGAGTAGTTGGGCATTGCCGTGCCGAACGCCTTGCTTCGCGCGACCGTCCAGAGATCCATCAGCGCCGTCGCGCCGATGCCCGTGAGAATGATGTTGCCGTGGAGTTCCATGGCAGGCAGAGTGCCACTTCAAGTCAACTTGAGGTCAAGAGGATGCGCGATCTGGACATCAACGAGGTGGCGAAACTCTCGGGACTGCCGGCCTCGGCGCTGCGTTACTACGAGGAGAAGGGCCTGGTGAAGTCGGTGGGGCGCCGCGGCCTCAGGCGGCTCTTCGATCCGGGTGTCGTCGACCGGCTGGCGATGATCTCGCTCGGGCGCGCGGCCGGATTTTCGCTCGACGAGATCGCACGCATGTTCTCGCCCGACGGCAAGCCGCGCATCGACCGGGGCGTACTCGCGCGCAAGGCGGACGAACTCGACGGCACGATCCGCAAGCTGACCGCGATGCGTGATGGATTGCGGCACGCGGTCGCGTGCAAGGCGCCGAGTCACATGGAATGCCCGACCTTCCGTCGACTGCTCGGGATCGCGGCGGGCAAGCGCATCGCCGGTCGCGGACGACCGTGATCGCTGGCGGTCATGTGTTCCCGAGCAAGCAGAGTTCGTTGGTGGCGTTTTGTGATCCGACGCGCCGCTAGCTAGTGCTATCCTGCCGGGAAAAACCAAGGGGATGGGCACTCGTGTACGAACTCCATGCGTTCTCTCAATCGGGCAATTGCTACAAGGTGGCCGTGCTGCTGCAGGCGCTGAACCAGCCGTGGAAGGCGGTGCACATGCCGTTTTCGGATTTCGTGGCCGGCGTGCCGCGTTCGGATGCGTTCCGCCAGGAGCAGAACGAAATGGGCGAGGTGCCGATCCTCGACTTCGACGGCCGTCGCCTCACGCAGTCCGGCGTCATCATGACGTATCTCGCGCGAAAACATGGGGCGTACGGTGGCCGAAGTGAAGACGAACAGCTCGAGGTCCTGCGCTGGATACTGTTCGACAACCACAAGTTCACGAGTTACATGGCGACGCTGCGGTTCCTGAAATCTTTTTCGCCCAGCCAACCGGATCCCTCGGTCATGAAGTTCCTGGGCGGCCGCGTCGACAACGCATACGGCATCGTCGAGCGCCATCTCGCGGGCCGCGACTACCTGGTCGGCGACCAGCCGACGATCGCGGACATGTCGCTGTGCGGTTACCTCTTCTTCCCTCCCGAGGAAAGCGGCTACGACATCGGCAAGCAGTATCCCGCGATGGCGCGCTGGCTGGAGCGGCTGAAGCAGCTTCCGGGATGGAAGCCGCCGTACGAACTACTGCCCGGGGAGCGCATCGCGCCGCGGTGGTAACGCTCAGTTCGAGGGGCGCTCGGGGCCCGCGGGAGATTCGGTGTGCATCACGCACTTCCAGCCGCCGCGGTCCCGGACCCACACCGACGAGTCGTTCATCTCCTGGACGGCGCCGTTCTCGCCGCCGCGTTGCGACACCTTCTGCCTGGCGTGATAGGTGACCACGGCGGTCGAGTCGTTGGGGAACACGACGCGCATTTCACTGAGCTGGAAATCGTCGAGGACCATCGGCCCCTTCTCGACCATCTTGCGATAACCCTCATGGTCGAACTGCATCGTGCCGTGTGAACTGACCATGAGCGCGGGTTCGGTGAGCAGTCCGATCGCGGTGTCTGCGTCGTGATTCACGATCGATTGCCAGAACTTTTTCTCGAGCTCGATGATCGCGTCGCGGGGCTGGGGCATGGCGTCGTTCCTCCATTCCGGGAACCGCCATCCTCCTCGCCTGCGCGCCGGCAGCGATCAGACGATCCACGCACGAACTGAAAGCAGGGTCCGACAGCCGCGCCGTGGCGGCCGCTAGAGACTGCCGAGCCGCACCTTCCTGCGCCAGCTGAACAGCTCGATGAAATCTCCGAACACGCGTTCGCTCAGGTGCAATGCGTGGGGCGCATGGCCGTGCGTGTCGCGCAGGATGTGGTCGAGGTGGTGCTCGGGTCCGGCGGCTTCGGCCTCGGCCCGGTACTCGGGCACGTGCAGCCAGCGCTGGATGAGGTGCTGATCCGCCTCGAGATGGAACTGCAGACCGTACGCGCGTTCGCCGAAGCGGAACGCCTGGTTGGGGCAGGTCGGCGTGCTCGCGAGATGCACGGCGCCGGGCGGCAGGTCGAAGGTGTATGCATGCCACTGGAATACGTGCTGGCTGCCGTCGAAGTGCCGGCACAGCCGGTCCGACTGCGCGGCAGCCGTCGGATGCAACCGGTACCAGCCGATCTCGCGCACGTTGTTAGGCCGCACGTTCGCGCCGAGCGCCGCGGCCAGGAGCTGCGCGCCGAGGCATATGCCGAGGATCGGGATGTCGAGCCGCAGGGCCTCCTTGATCGCCGCGATCTCGGTGGTCAGATGCGGGTACTGGCCGGCCTGGTCCACGTTCATGGGCCCGCCCAACACGACCAGGCCGTTGTAGCGGTTCACGTCCGGCTGCTGCGCCGGATCGCGCGCGAAGTTGATGTAGCGAACCCGGAATCCCGATTTTCTGAGCATCGGATCCAGCAGGCCGAGCGGTTCGCGGGGCGAGTGCTGGAAGACGAGGAGTTTGCGCATGCAGGGCGCCTAATTTACCACTTGACCCTTTCAGGTGTGAATGTGTATATACACATACATGAATATAACGACGTTCGCGGCATTGTCGGACCCGATGCGGCTGCGCATCATCGAGACGCTTCGCGAGGGTGAGGCGCAGGTCAATGACCTCGTCGAGCGCGTCGAGATCCAGCAATCGGGCGTTTCGCGGCATCTCGGCATCCTCTCGCGGGCCGGCTTCGTGAGCGTGCGGCCGGAAGGACAGAAGCGCTTCTATTCGCTGCGGGCCGAGCCATTCCAGGAGATCGATCAATGGGTGGCGCAATTCCGCGCCACCTGGGAGGCGCGCCTCGACCGCTTCGACGCCGCGCTCAAGAAGAGGCGCAAGAAATGAGAAAGCAGATCACGATGGAGCGGACGTTCGACGCAACGCTCGACGAAGTGTGGGAGCTGTGGACCACGAAAGAGGGCATCGAATCGTGGTGGGGACCGGAAGGCTTCGAAACCAAGGTCGAAAAGCTCGAGTTGAGGGTCGGCGGCGCGCTGCACTACGCATTCACCGCGGTCGGCGTGCAGCAGGTCGAATTCATGAAGCAGTCCGGCCAGCCGCTGACGCAGTTCATGAAGGCGCGTTACACCCTCGTGCAGCCCAAGACTCTCGCGGCGTGGCAGAACCTCGTGGAATTCATTCCCGGAATCACGCCGTACGAGGTGGAAACCCGGGTCGAGCTCGAGAAGCGCGGCAAGCAGGTGCGCGTGAAACTGCGCTTCGACGCGATGCACGACGAGCAGTTCACGCGTTACGCGGAGATGGGCTGGACCGAAGAACTCGGCAAACTCGACCGGCTGCTCAAGCAGCGTGGAGGTCTGAGTGCCGGAGCAAAGAGTGGGGAATAACGTCTCCCCACTTTTTACACCGGCACCTAGTCCCCAGGCTCGGCGTAAATGATGATCGAGAGCATGCGGATGGGGGTCTTGATCAGCTTCTCGGGACCGTGTGGCACGTCGCCCGCGAAGGTGAGGGCATCGCCGGCCTTGAGCAGGTGGGTCTCGTCGCCGTGGCGATAGGTCAGCGAACCCTCTAACAAGTAGATGAACTCGGTGCCGGGATGCTCGAATCCCGGGAACACCTCGCTCTTGTCGTTGAGCGTCACGAGGAAGGGTTCGAACGCGCGGCGCGGGCCGCGTTCGGCGGCGAGCAGCTGATAGGTGTGTCCGCGTTTCGTGCCGCGCCTGACCACCTCGAGCCCCTGTCCCTTCGGAACGTGCTGCGCGCCGCCGCGCGGCTTGCCTACGTCGTTGAACAGGTTGGATAGCGGCACGCCGAGCGCGGCCGTCAGTGCGCCGAGCGTTTCGAGGCTGGGTGACACGTCGCCGTTCTCGAGGCGGCTCAACATGGCCGCGCTGATGTTGGCGCGCCGCGCGACCTCGCCGAGCGTCAGTCCCATCGAGCCGCGCAGGCGCTTCGCCGCGGTCCCGACCTGGCGGGCGACGCTGGTTCCCACCGCGCCGCCGTATTCACCGGTCGCGGCCGACCCTCTCGGTTTCGCCATAACCCACTCCTTATAAGTGTCCGCGCAGGACCCGTTGACGGGCCGCGCGGTCGCATGTTATCCGTGTGCAAACGAATTTACTCGTATGCAACTCGCCTTTCGATGCCCCATCGCCTGCTGAGATTCGCCGCCCGATCCTTGTTCGGCCGGCCGCACCCGGAGCCGCGCATGTTCCGCGCGCCCGAGCGCCTCAAGGATGGCTACGACGTCGTCATCATCGGCGGTGGCGGCCACGGCCTCGCGGCCGCGTACTACCTGGCGCGCGATCATGGCATCCGCGACGTCGCCGTACTCGAGAAAGGTTATCTCGGCGGCGGCAACACGGCGCGCAACACCACGATCATCCGTTCCAACTACCTCACGCCCGAAGGCGTGAAATTCTACGACGCGAGCCTGCAGCTCTGGCAGGGCCTGTCCGCCGAGTTCGATCTCAACCTGTTCTATTCCACGCGCGGCCATTTCACGCTGGCGCATTCGGACGCCGATCTGCGTACGGCGCGCTGGCGCGCGGAGGTGAACAAGCACTACGGCGTGAAATCCGAGGTCGTCGACGCGGCCTTCGTGAAGCGGCACGTGCCCCAGATCGACCTGGCCTGCGGCGGCCACACACCGATTCTCGGCGCCCTGTATCACGCGCCCGGCGCGATCGCGCGCCACGACGCGGTGGCCTGGGGGTACGCACGCGGCGCCGACCGTCAAGGGGTCGAAATTCACCAGAATACCGAGGTTCTGGGGATTGACGTACGCGACGGCGCGATCGCGGGCGTGCGCACCTCGCGCGGCAATATCTCCACGAAGCGCGTGTTGTGCGCGGTCGCCGGTGCGACGCCACGCATCCTGCGCATGGTCGGCCTCGAATCGCCGATCGTGATCCATCCCTTGCAGGCGATGGTTTCCGAGCCGCTCAAGCCCTGGCTCGATCCGATCATCGTTTCGAGCTCGCTGCACGCCTACGTCTCGCAGAGCGCGCGCGGCGAACTCGTAATGGGCGCGGCGCTCGACGGGCAGGAGCTGCACTCCACGCGTTCGACGCTCGACTTCACCGAGGGCCTGGCCGCGCACATGCTCGACATGTTCCCGTTCCTCTCGGAAGTGAAGGTCAACCGCCAGTGGGCGGGCATGGCCGACATGACACCGGACTTCTCGCCCATCATGGGCACGACGCCCTGCGATGGGTTCTTCCTCGACGCGGGCTGGGGTACGTACGGATTCAAGGCGACGCCGATCTCCGGCAAGACCATGAGTCACACCGTGGCGACGGGCACCAACCACCCGCTCATCGAAAGCTTCTCGCTCGCGCGCTTCGCGAAGCTCGAGTTGACCGGCGAGAAGGGTGCGGCGGCGGTGGGTCACTGATGGACCAGCCGCACCGATGAAACTCCTCGACTGCCCGCTCAATGGTCCACGCCCGCTGCTCGAGTTCGTCTGCGGAGGGGAGGTGCGTCCGATGCCCGACCCCGACACCTGCACGGATGCCGAGTGGTCCGCCTATCTGTTCTCACGGAACAGCGTGCCGCGCGTGCGGCGCGAATGGTGGTGTCACACCCCTTCGGGCTACTGGTTCATCGCCGAACGCGACACCGCGCGCGACGAAATAGTGAAGACCTACGACGCCGCGCAGCTCGGCCAGGTCCCCGCATGATGTACCGCCTGCCACCGGTCCCCGGCGAGTGGATAGACCGTTCGCATCGACTCGACTTCGAATTCGAAGGCCGTCCATTCTCCGGGTTTGGCGGCGACACGATTTCCTCCGCGCTGGCTGCGGCGGGAGAGATGACGCTCGGCCGCAGTTTCAAGTATCACCGGCCGCGCGGCATCTTCTCGTTCGCCAACCACGACGCGAACAACCTGTTCCAGGTCGATGGAGTTCCGAACGTGCGCGGCGACGTCGTGCCGCTCGCGCCGGGCGCGAGCATCACCGCCGTGAACACCTTCGGCGGGCTCGCGTCCGACCGCGCGCGATTCCTCGAATGGCTCGCGCCGTTCCTGCCGGTCGGCTTCTATTACAAGGCTTTTCACGGCCGGAATTTTCCGACATGGGAGCGACGCATCCGCGCGATCTCGGGGCTCGGCGTGGCGGGCGCGGACCTGCCGCGGCGATACACGCCCAAGCGCTACGCGTTCTGCGACGTCCTCGTGATCGGCGCCGGGCCTTCGGGTCTCGCGGCCGCGTTGTCGGCGGCGGACAGCGGGGCACGTGTGATACTCGTCGACGAAAACGCCCGGGCCGGCGGCAGCGCCGCCTGGAGCGGCGCGATGCAGGATGAAGTCGCCGCGCTCACGAACCGCGTCGCGCAAAACCCGCGCATCGAGACGCTGCTATCTACCTACGCGGCGGGTTGTTACCCGGACAAGTGGGTGGCGCTCGTCGAGCCGCGCCGCATGGCGAAGGTGCGCGCCCGGGCGATCGTCTTCGCCACGGGTGTGATCGAACAGCCCGCCGTGTTCCGCAACAACGATCTTCCCGGTGTCCTGCTCGGTTCGGCCGCGCAGCGCCTGCTGCGGCGGTATGCGATTGCGCCGGGCAGGCGCGTGGCCATCCTGGTCGCGAACCACGAAGGCTACGACCTCGCGCGCGTCCTGCGCGCCCACGACGTCGGAGTCGCCGCCATCCTCGACCTGCGCGCCGGATCGGTGGGCGACGCGCGCGAGTTCGGAGGTTGTCGTTGCGAGAGTCGCGTGATTCCCGAGGAGGCGATCGCCGGTCGCGGCGGCGCGGTGCGCGCCCTGCGTTTCCGTTACGTGCCGGCCGACTCGAGCGAGCCGCGCATGGAGAAAATCGACTGCGACGCCGTGCTCTCGAGCGTCGGATTCGCGCCCGCGATCCAACTACTGATGCAGGCCGGCGCTTCTTCCGCCTACGACACGGCGCTGCAGCAACACCTGCCGACCGTGCTGCCGCCGGGCGTGTTCGCGACCGGCCGGCTCAACGGCGTGTACGAGTTCGCGGCCCGCAAGCAGGACGGCCGCGACGTCGGCGCCGCGGCCGCGCAGTTCGCGCGCGCCGGCTTGCGAGTGGAGCATCGCGTGAACCGCGAGCACGCGCGCCAGGTCTCGCATCCGTACCCCGTGTTCATGCATTCGCGCGCCCGCGACTTCGTCGATCTCGACGAAGACATCCAGGTCAAGGACCTGCTGCACTCCGAGCAGGAAGGATTCGACAGCCCCGAGCTCATGAAACGCTTCAGCACGCTCGGCATGGGGCCGTCGCAGGGCAAACACTCGAACCTCAACGGCGCGCGCGTGCTGGCGCGTGTCCGTGGCCACTCCATCGCGGAGACGCCCCTCACCACGCAGCGGCCGTTCTATCACCCTGTGCCGCTCAAACACCTCGCGGGCGCGGGCTTTCACCTCACGCGCCGCAGCGCGGCACACGCGCAACACGCCGCGCTCGGCGCTTCGTGGATGACGATCGGCGGTTGGCAGCGGCCGGAATTCTATGTGCGGCCGGGCATCGCCCGCGCCGATTGCATCGCCGACGAAGCGCGCGCGGTGCGTGGCGGTGTCGGACTGATCGACGTCTCGACGCTCGGCAAGATAGAGGTCCAGGGACCGGACGCCGGCCGTTTCCTCGATCGCGTCTACGCCGGCAGCTTCTCCGACATGCGGGTCGGCGCGACGCGGTACGGACTGCTGCTCGACGAGGCCGGCATCGTGCGCGACGACGGCGTGATCGCGCGGCTCGGCGAATCGTCTTACTACTTCACGACCACCACGGGCGGCGCGGCGGGCGTGTACCGCGAGCTGCAGCTGTGGAACACGCGCTGGCGCATGGATTGCGCGTTCGTCAACGCCACCGGGCACCGCGCGGCATTCAATCTCGCCGGCCCCGCGAGCCGCGAGCTGTTGCAGACTCTGGCGGACATCGATGTCTCGGAGGCGGCGTTCCCGTTCCTCGGCGCACGCATCGGCAACGTGGCAGGTGCTTCGGCGCGGATCCTGCGCGTCGGCTTCGTTTCGACACTCGGCTTCGAGATCCACGTGCCGTTCAGCGGCGCGGCCCGGCTCTGGGCTGCGCTGATGCAGGCCGGCGAACGTTTCGGCATCCGCGCTTTCGGCGTCGAGGCGCAGCGCCTGCTGCGGCTCGAGAAGGGCCACGCGATCATCGGACAGGACACCGACAACCTCACGGATCCCTTCGAGGCGAACCTCGGCTGGGCCGTGCGCATGGGAAAGCCATTCTTCGTCGGGCAGCGTTCGCTGCGCATCCTCGAGAAACGCGGCGCGCGCCAGTCGCTGGTCGGCTTCGAACTACCGACGGATCACGCGCCCGTGCTCGAGGCGAACCTGTTGATTCACGGTGGTGAGATCGCGGGGCGCGTCACGAGCATCGCGCGTTCGCCGACTCTCGGCCGCACGATCGGGCTTGCGATGGCCGCGCCGCATCTCGCCACGCTCGGCAGCGAGATCCGGATTCGTTCGAGTGATGGCCGCATGGTGCCCGCGCGCGTCGTGAAGACGCCATTCGTGGAGGCGGCATGAACGCGCGGCTGACTGAAACGTCCGGGCGGCGCTTCGGCCTGAAAGGCCCACGCGCGGCCGCCGCGCTCGAACAACTCGGGATCGCGGTTCCCGCGCAGCCGAATACCTGGACGCCGCTGAATGCGGGAGCGGCCGATATGTCGGCCGATATCGTCGGGCGGCTCGGGAGCACGGAGTTCTTCATCGAGGAGTCGGGCGATGCGTCGAGCATCCCGCGACTCGAGGAACTCACCAGCCAGGGCATCGCAGGCGCCTATCCCGTGCTGCGCGAAGACTGCGCGTTCGTGCTGGCGGGCGCCGCCGCGGGCGACGTGCTCGCGCAATTCTGCAATGTGAACCTGCCCGCGCTCGACACCGCGGCGCGGCCGGTCGTCATGACGCTGATGATCGGCGTCGCCGTGCTCGTGCTGCCGCAGGCGTCCGCCGACGGAACCATCTACCGGATCTGGTGCGACCCGAGCTTCGGGTCGTACCTGCGTGAAGAATTCGAAGAGGCCATCAAGAGACTCGAAACGGGGAGTGCACCATGAACGACGTCGCCAAGAACAGCATCCAGGCCACCATCGGCGCGGCCCAGGCCATGTTCGCGAAACACGAGATCAAATATGTGCTCGCGCAATTCGTGGACATCCACGGAGCGGCCAAGGCGAAGGCCGTGCCCGTGGAGCACCTGGAGATGGTGCTGACGGACGGCGCCGGGTTCGCGGGCTTCGCGCTCTGGGGCTTCGGCATGGGGCCGGACGGACCCGACTACATGGCGGTGGGCGACCTATCTACCCTGACGCCGATCCCGTGGATGCCCGGTTACGCGCGCCTGGTGTGCAACGGCGCCGTGAAGGGCAAGCCCTATCCCTACTGCTCGCGAGTCGCGCTGCAGCGCCAGCTCGCGCGGCTCGCCGAGCGCGGTCTCACGATGTACGTCGGCATCGAGCCCGAGTTCATGCTGCTGTCGAAGGACGAAAACGGCAAGCTCGGCCCGCACGACCCGACCGACGAGCTGGACAAGCCCTGCTACGACTACAAGGGCCTGTCGCGCACGAGCGCCGTGCTCGACGACATCGTGGGGAGCCTGAGATCGGTCGGCATCGACGTCTACCAGATAGACCACGAGGACGCGAACGGGCAGTTCGAGGTCAACTTCACGTACGCGGACGCGCTCAAGTCCGCCGACAACTTCACGTTCGTGAAGATGGCCGCGAGCGAAATCGCGCGGCGCCACGGCATGATCGCGACGTTCATGCCGAAGCCGTTCTCGAACCGCACCGGCAGCGGCGCGCACTTCCACATCTCGATCGGCGACGGCTCGAACAAGAACCTGTTCGAGGACAAGTCGGACAAGCGCGGCCTGAGTCTTTCGACGATGGCGTATCAGTTCCTCGGTGGCGTGCTCGCGCACGCGCGCGCGCTCGCGGCGATCTGCGCGCCGACCGTGAATTCGTACAAACGCCTGGTAGTCGGGCGTGCGCTGTCGGGCGCGACCTGGGCGCCGGCCTACGTCGCCTACGGCGACAACAACCGCACGGCCTGCGTGCGCATCCCGGGCGGACGGCTCGAGCTGCGGCTGCCGGATTCGGGTTGCAATCCCTATCTCGCGCTCGCGGCCGTCGTCGCGGCCGGGCTCGATGGCATCGACCGCAAGCTCGATCCGGGTGAGCCGACCAACATCAACATGTACGAGCTCGGCGAGCAGGAGCTCGCGGCTCGCAAGATCACGCTGTTGCCGCAGAACCTGCTCGAGGCGATCGGCGCGCTCGAGCAGGACGAGGTCGTGAAATCCGGCCTCGGTCCCGAGCTTTCCAAGGAGTTCCTCGCGCTCAAGCGGATGGAATGGACCGAATACGCGCGCCACGTCTCCGACTGGGAGATCAAGCGTTACCTGGAGTTCTTCTGATGTGTGGAATCGTCGGATTGCTGATAAAGCAGCCAACGCTGCGCGAGAAGCTGGGCGAACTCATGACGCCGATGCTGGTCGGCATGACGAGCCGCGGGCCGGATTCGGCCGGCGTCGCGATCTTCGGCGCGCCGCCGAAGACGGGGCGCAAGCTCTCGCTGTTCTGGGAAAAGGGCGCGGTGGACTGGAAGAAGCTCGAGCGCGACGTGGATTCCGCGTGGGAAGGCCGGCACCAGGTCACGAGCGTGAACCGGCACGCCATCCTTACTACCGCCACACCGCCCGAGTCGATCCGCAAGTGGCTGGCCTCCGTCGCGCCCGAGATTCACGTGTTGTCGGTCGGCCGCTCGATCGACCTCTACAAGGATACGGGCGCGCCCGCGGAGATCGTCGCGCGTTACAAGCTCGACAAAGCATCGGGCACACACGTCGTCGCGCACACACGCATGGCGACCGAGTCGGCCGTCACGCCGGCGCACGCGCACCCGTTCACCGCGGGCCAGGATTTCTGTCTCGTGCACAACGGTTCGTTGTCGAACCCGCACCTGGTCAGGAAGAAGCTCGAGCCGCTCGGCATCTCGTTCGTCACCGACAACGACACCGAGGCCGCGTGCCGCTTCTTCGAATGGCGCATGCGCGAGGGAGACGATCTGACTACCGCCGTCGAGCGCGGTTTCTCCGAGCTGGACGGCTTCTTCACGTTCCTGATGGGAACGGACAAGGAAATGCTGATCGTGCGCGACGCGTTCGCGTGTAAACCCGCGGTGGTGGCGGAGACCGACGACTACGTCGCGATCGCCTCGGAGTTCCGCTCGCTCGCCCACCTGCCGGGCGTGCGCAACGCGAACGTGTTCGAGCCCAAGCCCGAAGAGGTGTACTCGTGGAAGGCGTGAAACAGTTCGATCTCGCCACGACGCCGCTGCGCGAAGTGAATCGGTACCTGCATTCGACCGGCGCGGATGCGAAGCGCGTGAAGATCCTCAATGCCGACGGCGCGCACTCGATCGCCGCGGGGCTCGATGCGCCTTTCGAGGTCGAGGTGGAAGGACATGCCGGCTACTACCTCGGCGGCATGAACAAGGCCGCGAACATCACCGTGCGCGGCAATGCCGGGCCGGGCGTCGGAGAGAACATGATGTCCGGCACGATCCGCGTCGAGGGATTCGCGTCGACCGCCGCGGGCGCATCCGCGCACGGCGGCACGCTGATCATCCATGGCGACGCGTCCCTGCGCTGCGGGATTTCGCTCAAGGGCGGCGACATCGTGGTGGGCGGCGACGTCGGCAGTTTTTCCGCGTTCATGGCGCAGGCCGGCCGCATCGTGATCTGCGGCGATGCGGGCGACGCGCTCGGCGATTCGCTCTACGAGGCCGTGATCTACGTGCGCGGCAAGGTGCGTTCGCTCGGCGCCGATGCGCGCTTCGAGGACATGACGGAGTCCGACTACTCGGCGGTGAGCGAGCTGCTCGCGCGCGCGGGATTCACGCACGACCCGCGCGAGTTCAAGCGCGTCGCGTCCGCCCGGACCCTCTATCACTGGAACGCGGACGCGAACCAGGAGTATTGAATGAACGAGAAGATGCCACCGACCTTGCCTGCCGCGCAGCGGATCTCGAAGGAGGAATCCGCGGGATACGACCGGCACGTCATCGACTACATCCAGCGGGCGGCCGCGACTGGTCTCTACGAGATCCGCGGTCTCGGCGCGAAGCGGCGCGTCGCGAATTTCGACGACCTCGTGTTCCTCGGCGCGTCGTTGTCGCGGTACCCGCTCGAGGGATATCGCGAGAAATGTTCGACGAAGACCGTTCTGGGCACGCGTAATGCGACGAAGCCGATCGAACTCGCGACACCGATCACCATCGCCGGCATGAGCTTCGGCGCGCTCTCGGCGCGCGTGAAGGAGGCGCTGGGGCGTGCGGCCACGGCGCTCGGGACGTCCACGACCACGGGTGACGGCGGCATGACGCCCGAGGAGCGGCAGTCGTCGAAGACGCTGGTGTACCAGTGCCTGCCGTCGCGGTACGGCTTCAATCCCGACGACCTGCGCAGGGCCGATGCGATCGAAATCGTGATCGGGCAGGGGGCGAAACCGGGCGGCGGAGGCATGTTGTTGGGCCAGAAAGTCAATCCGCGCGTGGCGGCGATGCGCACGTTGCCGCCCGGGGTGGACCAGCGCTCGGCGTCTCGCCATCCCGACTGGACCGGGCCCGACGATCTCGTGATCAAGATCAACGAGCTGCGCGAGATCACCGACTGGGAGAAGCCTATCTACGTGAAGGTGGGCGCGACGCGCGTGAAACACGACGTGAAACTCGCGATCCACGCGGGCGCGGACGTGGTCGTCGTCGATGGCATGCAGGGCGGCACGGCGGCGACGCAGACCGTGTTCATCGAACACGTGGGCATTCCGACGCTGGCCGCGCTGCGCCAGGCGGTGGAGGCCATCGACGAGCTCGACATGCGTGGCAAGGTGCAACTCATCATCTCCGGCGGCGTGCGCACCGGCGCGGACGTCGCCAAGGCGCTCGCGATGGGCGCGGATGCGGTGGCGATCGGGCAGGGCGTGCTGATGGCGCTCGGCTGCAACAGCGAGAGTTACGTGACCGCGGATGGCAGACACGTTTCCGCGGTCGACGACTACGCGAAGCTCGGCACGGCGCCCGGCTATTGTCACCATTGCCACACCGGCCGCTGTCCCGTCGGCGTTACCACCCAGGACGCCGCTCTCGAGCAGCGGCTCGACCCCGCGATCGGCGCGAAGCGCCTGGCAAACTACCTGAAGACGCTGAACATGGAGCTTACGACCATCGCGCGCGCCTGCGGCAAACAGGACGTCCACCACCTCGAACGCGAAGACCTCGTGGCGCTGACCGTCGAAGCCGCGGCGATGGCGAACATTCCTCTCGCGGGAACGACATAAGACGGTGCCTGGCACGGAAAATCCGGGAGAAGCGACGGACGTCCGCTTCTCCCGGATTTTCCGTGCCAGGCACCCTCTTCTACATGCCGCGGAAGCGGTGCTGGAAGGCGCTGCTGACGGGGAGGACTTCGTCGTGTCCGCGCACGGTCAGGCGCAGCTTGCCGTCTTCGCCCTTGTCGACGGAGCGGATCGCGGACACGCGCACGATCGCGCTGCGGTGGACCTGCCAGAACGTCCCGGAATCGAGCGCGGGGAGCAGTTCCCTGAGCGGCGTGCGGATGTGGCCCTCGCCGTCCGCGGTCACCACGCGTGTGTACTTGTCCTGCGCCTGGAAGAACAGGACGTCGTCGACGGCGAACATCTTCACCGAGTTGCCGACGCTCGCGGTGATCCACTTGATGCCCTGCCGCCCCGGCGCGAGACGCGCCTGGACCAAGTCGAGCAGCGCCGCGATGTCGGGCGCTCCTCCCGGAAGCCGGCCGCGCGTACGTTCGACCGCGCGTTGCAACCGTTCGCGGCCGACCGGCTTGAGTAGATAGTCAACCGCGCCCTCGTCGAATGCCTTCAGCGCGTACTCGTCGTACGCGGTGATGAAGATCACCTGGCATCCCGCGCCCACGGCGCGCGCGACCTCGATCCCGCTCACTCCGGGCATGCGGATGTCGAGGAACGCCACCCGCGGCCGGTATTGCGTCATGGCATCGAGCGCCGCGAGGCCGTCCGCGCATTCGGCCACCACGTCGAGCTCCGGCCACAACTCGGCCAGCATCACGCGCAGCTCTTGTCGCTGCGGCGCTTCGTCTTCCGCGATGACGGCGGTCGGCCGGGTCATGCGTTGACGCCCTCGGGCAATGGCGCCTCGAGCGGCACCACGATGCGCGTCAGCACGCCGCCGAACGCGCGCCCGGCGATCTCGAACGAAGCCTCGGCTCCGAATCGCGTCAGCAGTTGCGCGCGCACATTGGCGAGACCCGTACCTTCACCCATTCCCGGCGCAAGGCCCGCGCCGTCGTCTTCGACCCGCACTTCGAGCTTCCCGCCGTCCACGCGCGCGACGAGCGTGATGCGGGTCGCGCCAGGTTTCGGTTCCACGCCGTGCTTGATGGCGTTCTCGACCAGCGAGATCAGCAGCAGCGGCGGGAAAGGCGCGTCGCGCAGTTCGGCCGGCAGGCGGATGTCCACCCGCAACCGATCGTTTAGCCGCAGCTTCATGAGCTCGAGATAACTCGAGCAGATGTCGAACTGCTCGCCGAGCGTGGAATGCGCGAGACCCGTCTCCGCGCGCAGTTTCGGCAACGTCGCGCGCAGGTGCTGGGCGAGAGCGTCGATCGTCTGCGTGGCGCGCTGCGGGTCCGACGCGACGAGTGATCGTACCGAGGCCAGCGTGTTGAACAGGAAATGCGGCTCGACCTGCGCCTGCAGCACCGTGAGCTTGAGGTCCGCTTCGCTCTTCTGCTGGCCCAGCTTCTCCAGTTCGACGCGCCGGAAATGCTCCGCCCAGCGACGCTTTTCGGAAAGATAGGCCTGCAACGCGAGCCCGCCGCTCGCGACGAACAGGATCACGAGATCCCAACCCACGTCGAGCGCCCACCGCACGCCGGAGTGCACGTCGGTCACCGCGATGCCCGAATCTTTCGAGTCGTAGCCATGTATTGCCATGCGCGCATCGTGGAACCGGTCCGCCCATTCGGCCGACCACCACCCGAACGCCATCCCACAGAACACGGCCAGCAGCAGCAGCGGCGCCTCGATCGCGCGCGGCCAGCCACGGTGCCGGACGAACGCGCCGAGTACGGGTCCGGTCCCGACCAGCGCAATGTTGGCGCCGGCGCAGGCGAGCGAAACCGCGATGGCGTCCCACAGGCCGTGCACGAACAACCCGTGAGAAATGCCGAAGGACACGCCCACGAGCGCGCCCACCGATCCGAAGATCGCCGTGCGCCGCCAGGCCCAGGGCCAGCTGAACGCCGCGTATTGCTGGTAGAACTGGATGAACGCGGATTCGCCCGCGGCCACATCAGGCGGCAACGGCCGGTTCAGCGGGTGCGAGGGCTCTGACATGAGTCCGCATCCTAACTCTCAACGGATGTCGCCGCCTCGCGAAGCTTTCTCGAGCAGCGTCTTCGGCACGTGCGGCCGCAACGTAGGATAGAACTGCGCGAACGTGCCCTGGAACGCGCCGTGGTTCTTGTGGCAGCTCACGCATCCATTGCGGGGCGGCAGGGGCTGCCCGCTCTTCGAGCCTGCATCGAACATGTAAAACGTGTGGCCGTCCGCGGATGCGGGATCGATGAGATGGATCTCGTAGTTCGTGAGGTCCGCCTGCGTGAATCCCTTCTGGTTCAGGGAGCGTGGTTGCGTGTCGGTGTCGTAGAAACTGAGCACGAACATCGAACCCGGTGCATAACTACCGTGCTCGAGAAAATGCTCGTAGGCTTTCGGTTCCATGAGCACCACCTGGAACTGCCCGGGCCGCGCCGCGTTGAACGAGCCGGGGTTGTAACCCATTCCCAGCGAGGTGCCGAGGAACACCCAGCGCTCGAGGTCCGCGGGCTTTTCGAGCTTGCCGTCAGTAGTCAGACGAGCGACGCCGAGGGCGGTTGCCGCCGCGGACGTCGAGGCTTCGTCGGCCGCGGCTGTCGCCATCCACGCGCCCGCCACGACGGCCGCCACCGCGCAATGTCGCTGAATCGTTTTCATGTCCTTGCCTCCGTGTGGGAACGGACGGCAAGTTAGCGAGGCGATGGACAGGTTTCCGCACCTTGTGACGAAAGCCCGCCCTCACGGGATGGCGCCCGTCAGACGCGCGACGGACCGGCGATCAGTTGCTGGATATGGATGACCGTGAATTCCGCGGGCTTCAGCGCCGCGAAACCCACCTGGCAGACGAGGCGCCCGTTGTGGATGTCGTCCTGCGTCATCGTCGAGCGATCACATCTGACGAAGTATGCCTCCTCCGGTTTCGCACCCGGGAACATGCCGGCGCGCCACTGCGTCAACATGAACTGCTCGATCACGTTTCGCACACGCGTCCAGAGCGCTTCGTCGTTGGGCTCGAACACCGTCCACCGCAGTCCTTCGAAGATGGAATGCTCGAGGAACATGAACAACCGGCGGACACTCACGTATTTCCACTCGGTGTGCGAGCTCAGCGTCCGCGCGCCCCAGACGCGGATCCCGCGGCCGGGGAACGCGCGGATGGTATTGACGCCACGCGGCGCCACGAGATCGGCCGTATCGGCATCGACGACGTGTTCGAGACCGAGCGCGCCGTTCAGGACTTCGTTGGCGGGCGGCCTGGATACGCCGCGTTCGGCATCCGTACGCGCGTAGACACCCATCGTGTGTCCGCTCGGTGGTACGCATGTGCGCGCCCGGGTGCGCGGATCTTCCACCTCGACCCAGGGCCAGTAGAACGCGGCGTGGCGCGAGTCCGCGATTTCGTCGCGCGGCGAGAGCCCGTTCCCGACGGTGGCGCCGCGGGCGGCATCGAGCACGGCAAACCGGAAGCGAGTGGCCTCGCAGTGTTCGACGAGCGCTCGCAGCGACGCGGCATCGGCGCCCGGCGCCGCGACGAGCGCGACGTCGCGGAATTCGTCGCTTTCGAGCGCGGCGATCCCCTGGGCAGGCCTTCCGGCGGCCGGAAAGCCGCGGAAATCCGCCGTGCTGGGCGGATCTCCGTCATCTCCGCCGGCCAGCGCGCCGTTGAAACCGGCCGGAAGATTGCCGGCCGCGCCGTCCTTGCGCGTGAGCACGGCCAGCACGGAAGCAGGCAAGACGTTTTCCAGGCGAAGATTCATGTCGATGTCGACGTGTTCTTCGACGAGCTCAGGCTTGGCGGGATTTCTTTCGTTCGCCGGGTCGAAGCAGTCGTACGGGACGACGCCTTCGGAAAAGCAGGCGATGCGCAACCGGAAACCGGCCAGTTTCACCCAGATACGATTGCCCCAGCCGCCCGGGCCGACGGCTTCGAGTAGATAGTCTCCGAGATCCGCGCGCGCCGTCGTCGCGTTGGAGCTCGCTACGCGGCAGACGTACAGGCGGCGCCCGCCATTCTCGAAGAAGCCCCGCGCGGCGAACGGCACGTGTTGCCCGGTGCCGAAGAAGCCGCCATGCGAATGCAGATAGTCCGAAAACGAGGCGACCAGGCAGGGCCGCAGGGGTCCGCGTTCCGTCGCACCCAGGATCGCGGCGATTGCGGTCGGCGCGGCTTCTATCGGGCGCGGCCCGCGCTCGATCTCCTCCACGTACACGCCCGGTGCGGTGTACTCAGTCACGCGCGCGCGCCGCCGCTAACACCGCCAAGGGTTTGTAGGCGAAGGGCCCACGATCGCATCGGGCCTGTTAAGGATTTCTTTCCTGCGTGCACCGGCCTATATTGCGCGTTCATGGAGGGCGAGCCAAATTCAACAGCGCGTACCGAACGCCGGGCGGAATTGGGCGCCTTCGGCTTTCTCGCATTCATCCTCGCGCCGATCCTCGCCATCATCATCGTCGCGGGTTACGGCTTCCTGGTCTGGATCTGGCAGATGATCGTCGGCCCACCCGGACCTCCGCCACCGTGAACGAACTGCACATCGCGAGCTTCATCGTGCGCACGCGCGCCGACGACGCGGCCCGGGTCGCGCAACGCATCTCCGCGATGGACGGCGCCGAAATCCACGCCGTCGAAGACGGCAAGATCATCGTCGTTGTCGAGGCCCCGGGCGAACGCGAACTCGCGGATCGCATGGACGACCTGCGCGGGCTGCCCGACGTGCTGATGGTCAATCTCGTTTATCACCAGGCCGACGCCCCATGAGCAACTCACGCCGCGATTTCATCAAGCAGACCGCCGCCGCGACCGCCGCGGCCGCCGCGGGCATCTCGCTACCCGCGCAGGGTCAGGGGTTCGTCACGGACCGCGCGGTCACCGAGCTCAAGTGGTCGAAGGCGCCGTGCCGTTTCTGCGGCACCGGCTGTGGCGTGAACGTCGCGGTGCGATCCGGCCGCGTGGTCGCGACGCACGGCGACGTGCACGCGCCCGTCAACCGCGGGCTCAACTGCGTGAAGGGATACTTCCTCTCGAAGGTGCTGTACGGCAGCGACCGTCTCACGAAGCCACTGCTGCGCAAGACCAACGGCAAATACGACAAGAACGGCGAGTTCGAGCCCGTGAGCTGGGACGAGGCGTTCGACGTGATGGCCGCGCAGTTCAAGAAGACGCTCAAGGAGAAGGGGCCGACCGCGGTCGGCATGTTCGGCTCCGGCCAGTGGACCATCTGGGAAGGTTACGCGGCCAATAAACTGTTCAAGGCCGGCTTCCGCACCAACAACCTCGATCCCAACGCGCGGCACTGCATGGCCTCGGCCGCGTACGGCTTCATGCGCACGTTCGGCATGGACGAGCCGATGGGTTGTTACGACGACATCGAGGAGGCCGACGCGTTCGTGCTGTGGGGCTCGAACATGGCCGAGATGCATCCGATCCTCTGGACACGCGTGACGGATCGCAGGTTGTCCTCACCGCGCGTGCGCGTCGCGGTGTTGTCGGTGTTCGAGCACCGCTCGTTCGAGCTCGCGGACATCCCGATCGTCTTCAAGCCGCAGACCGACCTCGTCATTCTCAACTTCATCGCGAACTACATCATCACGAAGGGGTTGGTGAAGCGCGATTTCGTGAACCGCCACACCAACTTCAAGCGCGGCAACACGGACATCGGTTATGGCCTGAGGCCCGATCACCCGCTCGAGACCAAGGCAAAGAACGCGAACGATCCGAACGGCTCGCAGCCGATGACGTTCGAGGAATTCGCGGCCTTCGTGAAGCCGTACACGCTCGAATACACCGTGAAGATGACGGGCGTCGAGCGCGGCTGGCTCGAGCAGCTCGCCGAGCTCTACGCCGATCCGAAGATCAAGGTGATGTCGTTCTGGACGATGGGCTTCAACCAGCACACGCGCGGCGTGTGGGCCAACAATCTCGTCTACAACATCCACCTGCTCACGGGAAAGATATCGACGCCCGGCAGCAGCCCGTTCTCGCTGACCGGCCAGCCGTCGGCCTGCGGCACCGCGCGCGAGGTGGGCACGTTCAGCCACCGCCTGCCCGCGGACATGCTCGTGACCAATCCCGAGCATCGCAAACACGCCGAGGAAATCTGGAAGGTGCCGCACGGCACGATCCACGACAAGAACGGTTTCCACGCGGTGGAACAGAACCGCATGTTGCGCGACGGCAAGCTCAACGCCTACTGGGTGCAGGTCAACAACAACCTGCAGGCCGGGCCCAACATCAACGAAGAGGCGCTGATCGGCTATCGCAAGCCCGGGAATTTCATCGTCGTGTCGGATGCGTATCCCACCGTCACCGCGCAGGCCGCGGACCTGATCCTTCCGACCGCGATGTGGGTGGAGAAGGAGGGCGCCTACGGCAACGCCGAACGCCGCACGCAGTTCTGGCGCCAGATGGTCAACGCGCCGGGCGAGGCGCGCTCGGACCTGTGGCAGCTCATGGAATTCTCGAAGCGCTTCAAGACCGACGAGGTGTGGCCGGACAAACTACTGGCGGCCAACCCCGGATACCGCGGCAAGACGCTGTTCGAGGTGTTGTTCGCCAACGGCGTCGCCAACCGGTATCCGCTCTCGGATCTGCCCGCCGACGTCGAGAACCACGAGTCGAAAGCCTTCGGCTTCTACGTGCAGAAGGGATTGTTCGAGGAATACGCGTCATTCGGCCGCGGTCACGGACACGATCTCGCGCCCTTCGACATGTACCACCAGGAGCGTGGACTGCGCTGGCCGGTGGTCGACCGGCGCGAAACGCGCTGGCGATATCGCGAGGGCTACGATCCTTACGTGAAGAAAGGCGAGGGCTTCAATTTCTACGGCAACAAGGATGGCCGCGCCGTCATCTGGGCGCTGCCTTACGAGCCGCCGGCCGAATCCCCGGACGCCGAGTACGACATGTGGCTATCTACCGGCCGCGTGCTCGAGCACTGGCACTCGGGGTCGATGACCATGCGTATTCCCGAGCTCTACAAGGCATTCCCGAGCGCGGTGGTGTTCATGCATCCGAACGACGCCGAGGCCCGCGGCCTCAGGCGCGGCCAGGAAGCGCGGGTCATCTCGCGGCGCGGCGAGGTGCGCGCACGCGTCGAGACGCGCGGCCGCGATCGCCCGCCCCGCGGCCTGATCTTCGTGCCGTGGTTCGACGCGAGCGTGCTCATCAACAAGGTGACGCTGGACGCGACCGATCCGATCTCGAAGCAGACGGATTACAAGAAATGCGCCGTGAAAGTGGTGAAGGCATGAGCCGCGCGCGGGTTCGATTCATCGCGCTGCTGGCCGTCGTGCCGGTGGTCGTCATGCCGCTGGTGCTGTTCGGCCAGGATCCGACCGCCGATGCGCCCGTGCCGCCGCCGAGCGAGCCGCAGTCGATCGATGCATTGCGACGTGGGATTCCGCTCGACAAGGAGGGCGCGTCGCTGCCGATGGCGCGCACCGAGAACACGGATATCAAGCGCAAGCGCGCCTATCCGGATCAACCGCCGACGATTCCGCACGCCATCGACGGCTACCAGGTCGACAAGAATTCCAACCGCTGCATGTTGTGCCACTCGCGGGCCAACGCGGCGAATTTCCAGGCGCCGATGGTCAGCGTGACGCACTTCGTCGATCGCGACGGCCAGGTGCTCGCGTCCGTCTCGCCGCGGCGTTATTTCTGCAATCAGTGCCACGTCGTGCAGACCGACGCGCGGCCGCTGGTCGAGAGCGACTTCCGCGACGTCGACGAGCTGCTGTCCGAAGAAGCGGCGAAGAGACGCTGACGTGCGCCTGCCCGCGTTCATCACGCGTATCTGGAACACCATGTCGCGGCCGAGCCGCCACCTGAGTCTCGGCGTGCTCACGGTGGGTGGCTTCGTCGGCGGCGTGCTCTTCTGGGGCGGATTCAACACCGCGCTCGAGGCGACCAACACCGAGCAGTTCTGCGTGAGCTGTCACGAGATGCGACACAACGTGTTCGAGGAGCTCAAGTCGACCATTCACTACACCAATCGCTCGGGTGTGCGCGCGACCTGTCCGGACTGTCACGTGCCGCACAAGTGGACCGACAAGATCGCGCGCAAGATGCAGGCGTCGAAGGAAGTCTGGGGCAAGGTCTTCGGCACGATCGACACGCGCGAGAAATTCCTGGACGAGCGGCGCGCGCTGGCCGAGAACGAATGGGCGCGGCTCAAGGCCAACGACTCGCTCGAATGCCGCAACTGCCACGAGTTCGGCTACATGGATCTCACGCGCCAGGGCAAACGAGCCGCCACGATCCACGAGCGCTGGTTGCTGTCGGGCGAGAAGACCTGCATCGACTGCCACAAGGGCGTCGCCCATCATCTGCCGGACATGACGGGCGTGCCGCAGGGATGAGCCTCCGCTAGGCCGGCTCCGCCGGCAGCAGCTTCGCCTTGCCTACCCGGCGACGCTCCAGCGTCAGCACTTCCACGGTCCAGGCACCCGTGCGAACGGTATCGCCGGCCACCGGCAGGCGTTCCAGTGCGTGCAGCACCAGTCCCGACAGGCTGACGTAAGACGGATGCCGTTCCAGCGCGATGCCGGTGGTGCGTTCGATGTCCTCCATCGACATGGAGGCATCGAC
>JAEYUC010000065.1 GCA_023433705.1 Pseudomonadota bacterium
CCGCTGGCCCCAACTACTCGCCCGCGGGCATCGGGCTCGCCGCGCGCCGCGTGGAACCGCCCACGGCCGACGATCCCTGCCGCACGCGCTGCCCGGAGAACGCGCGCGGCTTCATCAACACCGAACGGTACTACGCATGAGCGGCGCGACGATCGACACCGTCGTTCCGGCCGGCGAACCGTGGATTGGCGTCGTGCGCGCCGGGCAACTGTTGCGCATCGTGGATCTCGAAGGAAACCAGGCGGTCGACACGTTGTTCTACAACGCGCACGACACGGGCGAGCATTACAGCGCGCAGAACACGATCCAGGCGCGACAGAGCATCTACCTGACCACCGGCACCACGCTGCTCACGAACCGCGGCCGGCCGCTGTTGACGATCGAAGAAGACACCTGCGGGCGGCACGACACGCTGGGCGGCGCGTGCTCCGCGGAGAGCAACACCGTGCGGTACGCACTCGAGAAGCGGCACATGCACAATTGCCGCGACAGCTTCCTGCTGGCGCTGGCGCGGCACGAAGACTCGGGTGGCCCGCGCCTCACCAAGCGGGACCTGCCGTCGAACATCAACTTCTTCATGAACGTGCCGGTGACGCCCGAGGGCGGCCTGCGCTTCGCGGACGGCATCTCCGCCGCGGGTCGCTACGTCGAACTGCGCGCGCTCATGGACGTGCTGGTGCTGATCTCGAATTGCCCGCAGCTCAACAATCCCTGCAATGCGTACAACCCGACGCCCGTGCGCGTCATGACCCGGGAGGGCGCGTGAACGCGCGCTCCCGCCGGCGGGACGACCCGCCCGGACACATCATCAACGCCGGGACGACCTGGCGCAGTCCCCCGGGAAATGAAAGGGATCGAACTGCGCTATGTTCCAGAAAATACTGATCGCCAACCGCGGCGCCATCGCGTGCCGCATTCTCCGCACCGTGAAGGCGATGGGGCTGCGCTCCGTCGCGGTGTATTCCGAGATCGACGCCAACGCGCCGCACGTGCGCGACGCGGACGAGGCCTATCTACTTGGCCCGGCGCCCGCCGCGGAAAGTTACCTGCGCCAGGAACGTATCCTCGAAATCGCAAGGCTCTCGGGCGCCGCGGCGATCCACCCGGGGTACGGCTTCCTCTCGGAAAACGCGGAGTTCGCCGCCGCGTGCGAGCAGGCCGGCATCGCGTTCATCGGTCCGACACCCGCGCAGATGCGCGACTTCGGCCTGAAGCACACCGCTCGCGAGCTCGCCCAGCGCAGCGGCCTGCCACTGCTGCCCGGCACCGACCTGCTGCAGGACCTGCCCGCCGCACTCGCGGCCGCGGAACAGATCGGCTACCCGGTGATGCTCAAGAGCACCGCGGGCGGCGGCGGCATCGGCATGCGCCGTTGCGACACGGCGCGCGACCTCGAGGAGTGTTTCACCGCCGTGCAGCGGCTGGCGGCGGGCAACTTCAGGAATGCCGGCGTGTTCCTCGAGAAGTTCGTCGCGCGCGCGCGGCACATCGAGGTGCAGATCTTCGGTGACGGCCGCGGGAACGTCGTCGCGCTCGGCGAGCGCGACTGCTCCGTCCAGCGGCGCAACCAGAAGGTCATCGAGGAATCTCCCGCGCCGAACCTCTCCGAAGCAGCTCGCCGCGAGTTGCATGCCGCGGCCGCGAAGCTCGGCGGCGCCGTCGGCTACCGTTCCGCGGGCACGGTCGAGTTCGTCTACGACGTCGACGAGCAGAAGTTCTACTTCCTCGAGGTGAACACCCGGCTGCAGGTCGAACACGGCGTCACCGAGGAGGTCAGCGGCATCGATCTCGTCGCCTGGATGATCCGCACGGCGGCCGGCGAACCGCCCGATCTCTCCGTGCCGTTCGAACCTCGCGGCCACGCGATCCAGGCGCGTGTGTATGCCGAGGATCCGGCGCGCAATTTTCGTCCCGCGAGCGGCGTGCTCACCCAGGTCAAACTACCGGCTTCGCGCAGGAACGGCGGGCCGGGCGACGTCCGCGTGGACGCGTGGATCGAGGCCGGCACCGAGATCAGCGCGTGGTACGACCCGATGCTCGCGAAAGTCATCGCGCGCGGCGAAACCCGCGAGCAGGCGCGCGCGAACCTCGCGCGCGCGCTCGCCGGTTCCCGCATCGACGGCATCGAAACCAACCTGTCCTACCTGGGCTCGATCCTCGCGAATCGGACCTTCGTCGCAGGCGAGCAGACCACGGCGATGCTCGCCCGTCACACGCTGAACCTGCCGAGCATCGAAGTGCTCGCCCCCGGCACGCTGACCACCGTGCAGGACTGGCCAGGGCGCCTCGGCCTCTGGGATGTCGGCGTGCCACCCTCCGGTCCCATGGATTCGCTCGCGCTTCGGCTCGCGAACCGCGTGGTCGGCAACGAACCGGGCGCGGCCGGACTCGAGATGACCGTCACCGGCGCGACCTTGCGCTTCGACGCGGATGCCGTGATCGCGCTGGCCGGCGCGCGGATGGCCGCGACGCTCGACGACGCCGCGATCGACTTCTGGCAGCCGATCGCGGTGAAACGCGGCAGCGTGCTCGCGCTCGGCAAGATTCGCGGCGCGGGACAACGCGCCTATCTCGCGGTGCGCGGCGGCTTCGACCTGCCCGAGTATCTCGGCAGCCAGTCGACGTTCACGCTCGGACAGTTCGGTGGTCACGGCGGCCGCGCGCTGCGCACGGGCGACGTGTTGCGACTGAAGCGCGACGATCCATCCACCGAAGGCTGCGCGCCGATCCCCCCGTACGAGCAGCCTGACTACTCGCACGCATGGCGCATCGCCGTGAACGACGGCCCGCACGGCGCTCCCGATTTCTTCACGCCCGACGACATCGCGACGTTCTTCGCCACCGAATGGGAAGTCCACTACAACTCGAGCCGCACCGGCGTGCGGCTCATCGGCCCCAAGCCCAAGTGGGCGCGTGCCGACGGCGGCGAAGCGGGCCTGCATCCCTCGAACATCCACGACAATGCCTACGCGATCGGCAGCGTGGATTTCACGGGCGACATGCCGGTGATCCTCGGGCCGGACGGCCCCAGTCTCGGTGGCTTCGTATGCCCGGCGACCATCGTCGACGACGAATTGTGGAAGATCGGCCAGCTTCGCCCGGGCGACAAGGTCCGCTTCGTTCGCTACGCGAAGCCCGCGGAACGGTCCGAGAATCCCTCCGTCATCCTGACGCTGCCGGCCACGGCGATTCACGCCGACATCTGCATCCGCCGCGCCGGCACGAGCAATCTCCTGGTCGAGTTCGGTCCGCCCGTGCTCGATCTCGTGTTGCGCTTCCAGGTGCAGGCGCTGCTCGAGTCGCTCAACGCGCGCCGCGATGCGGCCATCATCGACCTCACGCCCGGCATCCGCTCGCTGCAGGTCCACTTCGATCCGTCGCGCAAGTCCGCGAACGCGGTGATCGACACGCTGCTGGCGGCGATCGGCAAACTACCGAACGTGGCCGAGATGCGATTGCCGAGCCGCATCGTGCACCTGCCGCTGTCGTGGGACGATCCGGCCACGCAGCTCGCAACCGAAAGATACAAGACGGTGCGCGCGGACGCGCCCTGGTGCCCGGACAACATCGAGTTCATCCGTCGCATCAACGGGCTCGCCTCGCGCGAGGACGTGCGCGACATCGTGTTCGGCGCGAGTTATCTCGTGATGGGGTTGGGCGACGTCTATCTCGGCGCGCCGGTCGCGACCCCGCTCGATCCGCGACACCGGCTCGTCACGACCAAGTACAACCCGGCGCGCACGTGGACGCCCGAGAACGCGGTCGGCATCGGCGGCGCCTATCTATGCGTGTACGGCATGGAGGGACCCGGCGGCTACCAGTTCGTGGGCCGCACGGTGCAGATGTGGAACCGCTATCGTCAGACCGCGGATTTTCGCGACGGCCGCCAGTGGTTGCTGCGGTTCTTCGACCAGATCCGCTTCCACCCGGTCGGCGCCGACGAACTGCTCGAGATGCGCAAGGGCTTTCCGTACGGCCGGCATCCGCTGCGCATCGAGGAATCGCAACTCGATCTCGGCGAATACCTCGCCTTCCTCGAAAAGGAGAAGGCATCGATCGACGCATTCCGCCAGCAACAGCGCGCGGCGTTCGACGCCGAGCGCGAGCGCTGGCGCATCTCGGGCGTCGCCGAAACTGCCGCCGTCGAGATGTCGACGAAGTCCGCTGCTCCCGCCCTCCCTGACGACTGCATCGCCGTGACGTCTCCGGTCTCCGGCAGCGTGTGGCAGATCAAGGTCGCCGCGGGCCAGCTCGTGCAGAAGGGCGACACGCTCGTCGTCATGGAAGCCATGAAGATGGAGATCGCGGTGGTCGCCGAGGCGACGGGCACCGTCGTCTCGATTCACCAGGAGGCCGGCGCCGGGACCAGCGCCGGCGACACGCTGTTGACGGTCCGGCCGGCCGTATGAGCAGAGACATGAGTAACGCTCCCGATCTTTCACTGACTACTCTGTCGCAGGCCTACCGCGCGGGCACGCTGACGCCGCTCACCCTCGTCGAATCGCTCATCGAGCGCCGCAAGGCCTTTCACTCGCACAACATCTGGATCCACCAGGTCGGCGACGATGCGCTGCGCGCGCGGGCGCGCGAGCTCATGAAGGTGCCGCCGGATTCGCTGCCTCTCTACGGAATACCGTTCGCGGTCAAGGACAACATCGATCTCGCCGGCGCCGGGACGACCGCGGCCTGCCCGGCCTTCGCCTATCTACCGAGCGAGTCCGCGCCGGTCGTGCGGGCGCTGACCGGCGCCGGCGCCATCGTCGTCGGCAAGACCAACCTCGACCAGTTCGCGACCGGCCTCGTCGGAACGCGTTCGCCGTACGGCGCCTGCGGGAACGCATTCGATCCCGAGTACCTGAGCGGCGGCTCGTCGAGCGGCTCGGCCGTCGCCGTGGCGCTCGGACTCGCGAGTTTCTCGCTGGGCACGGATACCGCCGGATCCGGCCGCGTGCCCGCGGCCTTCAACAATCTCGTCGGCTACAAGCCGACGCTGGGCCTGCTCAGCATGCGCGGTGTGGTGCCCGCGTGCCGCTCGCTCGACGTGATGTCGATCTTCGCGCTCACCGCGGAGGATGCCGCGCGCGTGCGTAACGTGGCGGCGCGATTCGACGCCGCCGATGCGTTCGCGCGCGCCGCGCAGTCGCCGGCTCGCCCGGGATGGGCGAACGCGCCTTCGTTCCGCATCGCCATTCCGCGCGCCTCGCAACTCGAGTTCTTCGGCAACGCTGCCTACGAAAAGTTGTTTGTCGAGAGCGTCGCGCGAATGAAGTCGCTGGGCGGCCAGGCGGTCGAAGTCGACATCCAGCCCCTGCTCGATGCCGCACGACTCTTATATGAAGGTCCGTGGGTCGCTGAGCGTTACCTCGCCACCCAGTCGCTGCTCGAGTCGAAGCCCGATGCGCTGCTCGAAGTCACACGGCGCATCATCCAGGGCGGCGCGAGTCCGAGCGCCCGCGATGCATTCCGCGCGCAATACCGCCTCAGGGAACTGATCCGCGACGCGCAACCGATCTGGGACGCGGCCGACGTCCTGCTGCTGCCCACCGCGGGGACTCACTACCGCATCGACGAGGAAACCTCGGATCCGATCCGGCTCAACAGCAATCTCGGCCGCTACACGAATTTCGTGAACCTCATGGACCTGGCCGCGGTCGCGGTTCCGTCCGGCTTCACGCCCGCGGGTTTGCCGTTCGGTGTCACGCTGATCGCGCCGGCCTGGAACGACGCCGAACTGCTCGCGCTCGCCGCGCGCGCGCAACGCGCCGCCGTCACGACGATGGGCGCGACGAAGCTGCCGCTTCCGGAAGCGGCGCCGGGCACCTTGTCCCGATCCGGCGCGAACACGATCGACGTGATGGTTTGCGGCGCACACATGTCCGGACTGCCGCTCAACAAGCAACTGCTCGAGCGCGGCGCGTGGCAAGTGGCGACGACGCGCACAGCGCCGATCTACCGCTTCTTCGCGCTGCCCGGCGGTCCGCCGTTTCGACCCGGACTCGTACAGGTGCACGAGAATGGCGTCGCCGTCGACGTCGAGGTGTGGCGCGTGCCCACGGAAACTTTCGGCTCGTTCGTCTCAGGGATACCCGCACCGCTCGGCATCGGCAAGGTGAAACTCGAAGACGGCAGCGCGGTCTGCGGATTTCTGTGCGAATCGGTCGGCGTGACCGGTGCGAAAGACATCAGCGCGCTCGGCGGATGGAGGCAATACCTCGCGTCGCTGGGTTGAGCCGGCTACGATCGGGCGCGCAATCCCAACTCCCAATCGGAGGCAAAGAGGCATGGCCGCCCTGAAGCTGCGAATCAACGGTAAAGAAGTCACGACCGACGTCGATCCGAACACGCCGCTGCTGTGGGTGCTGCGCGATTCTCTCGGCCTCGTCGGCACGAAATTCGGCTGCGGCATGGCCGTCTGCGGCGCCTGCACGGTGCACGCCGACGGCAACCCGATTCGCTCCTGCACCACGCCCGTGAGCTCCGTGGTCGGACAGACGATCACGACCATCGAGGGCCTCGCGCCCTCCGACACGAAGCTGCATCCGCTGCAGGACGCCTGGATCGAACACGACGTGCCGCAATGCGGGTACTGCCAGGCGGGCCAGATCATGTCGGCCGCCGCGCTGCTCGCGCGCACGCCGCAGCCGACCGATGCCGACATCGACACCGCACTGGCCGGCAACATCTGCCGCTGCGGCACCTATCAGCGCATTCGCGCCGCGGTGCATACCGCGGCCGGCAAGCTGGCCCAGGGAAACCTGGTCAAGGGGAAATGACATGAACGCACGCACCCGCGACCCGATCACGGCCGACGAATACCTGCGCGAAATCATCCGCGAGATGGAAGGCGCGTCTCCCGCCGGCGGCAAGGCAGTCAGCGCGCGCGTCGTGCTCGACCGCCGCGGCTTCCTCAAGCTCACGGGCCTCGCGGGTGGTGGCCTCGTGCTCGCGTTCTGCACGAGCGCGCCGGCCGAAGGCGCCACGGCTGGCGCCAAAGACTTCGTGCCCAACGCGTTCATCAAGGTCGGACGCGACGGCAGGATCCTCATCTTCAACAAGGGCCCGGAGATCGGCCAGGGCATCAAGACCGCGTTTCCGCTGATCATCGCCGAAGAGCTCGACGCGAAGTGGTCCGACGTGGTCGTCGAGCAGGCGCCGGTGAATCCGGCCGTGTTCGGCAACCAGAGCGCGGGCGGCTCGCGTTCGATCCCGTCGAGCTGGGACCAGTTGCGCAAGGCCGGCGCCGTGGCCCGCGCGATGCTCGTGTCGGCCGCGGCCGCGCAGTGGAAAGTGCCCGCATCGGAATGTACGACGCGCGACAGCACCGTGATTCACGGCAAGCGCTCGCTCGGCTACGGCGCACTGGCCGCGAAGGCCGCGCTGCTGCCGGTGCCCGATGCCGCGAGCGTGCCGCTCAAGCAGCGCTCCGAATATCGGTTGTTGGGCAAGTCGTACACGGGCGTCGAGAATCACCTGCTCGTCACCGGCAAGCCGCTGTTCGGCATCGACCAGACGTTGCCGGGCATGAAGATCGCCGTGTTCGAGAAATGCCCCGCGGTCGGCGGCAAGGTTCGCTCGGCCAATCTCGACGAGATCAAGAAGCTGCCGGGCGTGCGCGACGCCTTCGTCATCGAAGGCAACGGCAAGACCACGGAAGTGATGCCGGGCGTCGCGATCGTCGCCGACACCACGTGGGCCGCGTTCGAGGCGCGCAAGCAGCTCGAGGTCGACTGGGACGAATCGTCCGCGTCGAAGGACAGCTGGAGCGAAATCGTGAAGCGCGCGGCCGAGTTCGGCAAGCAACCGACCGGCGAGAAAGTCACGATCGCGAAAGGCGACCCCGCGGCGCTCGCGAACGCCGCGAAGAAGGTCGAGGGGTTCTACACCTATCAATTCGTCTCGCACGCGCCGCTCGAGCCGCAGAACTGCACGGCGTGGAGCCACGACGGGATCATCGAGTTCTGGGCGCCGACGCAGACCGCGGATCGCGCGCTGACTACCGTCGCCGGCGCGCTCGGCGTGCCCGTCGAGAAGATAAAGATCAACCAGACGCGCGTGGGCGGCGGTTTCGGCCGCCGGCTCATGAACGACTACGTCTGCGAGGCCGGCGCGATCGCGCAGCGCTACGCGGGCCCGGTCAAACTCGTATGGACGCGCGAGCAGGATCTGTCGCACGACTTCTTCCGCCCCGGCGGTTTCCACGCGCTCGCGGGCGGCCTCGATGCGAACGGCAAGCTGGTCGCGTGGCGCAACCACTTCATCACGTTCACGACGGACGGCACGAACCCGGTCAGCGGCGGCAACCTGCCCGAACAGGAATTCCCCGCGCTGAACCTGGCCAACTACCAGCTCACGCAGACGATGCTGCCTCTCAAGACGCCGTGCGGGCCCTGGCGCGCGCCGCGCTCCTGCTCGGTCGCCTGGGTCATCCAGAGCTTCCTGCACGAGATGTCGGCGGCGGCGGGCCGCGATCATCGCGAGTTCCTGCTCGAGGTCATGGGCGAGCCGCGGCTGCTCGAGGGCGGCCTCAACACCGGCCGCGCGGCGGACGTCATCAAGCTCGCCTGCGAGAAAGCCGGCTGGGGTCGCAAACTACCCGAAGGCCACGGGATGGGGCTCGCGTTCCACTTCAGCCACGCGGGTCATTTCGCCGAGGTGGCCGAGGTCAGCGTCGATGCGAACCGCAAGCTGCGCGTGCACCACGTGGTGGTCGCGGGCGACATCGGCCCGATCGTCAACATGAGCGGCGCGAACAACCAGTGCGAGGGCGGCGTCACCGACGGCTTCAGCACGATGATGGGACTCGAGATCACGATGGAGAACGGCCGCATCGAGCAGTCGAACTTCCACCAGTATCCGATCCTGCGCATCACGCACCAGCCGAAGGTCGAGGTGCACTTCATCCAGAGCGACAACCCACCGACCGGAGTCGGCGAGCCGGCGCTGCCGCCGGTCGCCCCCGCGATCTGCAACGCGATCTACGCCGCGATCGGGCACCGCGTGCGTACGCTGCCGCTCACGAAGGAAGGGTTCTCGGTCTGATCTTCTGCGCCGCCTGACTACTGGCGACGGCTGCGCTCAATCCACTCGCTTCGTACCGGGTGGGCAGTAGCCCTGCGTGTACTGCAACGCTCCGGATGCGTCGCGGCACTTGAGGATCTGGTTGCGCGTGTCGACCCGCGGTTCGGAGTCCTGCGCGTCGGGCACGATGGGTTGGTAGTGAACCTCGGTGGCCTCGTCGACGCCGCCGGGTTCGTCGGACGTCTCGTCCTCTTCCGCCGGATCCAACTCGGCTTCGACGTGCCGAGTCTCCTCCTCGAGACGCGCACGTTCCTGCGCTTCCCGCGCCGCGCGTTCCTCCCGCAGACGCCTGTCCTTCGTCTCGTACTCATCCCGGGCCATTTGCTCGTATTTCGCCTGATCGATGACCGGTGAACGGCGGAAAGGGGAACCGTGATACGTGAGCGCCGACTGCGCGATGAAGATTGCGACCCACGCGCCGACCGATCCCATCACCGTTCCGAACGATTCGAGCTCGACGCCGAATTCGTTGGCGCCCTCTTCGGTGCGCAGATGGAAGAACAGCTTGAAGCTGATGACGATGGAAACGACCGCGATCGCCAGAATGAGTAGCACGGTCACGTTGAGCAGCGCTCCGAGGCCGCCGCGCGAAAAGCCCCCGAAAATCGTGCCCATCGTAAGAAAGAGACCGACGCACGCGATCAGGACGAGCGTGCCCAATGTCCAGCCCAGCAGGCTGTATCCCATTGCCAGCCACCGTGCCCACGGCAGGCGTTTGAGCAGGCCGACTCCCATCGCGGCGAACAACGCGCTCACAGCCAGCGTGACGAGGGATTCCATCGAAGCGTGCACGCCACCCCAGCCGAGTGCCCAGAGACTCAGAGCGGCAAAAACGATGTACAGCCAGGCTGCGATGTTGACGATCATGTCGACCTCCCTGCCCGAATCTAACGTGCCTCGCCGGTCCGGCCTGTGCGGTCCGTCACGGCCCGGGATATGTTGCATCCCGGTAGCGGCCTTCGGCCCCCCTCACCGGTGGGTCCTGGCGCTCTCCGCGCGCTGTCCGAGGCCGCGCGCAAGTAGTTAGGTGTGGTCGCGCACCCACAGCCCCGCCGGCGTGATTTACCCCGCGAGTGGGCCATGGTCGTACAGACGTATCTCATGCGCGTTGTTACGGTCCGCGCCGCGAATTTCCCCGGACCAGCAAGGGGGATCCCATGATCCCGATCACTCGCTCCTTACTCCTGCTGTCGCTGTCGCTCGGCGTGGCGCACATCGGCGACACGTTCGCACAGGACCCGGCTCCCGTGCCCTCGCGTGGCCAGCTCATCGAAAATCCCCCGCAGAAGCTCGGCTCCTACACCGTCGCCGATCTGCTCGGGCGCATCGCCGATGGCACGGTGACCCAGTGGATCATCACGCAGTCGACCGCGCAGGAATGCGCCGTCGACGTGTACCAGATCCGCTACGGCACCATCGGCTCCGCGGGAGAGCCGACGACCGCTTCGGGCGCGCTGATGGTCCCTTCAGGGGCGCCTGCAAACTGCCAGGGGCCGAGGCCGATCGCGATGTACGCGCACGGCAAGCGCAACCTGAAGTCGATCAACATCGCCGATCTCAATGGCGACGCCGAAGGCGTGATGATCGCGCTGTCGCTGGCCAGCGCGGGATACGTCGTGGTCGCGCCTAACTACGCGGGATACGACACATCCACGCTGCCGTATCATCCGTTCCTGCACGCCGCGCAGCAGTCCGCCGACATGATGGACGCCCTCGCCGCGGCGCGCACGGCCCTCGCGGGCACGGCGGTCACCGACAACGGAAAGCTGTTCGTCACCGGTTATTCCCAGGGCGGACACGTCGCGATGGCGACTCACCGCGCGATGGAGGAAGCCGGCATGACGGTGACCGCGTCCGCGCCCATGTCCGGCCCGTACGCCATGTCCGCGTTCGCGGACGCGGTGTTCATGGGGCAGGTGGGCAAGGGCTCGGTCGAAGAGTTCGCGATGCTCGCCTCGAGCTACCAGCACGCGTATGGAAATCTCTTCGCCGATCCCGCGGAGATGTTCGAACCGCAATACGTCGGCGCACCGGACCTGTTTCCGAGCACGACCAGCGGCGACAATCTCGTCGCACAGGGCTCGCTTCCGCCGGACGCGTTGTTCAACGACACGCCCCCGAGCGCCGAGCTGGCGCCGATGACGCCGGCGACCGAACCGCGCGAATTCGCCGCCGTGTTCGCGCTGGGATTCGGGCCCGATCACCTGATCACGAACGGCTTTCGCCAGGCCTATCTACAGGACGCTGCCACCGCGCCCGACGAAGGATTCCCGGACACGACCAGCGGAATGCCGCCGGCGAATCCCGCGCATCCGCTGCGCCAGGCGCTGAAGGACAACGATCTCAGGAACTGGTCGCCGGTGGCGCCCGTCCAGCTGTGCGGCGGATCCGACGATCCCGTCGTGTTCTTCTTCAATACGGAACTGATCCAGGGCTACTGGGCCGCGAACGCACCCGGCAGCCGGGTGACGACGCTCGATGTCGATCTCGCACCCACCGCGGAGGGTCCGTATCCCGAGATACGGCAACGATTCGCGCAGGCGAAGCGATTGATCGGGACGATCTCCGTGATCGACGGCGCGAAGGACGGCGGGCGATCCGCGGTACTCGATAACTATCACGACGTTCTCGTGCCCGCGTTCTGCATGCAGGCGACGCGTTCGTTCTTCGACGAACTCGCCGCCGCGCCCTGAGGCGCGATCAGCTCGGCGGGATCGCGCGCACGGTTCGCCGGCGCGCAGCGAGCCAGATGCCGGCTAGACCCACGGCCAACAGCGACCACGTGCCCGGCTCGGGCACCGACCGCTGGACCTGGCGCAAGGTCACGTCGCTGCTGCCGACCCCGGCACTGAAGAGCATCTGCCCGTCCTCGCCGTATTGCGAATAGCCGAAACTGAAGCCGTGAAACCCGGTCAGCAGCGAGTCGATCGGCAGCGGATCGAGCAGCGACCAACCCGACGGGATGACGCCGGTATCGAAACCGGACGCGCCGAATCCCCAGGAACGGAAGACGTTCGCTGGATCCGTGGGCAGCCTGCCCAGGCTCGAACCGAGGTTGAACTGGTCGAAGGGGGGATTTCCGTCGTACTCGAGGTCATTGAGGACGAGGATGTCGCTCGGCGATGAAAATCCCGGATTGTGGGTGCCGTCGAAACTGAAGACCCCGAGCGAGCCGCCCGGACCGAAGCTGAATGTCGCCGCGGTGAGAGCTCCATTGTAGATCTTCACCGTGTCGCTCTCGACCGTGGCCGGCGTTTCCGATTCGTAGGTGAACGTACCGGTGAAGGTGGTTCCGGACCGCAGCATCGGCCTGAATTCCTCGGGCGTGTATTCGTCCCAGAAGGCCGAGTCGATGACTCCCGAAATTTCGTACGTGAACGGCGTGGCGAAAGCCGACAGCGGAAGCAACGCGGCGCAGACGACGGCCGGCAGACGATTGGAGCGCATTTCCCCTTCTCCGATTCTTATTGTATGGAGGGCGCCACCAGTCTAACCGTCCTCGCCGGGGCCGGAACTGGATTCGACATAACTACTCGTACGGCTTCGACGCGAATAGATTGAGTCCGAGCCGCTCCGAGAGAAACCGGGTGACTAGTTTGCCCCTGACGCTGTTGCCCGCGCCATCGAGAGGCGGCGCGAACGTGCCGAGCCCGCCCTTGCCGGGCGCGGCCGTGAAGATGCCGCCACTGACGCCGCTCTTCCCGGGCAGGCCGACATCGTAGAGCCAGTCGCCGGAGTGTTCGTAGAGCCCGGCGGTAGCGAGCGCCGCGAGCACGTGTTTGCAATGCGCGGCGTCGATGACGCGCTCGCGCGTGAGCGGATTGACCCCGCCGTCGGCGAGCGTCGCGCCCATGATCGCGAGATCCTTCGCCGTGACTTTCAGCGAGCACTGCCTGGTGTAGACCTCCGTGGCCACGAGCGCGTCGCAATACATCCTGCCGTAGCCCTCGAGCAGCCGCGCGATGCCGCGGTTGCGCTGGTTGGTCGCGGCCTCCGATTCGTACACCTCGTCGTCGAACGCGAGCTCCCGGCCCGCGAAACGCGAGAGTCCTTCCCTGACGGCGCGCCATTTCTCCTCGATCGTCCCGCCCGGCACGAGGCTCGTGGTCGCGATGGCGCCCGCGTTGACCATCGGATTCATGGTGCGCTCGGGATTCAGGTCGATCGCCATGACCGAATCGAACGGCAGGCCCGTCGCATTGACGCCGACCTTCGCGCGCGCCTCGGCCGCGCCGATGGACTGGCACACCAGCGCGAACACGAACGGCTTCGACACGCTTTGTATGCTGAACTCGTGGCCGGCGTCGCCGACCGAGTGCCACGAGCCGTCGATGTCGGCCACGCAGATGCCGAACAGTCCGCGCGGCGCGCGCCCGAGCGCGGGAATGTAGTTAGCCACCTCGCCGTCGTCGACGCCGCGATAACGCGCGTACGCTTCGTCCACGACGCGCACGACCCGCTCGCGCCCCGGCAGCCGGCCGGTCGACACCGCGACGTCGTCGCCGCTTTCGACGCTGTCAAGAGGAATTGGCATCGCGCTGGATTCCCGATTTGCGCGGAATGTTATGCCGGCGCGTGACGACTGGTCATGGACGAATGTCCCATCGAACGGCCGGCGCGCCGGCGCGAATATATTGGATGCCCTCCCCGCGCCCTTGAGGACGGCACCATGCCGAAGCGCATCCGCATCACGCACGAAACCCAGTATTTCTACAACCAGCCGGTCAAGTTCGGTCCGCACCGCGCGATGATGCGTCCGCGCGAAGGGCACGACCTGCAGATCGTGGGCGCACGCGTGGAAGTGGAACCGAAGGCGGTGGTGCGCTGGCTGCGCGACATCGAGAGCAACTCGGTCGCCGTGATCGCCTTCGACGAAGCCGCCGACAAGCTGCGCGTGTTCGCCGAGGTCGACGTGGACCTGTCGCACGACGACCCGATCGAGTGGCTCATCGATCCGGGCGCGGCTTCCTATCCTTTTCAATACGCGCCGGAGGAGCAGATCGAGCTCGTCCCCTACCGCCTGCCGAGCTATTCGTTCCACGGTCCGGCGTTGCGCGACTGGCTCAACAATCTTTACCGGCCGGGACAGGTCATCGATACCTACGAGCTGCTTCACAAGCTCAACGCGTACATCCACGACACGCTCAAGTACAACGAGCGTTACGACCCGGGTGTCCAACTACCCCACGAAACGTTGAGGCTCGGCGGCGGCACGTGCCGCGACTACGCCGTGCTGATGATGGAAGCGGCGCGCTTCTGGGGCTTCGGTGCGCGCTTCGTGACCGGCTACGTGCAGATGGCCGAGGGCCAGCACGGTTCGACGCATGCGTGGACCGAAATCTTCCTGCCGGGCGCCGGCTGGCGCGGCTTCGATCCCACCAACAACAAGATGGCGGGCGCCGAACACATCTCGGTGGCCGTCGCGCGTGCGCAGGAGAACGCGGCGCCCCTGTCGGGATTCTGGGAAGGACCCGCCGGCGCCTTCCAGAGCATGTCAGCCTCGGTGCAGGTGGTCGCGCTGTGAGCGGATTGTTCAGCGGCTTCCAGAAGCAGCGCGCCGGCGCGCCGCCTCATTTTCCGATGCGCCCGCCCGCGGCCGCGCGCACGATGGACTTCAGGCGCTACGACCCGGAGAACGGTCCTTACTACGACGAGTTGTTCGCGGCGCGCGGCCATCCGCGTCCCGGCTTCGAGCCGCTCGTGGAAGGCATCGAGCAGCTCGAACCCGGCGTGTTGCAGGCGCGCCAGCAGGCCGCCGAGACGGCGCTGTTCAAGATGGGCATCACGTTCACGCTGGGAAGCGACGGCGAGAATGCGCGCGAACGGATCCTGCCTTTCGACGTGATTCCACGCGTCGTCGCCGCGGACGAATGGTCGAAGCTCGAGCGCGGAATCCGGCAACGCCTGACCGCGCTCAACATGTTCCTGTCAGACATCTACGGCGAGCGGCGCGCGATCCGCGAGGGCATCGTGCCCGAGCACCTCGTGCGGACCTGCGCCGGTTATCGCTCGCAATGCGAAGGCCTGAAGCCGCCGCGCGGCATCTGGTGCCACGTGAGTGGCACGGATCTCGTGCGCCACCGCGACGGCAACTACTACGTGCTCGAGGACAACCTGCGCTGTCCTTCCGGGGTCAGCTACGTGCTGGAGAACCGGCACGTCATCAAGCGCATCTTCCCGAAGTTGTTCCAGGCGATGTCGATCCGGCCCGTCGACGACTACCCGATGCAGCTCTACACGATGCTGCGTTATCTCGGACGGGACCTCTCCGACAACCCGCACGTCGTCGTGCTCACGCCGGGACGTTTCAACAGCGCCTACTACGAACACGCGTTCCTCGCGCAGCAGATGGGCGTCGAACTCGTGGAGCCCGCCGACCTCGTCGTGCGCGACGGCTTCGTCAACATGCGCACGACGCGCGGGTTCCAGCGCGTCGACGTGATCTACCGGCGCATCGACGACGACTTCCTCGATCCGGAAGTCTTCCGGCCCGACTCCCTGCTCGGCGTGCCGGGGCTCATGAAGGCGTATTTCAGCGGCAAGGTCGCGCTCGCGAACGCGCCGGGCACCGGCGTCGCGGACGACAAGGCCATCTACGCCTACGTCGAGGAGATCATCCGCTTCTTCCTCGACGAGGAACCGGTGCTGCCGAACGTGCCTACCTACATCTGCTCGGACGAAAAGCACCGCGAGTACGTGCTCGCGAATCTCGAGGACCTGGTGGTCAAGGCGACCGACGGCTCGGGCGGTTACGGCATGCTGGTCGGGCCGCATTCCTCGCGTTCGGAACGACGCGAGTTCGCGGAGCGCATCCGCGCGCATCCGCGCGGCTACATCGCCCAGCCAACGTTGTCGCTGTCGCGCGTGCCGTCGATCGTCGGAGACCGGTTCGAGCCGCGGCACGTCGACCTCAGGCCCTACGCGTTGCACGGGAGGGAAATCTACGTGCAACCGGGCGGACTCACGCGCGTCGCCCTGCGGCGTGGTTCGCTGGTGGTGAATTCATCGCAGGGCGGTGGCAGCAAGGATACCTGGGTACTTACCGAGTGCTGAGCCGAGTCGCCGATGCCATCTACTGGTGCAGCCGCTACGTCGAACGCGCGGAAAACGTCGCCCGCTTCGTCGACGTGAACCTCAACCTCATGCTCGACACTCCCGTGCAGAAACGCGAGGACTGGGCGGCGCTGGTGCTCACCACCGGCGACCAGGACTGGTACTGGAGCCGCTACGACCAGGCGACGCCACAGAAGGTGACGCGTTTCCTGATCTTCGACCCGAACTACCCGAACAGCATCCTCTCGACGCTGTCGCGCGCACGGGAGAACGCGCAAACGGTGCGCGAGATCATCTCGCGCGAGATGTGGCACTCGCTCAACGAGTTCTACCTGTTCGTGCGCGACGCGAGCACGCACGAATTCTCGGTCGACGACATGGCCGAGTTCTACGCCGAGATCATGGCGCACGCGGCGGAGTACCAGGGCGTCAGCAGCGCGACACTGAGCCGCGGCGAAGCCTGCCACTGGTCGCGCTTCGGGCAATTCCTCGAGCGCGCGGACAAGACTTCGCGGATCCTCGATGTGAAGTACTACATCCTGCTGCCGACCGTCACTGAGGTTGGCACCACCGTGGATCTCGTCGGCTGGACCGCCTTGCTGGATTCGGCGAGCGCGCTGCAGATGTATCGCCAGCTGCACAATCTGATCACACCCGAGGACGTCGCGAGTTTCCTGCTGTTCGATCGCGCGTTCCCCCGCTCGATCCGCTACTGCATCCACCGCGCCGAAGAGAGCCTGCACTACATCACGGGCAATCCACTCGATCTGTGTTCGAGCGAGGCGGAGCGCCAGATCGGCCTGCTGCGCGCGAAACTCGACTTCGACCGTCCCGGCGACGTGTTGCGATCGGGCCTGCACGAATACATCCAGGGCCTGCAGGTGCTGATCAACTATATCGGCGCCACGACCCAGAAACAGTTCTTCGACCGCTGGAGCTGAAGCACATGAATCAACCCGACCCTGTTTCCGCTCCGGAAAACGCGACCCGGTCCGGCACGCTCGACCCCTACCGCCTGCCGCGTTCGGCGCGGCCGCGGCGCTACGACATCACGCTGTCACCCGACCTCGCGCATGCGCAGTTCGGCGGCGCCGTGCGCATCACGTTCGATGTCGCGAACGCGCCGCTCGCCGAACTAGTGCTGAATGCGGCCGAACTCGACATCCACGCCTGCGAAATCGACGACGCCGAATCCACGTTCCGGCTCGACAGCGAAACCGAGAGGCTGTTCGTGCGGCCGCCCGCGCCGCTCGGGACGGGCAGACACGCGCTGACGATCCGCTTTTCCGGCTCCATCAACGACAAGTTGTGCGGCTTCTATCGCAGCACGTACCGCGATCCCGATGGCGCCGAACACGTCATCGCGACGACCTCGATGCAGCCCGCCGATTGCCGACGCGCGTTCCCGTGCTGGGACGAGCCGGATTTCAAGGCGGTCTTCGCCATCACGCTCGTGATCGATCCCGAGCTCACCGCGATCTCGAACGGTCCGGAGATCCACCGCGATACCGTCAAGGGCGGGCAGGTCGCGGTGACGTTCGCCGACACGATGGTGATGAGCACCTACCTGGTCGCGTTCGTGGTCGGGCCACTCGAAGCAACCGCGCCGCGCAAGGTCGACGGCAACACGATGCGCGCGGTGTACGTGCCGGGCAAGGCACACCTGACGGAATTCGGCCTCGACGTGGCGGCATTTTCGCTGCGCTGGTTCGAGGACTACTACGGCATTCCTTACCCCGCGGGCAACAAGACGGATCTGCTCGCGGTGCCCGACTTCTCGGCGGGCGCGATGGAGAATCCCGGCTGCATAACGTTCCGCGAAAACCTGTTGCTCGTGGACCCCGCTCGCGCCACGCAGAGCGAGATGCAACTGGTGGCGGACGTGGTCGCGCACGAATTCGCGCACATGTGGTTCGGCAATCTGGTCACGATGCGCTGGTGGAACGGCATCTGGCTCAACGAGGCGTTCGCGACCTACATGGCCATCGTGGCATGCGACGCGTATCGCCCGGCGTGGAAACGCTGGACGTCGTTCGGCATCGAACGCAGCTTCGCGTTCGAGACCGACTCGCTCTCGAGCACCCGCGCGGTGGAGCTCGAGGTGCGCTCGCCCGACGACTGCCAGGGCATGTTCGACGTGCTCACCTACCAGAAAGGCGGTGCGCTGCTGCGCATGCTCGAGCAGTATCTCGGGACCGATCGCTTCCGCGCGGGCGTGAGCCACTACCTGCGCAAACACGCCTACGCGAACACCGAGACCAGCGACCTGTGGGACGCGATCGAGGAAACGAGCGGCGAGCCCGTGCGCCGGCTGATGGACTCGTGGATCTGGCAGCCGGGCTATCCACTCGTGTCGGCATCGCTCGCCGGCGACAGGCTGGTGCTGCGCCAGCGGCGCTTCTCGTTCGGCAAAACGGCCGCCGCGTCCGCGCGCTGGGTCGTGCCGGTCGGCGTGCGCAACGGCGGACAGATGAGCCGCGTGCTGCTCGAAAGCGACGAGATCGAACTACCGCTCGCGGCGCCGTCCGCGCCGGTGGTGGTCAACGCCGGGAGCCACGGATTCTTTCGCGTCGCGTACGACGGTGCGTTGCGCGCTCGCCTGTCGGGCGCCGCGCTCCGCGAACTCGACACGCCCGAGCGCTACCAACTCGTCGACGACGCATGGAACGCGGTCGTCGCCGGCGAGATGACGGTCACCGACTATCTGGAATTCGTCGCGGGCTTCGCGGACGAATCCGAATACGCGGTCTGGCAGTCCATCGTGATCGGGCTGCGCGGCATCGGTCGTCTGCTCGACGACGCGCCGTACGAACGGTACCAGCGGCGCGTCGCGACGCTGCTCGAGCCGGTGGTCGCGCGGCTGGGCGACCCCGTGTCCGGCGAAGACGCGCTGACCGCGAAGCTGCGCGGCCTGCTCGTCGGCGCGCTCGCCGTGCTCGGTGGACATGGTCCGACGCGCGTACATTGCCGGGCGCTGTTCGCGCAGGGCCTGGCCGATCCGGCCCATGTCGATCCGGAGTTGTTGCAGGCCGCGACCAGCGCCTACGCGGCGACCGGCGGCGCCGCCGAGTTCGAGGTCCTGCTCGAAGGCTTCCGGCGCGGCGCCACGCCGCAGGAGCGGCTGCGTTACCTGTACGCGTTGCCGCAGCTCGACGACGTCAAACTACTGACGCGGACCTGCGAACTCGCGCTGAGCGACGAGGTGAAGACCCAGGACGCGCCGTTCCTGCTGAATTCCTGCATCGCGAACCGCCGCTTCGGCGCCGCCGCGTTCCGCTTCGTGCGGGATGGCTGGGCGACGGCGAACGAGCGTTTTCCCGCCAACACCATCGTGCGCATGGTCGATTCGGTGAAGCTGCTCAACCGCGCCGTGGACGTCGCGACTGCCCGGGACTTCTTCGCGAACCATCCGATCCCGCAGGCGGCGGCGACGTTGCGGCAGATCCTCGAGCGGCAACACGTCAATGCCGCGTTGCGCGCGCGCGAGTCGGCACGGCTCGAGGCCGCGCTCGACTGACGCGCTCATCACGCAGGTTCACGTGCCCGCAGCCAGGTGTGCCTGCAGGAACTGCTCGACTTCCCGGAGCAGCGTGAGGCGATCCGACTTGCGGTCCAGGTCGTGCCCCGCGCCCTTGATGAACACGGCCTTGTGCGGCTTCTTCTGGCCCTCGAGCTCGGAAGCGAGTTTCTTCGCATGATCGACCTGCACCTGCCAGTCGAGGTCGCCATGGACGAGCAGCACCGGGATGCCGATCGCGGAAGCCTGCCGCAGCGGTGAGTCGCGATTCAGCTTCGCGCGGTCGTCGCCGATCTGTCGTACGAGTCGCGCCTCTTCCACCGCGCCGAGCATGGAGGCGTGATCCATCAGCATTTCCAGGTCGGTGAAGCCCGCGATGCTGATGGCGCACTTGTACAGATCCGCGTTACGCGCGGCGCCGAGCAGCGCGGCATAGCCGCCGAACCCCCAGCCCGCGATGCAGACCCGCTTCGGGTCGGCGATGCCCTCCGCGACCGCCCAACGCGTCGCGTCCGCGATGTCCGAGTACGTGAGCTCGCCCCACTTGCCGTTGGCGTCGTTCCGCCATTTCTGGCCGTAACCGGCCGAGCCGCGGTAGTTCATCTGCAGCACGGCGTAACCGCGATTCGCGAGGAAATTCCGCAGGAAGAAGAACTGCATCGTGTCGCGCGTGCCGGGACCGTCGTGCGGCATCACGATGAGCGGCAGCTTCTCGGCGGGCACGCCGCGCGGCACCGTGAGATAGCCCGGGATGTCGGTGCCATCCGCCGCCTTGTACGTGATGTGTTTCATCGTGCCGATGCTGTCGGTGGCGAGCTCGGGGTAGGCGTTGCCGAGACGCTTGAGCTTCTTGTCGTCGGTGTCGTACAGGTAGTAAGTAGCCTCGTCGACGTCGCTGAAGGTTCGGATCACGAGCGTCTTCCGGTCGGCGGTCATGTCCACGATCATGTGGAAGCGCGGCGCGTACAACGCATTCAGCTGGTTCATGACCGTGCGCAGCTTCTCGTCCGTGTAATGCACGAAGGGGCGATCGACTTCGTAACGGATGCCGATCAGGCGCTTGTCGCCCGACAGGATGGGCGTGCCGAGATCCACCTTCTCGTGGGTCAGCAGCATCTCCGGATCGCGCTGATCCGACAGGTCCAATCCCCACAGCGACATGCGGCCTTCGTGGTCGCCGACCGCGTAGGCGACCGTGCCTCCGGGCTCGATGCCGATCGGCAGCAACGGGCGGGTTCGCGTGAACGATGCGAGTTTCTCGAGCTCTTTCCACTTGTCGCCGCTGCGCACGAAGTAACTCGTGTTCAGTCGCGCCGTCGTTCCCCAGCCGAATCGCACGGCGCCGCCATCGCCCAGGAACTGGCGGATCGGCGGACTGTCGTGGACCTTCACGGCGCGCAGTCCGTTGTAGACGTTCAGCGCGAATACGCTGGGATAGATGTCCTCGTCGTCGGCGGCCTGGATCAGGATCGAGTCGCGATCGTCGGGCGTGACGTCGACGATCTGGTCGCGACGCTGTCCGCTCGCGCTCTCGTACGAACGCGAGGCGCCGCCGCCTCCGGCGCTCGTGAACGAAAAGTCGGATACACCCGGTATGTTGACCAACGAGTTGTTGACGCGGCCGTTCATTCCCGGTGCGAGGTTCCTGGGCGTGGTCTTGCCGACGAACAGATTGCCCTTCTCGGCTATCTTCTCGAGCGTCTTGATGTTCGCGCCGTTGGCATCGACGGCCATCGTGCGCACGAAGGGAGTTTCAGCATATTTCTTGCCGCGGATGTTGCCGACGAGACTGCAGACGATCCGTTCGTTGTTGGCCCACGCGCAATGGTCCACGTCGAACTTCCCGGGCTCCGATACCGCGACGCGCTGGAATTGGCCGTTCGTCTGCCGATCGAAAGTCATGATCGCCGAGCCGTTGTCGAGCGCGGAGATGAACGCGACGTAACGCCCGTCGGGCGAGATCACCACGTCGCGCATCTGCGGCATGCGCGCGAAATGCTCCAGCGGTTGCGGCGCGGCCGCCGCCGTTCCCGCGATCGCGACCAGTGAACCCGCGACGATGGCCCGTTGCAGACGGGTCTTGAGCAGATAGATCGACATTGCGATTCCCCCTCTTCCTGTACCTCCGGAGCCTAAGACATGTCGTGCATACATGTCACTGACGGATGTCAGCTACCGAAGGCCTGTTTGGCGTAGTCGAACAGCGCGGCGATCGGAACGCTGGTCAGCCACGGGCTCAGCAGCGCGACGAATTGCGTGATCTGCTTCGCGGGCGAGGTACGCAGGCCACGTTCGTCGAGCCACGCATCCACTTCCTTTTCCGATGCGGGCTCCGGCCGTCCCTGCAGGCTGCTCCTCGCCAGCTGGCGCACCGCGCGCGCGAGCGAGATCTGCGCGGGCACGAATATGGCGATCAGCATGAGCGACCAGTAGGTAGCCACGACCACCGGCCAGTGATTCGACAGTTCGGTGAACAGCGTGGCCGCCTGCTTGTCGCAGAGCAGCGGTAGCGGCCAGTCGTGCAGCATCTTTATGTAGATCACGCCGCTGACCAGCACGCCTCCACCGAGGTACAGCAGCAAACGCAGCGACTCGGCGCGGTCGCGCAGCCGCGCATCGTCTTGCGGCGGCTCACGCCGGCACTCCGCGGCGAGCGCGCATACGGCGACGGCGAGCGTGACGACCACGACGCTGCTCAGGCCGCCGATCGCGCGATCGAACCACGGCCAGCCGATCTCGAGTTGCTGGATCGCCATCTGCAGGTTGTCGAAGAGTTTCGTCGTCAGCGCGAATTGCTGGTACCGGCCCGCGGTGTAGTCGCCGGTCAGCCAGGCGCCGACCGGTAGTTCGGTGACGACCCACGCCGCGGTCGCCGACACGAGGATCGCCGAAGCGATCGCGCCCACCCGGTGATCCATGCAATGACCGGCCAGCGCGACGATCACCAGGCCGAAGCAGATGATGGGCAGGATCCCCGAGCCGGCGTACATCGCGAGCAGGGTCACCACCGCCAGCGCGCCGACCGCGACGACCGATGTGCGCAAGGCGTGTTTCGTCACCGAGCTCAGCTGCCGGGCGACGATGAACGCGCTCGCGAGCAGCGTCAGGACTCCGAGACCGACCGCGAACGCGGCGGCGGCCGCCCAGCGGAAGCGCCCGCTCAGGTCGGCGGCGTATGCGTCGAGAGAGCCAGCCGGGCTGCGCAGGTAGACCTGAGGCGCGGACACCGCGCCGGTGACGCACTGGTCGACCCACGCGAACGACATCGGCGGCGAGATCGTGAACAAGCCGGCGGCCGTCTTGATGGCGTCTCCGATCGCGAAGACGGCCATGAGACCGATCAGCGGCATCAGGCACCATGCACGCCGCAGGTCGTATCGGGGAGCGGCCATGTCAGTACTCCGGCCCGACGCGCAGCCCGCCGGTCAGGCTGAACGGCAGCGAGTAGAAGAGGAAGAACGAGATGAGCCCATGGGTCACGCCCGTCACCCACAGGTTCGGACTGCGCCGGTAGATAGCCGCGGCGACGAGCGCCGCGAAGAACGTGACGATCACGAGAAACGGATTGGGAATATGAAAGGCGGCGAACACCAGCGCGGTCAGCAGGATCGCACCGGCCGGCGACGGCACGAGTGTCGCGATGCCGCGATGGTAGAACCCCAGCAGCACGTACTGCTGCGCGATTCCGAAGACCAGCAGCTTCACGAACGTCTCGAGCGTGGCGGGCAGCGACGGAAAGTTCAGCGAGTGTTTCGAGTAACCGGCCGCGAGCGTGATCGCGATGGACACGATGGCCACGGGGGCGAGGAACAGCGCGGCGCGCGGCGCGGTGTCGACCCGGACGCCGATGCCGCGCATCGAGTCGCCGCGCCGGCGATGACTCCACAGCAGCAGCGATACGAGCAGCGCCGCGAACACGACCTGCGATCCCGCGAACGCATGCCGGCCGAGCCAGATGTATCCAGCCACCAGGACCGTGACGAGCACCAGCTGGAGCAGCACGGCGGATGGCCGCATCGGATGACTTCCCTGTATCGCGCTTTCCGGTAGCTAGCGCCCGGCTCCCCCGTGCCGTCAATGGCCCGAGGTCGGTGCCGGGTGAGAAATTGAGGAGTTAGTCGAACGAGCCGGACCGGGCGACGCGCCCATGGTGCGCCGCGACATGCCCGCCGCCGTCCGCGGGCTTCCTATCTAGTGACGCGGCGATTCATGGATTGCCGGTGCGCCGCCGACCCGCGCAACGGCCGGCCTCCCATCACTCCGCGATCTTCGCGCCGTCCACCCTGAAACGCAGCGCCTGCTGTTGTTCCGGCGTCAGGTTCGCGAGTCCGCTCGCGGCGGCCGCCTGTTCGCCGGGTTTGACGATGGCCTTGATGACCACCGGGCTGCCCTGCTGCGCGACGCGCCCGGAAGCATCGACCAGCACCGGCGTCACCTGGATCGCGCTGAGCGGCACCTTCGAGCGGTTCTGCACCACGACCATGAGCCGACCCTGCGAATCGTACTGGCCACCGGCCGCGATGTAATTGCCGGGGTTCTGCGGCAGATCCATCTTCATGAACTCGACCGCCGCCGCCTGCCCGATCGCGCTCTGCGAAGTCGCAGCCGCCTCGTAGTACTTGCGCGCGGACTCGGCGTCACCGCGATCGCGCGCGATGTTGCCGAGGTAATAGGCGGCCGGCGCGGTCGGCAGCAACTCCGCGCTGCGCTTGAGGTGTTGCTCCGCCTTCTGCTTGTTGTCGAGCTGCAGCTGCGCGACTCCCGCGCCCAGGTACGACGCGAAGTAGTTCGGGCTGAGTTGCATCGCCTTGTCGTAGTAGGCGGCCGCGGCCTGCGGCTGTTTCTCCGCGAGCGCGATCTGCCCCAGCAGCACCTGGAAACTGCCCTCCTTCGGGATGGCCTTCGCGGCCTCGTTCGCGAGGGATTTCGCGGTCGCGTAGTCCTTCTTCTGCGCGGCCGCGAGCGCCTGGTCGGCCTTGTCGTATGCCGGCTTCAATTGTCGCAGCGGCTTCACGGCGGCCGCGAAAGTATCGGCGCCGAGCGTTCCGCCGCGCCCCAGCTTGTCCGCGGTCGCCTTGTTCCGGTCCACGCGTTCCTGCGATGGCGGATGCGATGCGAACAGACCTTCGAGCCAGTTCTGCTGCTTTTGTCCGCCGGCCTGCGACAGGCGCACGAACGTTTCCTGCAGCGTGATGGCGCCCGCCGGGTCGTAGCCCGCGAGCTTCATGTACTTCATGCCGTATTCGTCGCTCTCGAGCTCGTGCTCGCGGCCGTATTTCATCTGGACCATCTGCAATCCGACGCTCGCGCCGCCGAGCGCGAGATTGGCGACGCCCGGATCGACGTCGCTCATCGCGGCGCCGATCTGCGCGGCCGCCATGCCGACCTGCATCAGCGTGCCACGCTCCTGCGCCTTCGCGCCGTGCCGCGCGGCCGCGTGAACGATCTCGTGTCCGAGCACCGCGGCGAGCTCGGCTTCGTTGTTGAGCTCGGTGAGCAGCCCGCGGTTGATCGCGATCTTGCCGCCGGGCAATGCCCAGGCGTTCGGCACCGAGTTGTTCAGCACCACGAATTCATACGGGAGCTTGCGATCAGCGACCGCGGCCAGTTTCTGCCCCACGCCGTTCACGTAGGCGGTGAGCTCCGGAAGCACGGTGAGGTCGCCGCCCTCTCCCTGCCGGGCCGGGGCGTAGTTCTGCTCTCCAAGCTGCAGTTCCTGGGCCTCGGAGATGAACTGGATTTCCTTCTTGCCGGTGACCGGGTTGACGCCGCACGCGGTCAGGATCGCCAACGTGAACAGCGGAACGAAGATGCGAAGTTTCATGGCGCAGATATACACCGGCCGCGATCGCCGGGCGAGTAGGAACCCGTTCAGAAGTTGGCGAAGAAACTTCGCGTCGCCTGCAGGCAGAACGCCGGCACGAGCACGTCGTGGTACTCCTTCCGTACGGCAGCGCGACCTTCGAGGAGCTTGAACAGGCTCTTCGTTTCCGCGAAGCGCTTGCGCAAGCTCTTGTAGGGGCCGTCGTGCCCGGGCGGCGCATCGATGTCGAGCACCGTCACGAAGCTGTTGGGCGCGTTGGCGGCCCAGTACCCCGCGATGAGCTCGGTATTCAAGTAGAAGACGACCGGGTCCTCGTCGCCAGCGCACAGCAGGACCGGCGCTACCGGTGCGAAATTGCGCAGATCGTTCTTCTTGAGCGCGACGCGCAGCGGGTGCGCGGGATTCGCGGGTGGCGATGCCGTCGTCGTATCCGGATAGCCGCCGTCGGGATTCGCAAACACGTCCAGCAGGTAGCCGAGGCGATACGTATTGCTGATCAGGTGATCGGCGCCGAAACCTTCGGCGAATACTTCGGCGTACCGATCCGCGGTGACGGCAGGGGTGAGCGCGGCGAACTCCGGCGCGGGCGGCGTGCTGCTGAAGATGGCGGTCGCGGGCATCCGGCCTTCCGCGACGAGCGTGCCGGTGCCGGTGGCTCCCGGCAGCAGCGATCCCGCCCCCGCATATCTCGCTTCGAGAATATCCGTCGAGGCAACCTGCAGATTTCCATACGCGCGCCGGTAGCTCGCGGCGAGCATGATGAATTCCTCGACCGCCCCGCGTCCCACTTGGCCCATGAATACCTGGTCCGCGAATGCCGAAAGCGCGTACGGACCGGACATCGGTGCCGAGGCGGTCACGGGAATCCCCGTGGCTTCGAGCGCGCGTTGCGTCGCCAGCGCCACATATCCGCCCTGTGAATAGCCGGTGACGAAGAGTTTCTGGTTGTCGAGGGCGCCGAGGGCCGGCAGCGCGGCGCGCGCCGCGGTCAACGCGTCGATCATGTCGGCGGCCTGCTGGTCACCATGGAGGAATGGGTGGTAGTCGAGCGTCGAGGTGTCGTATCCGGCGTAGTTAGGGGCGACGACGATGTACCCGTCCCCGGCCAGCGCCAGCGCGAGAGTCACACCCTCGTAGTTGGTATCCCCACTCAGATCCGCGATGTTGAAGTTGCGCAGGTTGCGCTTGCCATGCGCGTACAGCGCGATCGGGCGTGGTCCCTGGCATGCGCCGTCGCCGCCGGTCGGCAGCATCAGCGCGCCCGAAGCGGTGGTCGGCTCCCCGAGCGCACCGACGGTGCCGTAGCGAAGCTGGTGGATCGCAACGCTGCATCGGGGCGTGAACGTGCGCCGGACGAGCCATTGCGTGAGCTCGCCGCTCGTGAGTTTCGCGATGAGATCCGAGGGCGAGTACACACCGAGGCCGGCCGGCTGCTCGAGTAGTTGCCCGCGCTGGGGCGCGACGGCTTCGACCGCGGGCACGTCCTGTGCCTGGACCTGGTGGATGCGCGCCACCGCGACGACCAGCAGCGCGATGTGACTCGACGAGCGCTTCGTGGGGGACATCTGCGTTGCCCTCGTTTCGTGAGTCTCGCGATGTCATCAGGTGCGCGGCGATCTTCCCGATTGCGGCGCGTCAAAACCATGGGACCAATGCAAGACTTGACGCGTTGGGGGCCCTCGCGCGCTGCCTTGGCGATCCCGCCCCCTTATGCCCGTTCTTGTTGCAGGCATCGGCCTGGCTGAAAAACACCTGCGATTTCGATTTCGACGCCCGGATCCGGACCAATCGACCCGGACAATTGTTAGTATCGGCCCCGGCCTTCGCCAGACCAGAAAAGTGGAGCACCCATGCAAGCGCAGACTCTGCCCAGCCTGACACCCGTAGCGGCGCTCACCACCGAAGCGCGCTCGAAATTCATCACGCGGACCTACAGCCATGTCGCCGCGGCCATCCTCTTGTTCACGGCGATCGAGATGTGGCTGTTCAGCACCGGACGCGTGGTCCCGCTGTCCCAGTGGATCCTGAGCTTCAACTGGCTCGTGATCATCGGCGCGCTGATGCTCGTCGGCTGGATCGCGACACACGTCGCGCACAACATCGAGTCCAAACCACTTCAATACCTCGCGCTCGTGGCGTTCGTCGTCGCGCAGGCCGTCATCTTCGCGCCGCTGCTCCTCATCGCGGCGACCCTGCAGGCCGGCATCATCGAGAGCGCCGTGTTCATCACGGTGTTCGGTGTGCTCGGACTCACGGCGGTCGCGTTCATCACGCGCAAGGACTTCTCGTTCATGCGCGGCATCCTGATGTGGGTCGGCATCCTCGCGCTCGTCGCGATCGCGGGGTCGGTGCTGTTCGGATTCCAGCTCGGCACCTGGTTCTCCGTCGCGATGATCGGCTTCGCCGGCGCGGCGGTGCTCTACGACACTTCGAACATCCTTCATCACTATCCGGAGGATCGCTACGTGGGCGCCGCGCTCGCGCTGTTCTCCTCGATCGTGCTGATGTTCTGGTACGTGCTGCGCCTTTTGATCGCATCGCGCGACTGATACGCCCCAAAAACGGGCCGGCGGATGCCCGCATCCGCCGGCCTCACGCGACCAACGGTTCGTCGCCCGACGAATTGACTCGCCTCCCCTTTTGACAACATCCTGTCCGCAACAACAAAGCCGTCGGATACGGCAAGGGGCGGATCATGGGAAACGCTAAGTCGTTGCGGGGATTGCTGTTTGCCGTCGCCGGGGCGGGAACCCCATGGGCCCTGGCGCAAGATGCGTCGCCGCCACCTGACCCGGACGAGACCGTCGAAGAGGTCGTGGTCACCGGCTCCCGCATTCGCCAGAGCGAAGAGAACTTCGCGAACCCGGTGACGACGTTCAGCGCCGACACGATCGCCCAGTCTGGCAAGACGAGTCTCGCGGACTTTCTCTCGCAGACACCGGCGCTGATCGGATCGATCAACGGCGACCTGACGGCGGGATCCTATCCAGGCTTCGGCGAAGTCGGCCTCAATCTACTCGACCTGCGCCACCTCGGCGTGGACCGCACGCTGGTGCTGGTCGACGGCCGCCGCCACGTCTCGGGCCTCGAAGGCTCCGCCGCGGTCGACATCGATACCATCCCCACGGACCTGCTCGAATCGGTCGACGTGCTCACGGGCGGCGCCTCGGCTATCTACGGCGCGGACGGCGTGTCGGGCGTCGTCAATTTCCGGCTCAAGCGCGATTTCGAAGGCCTCGCGTTTCGCGGCCAGGCCGGCACCTCCAAGGACGGCGACGGCAACAACCTGTTCGCCGCCGTGACCGGTGGCCACAACTTCGCCTCCGACCGGGCGAACGTCGCCTTCGCGTACGAATACAACTCGAACGACCGCGTCAACGACCAGGATCGCAGCTACCTGCGGCCACCGCGCTCCGCGAACCTGTACCAGAACCAGGCCGATCTCGACGATTCGATCACGCTGCCCGACAACGTTCCCTACGACGACGTTCGTTACGCGGACAGCGCGCGCATGGGCGCGGTCGATGTCGACTTCGATTTCATACCCGACTTCGAGGGCAGCGGCGGCATCTACGACCGCGGCTTCGTGCTCGAGAATTCAGGCGGCTACACGCAGGGCGGATCCAGCACGCCGACCGACGGCTACCAGGGCGATCTGTTCCCCGAGATCAAGCGGCACCTCTTCAACGTGGTCGGACACTTCGACCTGAACGACTCGACGACGATCTCCGCGGAAGCGAAGTACGTGCGCACGAAAGCACTCTCGATCGTGCAACCGACCTACGACTTCTACCTGTTCCTGCAGGCCGACAATCCGTTCATGCCGGACTCGATCCGCGACGCGATCGTGCCCGGCGCCGCGGCGGAATACTTCGAGGATCCCGAGACGCCGGATGGCGTGCTCGTGACGCGCGACAACTACGACATGGGCGTCAACATCGACGACGCGTTGCGCGAGACGGTGCGCGGCGTGTTGGCCCTGAACGGCGAGATCTCCGATCACCTGCGCTACGAGGTGTCGTTCGTCCACGGCGAAACGCGCAGCCGCATCGAGTCGATCAACAATCGCCTCCAGGCCAACTGGGAAGCGGCGATCGACGTCGTCAGCCATCCCGACACCGGCGCGCCGGTGTGCCGCGTGTCGCTCGATCCGGATGCGCCGCCCGAGCTCGCCGGCTGCGTTCCGTACAACATCTTCGGCGAGGGTGTGCGCGATCCCGCCGCGCTCGATTACGTTTCGATCGACAGCGTGTCGCGCACGAAGGTCGAGCAGCAGGTCGCATCGGGTTATCTCTCGGGCGACTTCGGCTCGTGGTTCTCGCTGCCCGGAGGTCCGATCGGCTTCGCGATCGGCGCCGAGTACCGGCACGAAGCCAGCGAGGCCAACCCCGCGCAGGAGATCGTGGACGGCCTCACGTGGTGGGGACCGATCGCGCCCTCGAGCGGCAGTTTCAACGTCAAGGAAGTCTTCACCGAGGTGAACCTGCCCCTGTTGCTCAATGCACGGTTCGCCGAGCGACTCTCACTCGGCGCCGCGTTCCGCGCCTCCGACTACAGCACCGTCGGTTCGACGAACTCGTGGAAGGTGGACCTGGTGTACGCGCCGGTTTCGTCGGTGTCGTTCCGCGGCACGTACGCGCAGGCGGTGCGCGCGCCCAACATCACGGAGCTGTTCTCGCCGGAGTCGACGACGTTCCACTTCATCGTCGACCCATGCGACCTGAACGAGCTCAACAACGGCACGAGCACGCGCGAAGCCAACTGCGCCGCGCTGCTCGAGGGCATGGGCATCGACCCGACGACGTTCCTGCCGTCGGACACGCCGCAGGCCACGCTGTACACGCAAGGCCTTTTCGGCGGCAATGCCGACCTCCGCGAGGAGACGGCAAAGACCTGGACCGCAGGTGTCGTGTTGCGGCCCGAGTTCGTGCCGGGGCTGAACCTGTCGCTCGACTGGTACGACATCCAGATCACGGACGCGATCAATACGCCGTTCGCCGAAGAGCTCGCGCAGCTGTGCGTCGATCAGCCGACGCTCGACAACAACTTCTGCCCCGGCATCGAGCGCGATCCGGAGACAGGCTTCATCGTCGGGTTCACCGTGCGCCCGGACAACGTCGCGAAGTTCCACACCGCGGGACTCGACATCGCGCTCGATTACCAGGTCTCCGGCGAATACGGTGAATTCCGGTTGCAGCTCGCCGGCAACTACCTCGACCGGCTGGAGTTCATTTCGTCGCCCGGCGCCGAAATCGACAACGATCTCGAGGAGCAGTACTTCCCGAAGCTGTCGTCGACTCTCGATGCGAGCTGGTCGCGCGGGCCGGTCACCGTCTCGTACGGCATCAACTGGTTCAGCAAGACCGACCGCTTCACGCGCGAGACGCTCGCGGGCGATCCCGACTACAGCGATCCGCGCTTCTTCAAGGTCCAGGAGAAGTGGGAACACGAGGTTCAGCTGGCGTATGACGTGAACGACAACGTCAATGTGTACGCGGGCATCAACAACCTGTTCGACGAGAGGCCGGCGTTCGGCTACAGCTCCTATCCGGTCTCCGCGATGGGTCGTTACTTCTACCTCGGCGGCAGGGTGAACTTCGGCGCCGCGAGTCGATGACCGGATCGCGCTGGACACTGCTCGCGCTGGCCGCCTGTCCTGCCTTCTGCGCGCAAGCGCAGACGCAGGCGCAGGCGCCGTTCGCCGTCGAGGACTACCATCTACTCGCGACGGCGGCCGATCCGGCGTTCGCGCCCTCCGGCGAACGCATCGCGTACTCGCTCTCGAAGAACCACCGCAAGGAAGACAAGACCACGACCGATCTCTGGTCCGTGACCTGGAGCGGCGGTGCTCCCAGGCAGCTGACCAACACGCCCGGCAACAGTGAGTGGCAGCCGCAATACGCGGCCGACGGCAAGTCGTTGTACTTCCTGAGCGACGCGGGCAAGGACGAAGTAACTCAGCTCTGGCGGATGTCCGCGAACGGCGGGCGCGCGCGGCCCGTTACGCGGATACCCGGCGGCATCAGCGATTTCGATCTGTCGCCGGACGGCAAGCGCGCGGTGGTGGTGGCCGAGGTCGGGCGCAACGTGGGCAGCAAGGCCGAGACCGCGCCGCCGATCGAAACGGAACGCTTTCTGTTCAAGCTCGACGGCCAGGGTTATCTCGACGACCGCACGCAGCAGCTGTTCATCGTCGAGCTGGCTACCGGCGAGGCGAAGCGGCTGACGCAAGGCGAGCGCGATCACTGGCATCCGGCCTGGTCGCCGGATGGCGCATCGCTCGCCTACACGGCGAAGGAGCGCGCCACCGACCACGATTCCAACTACGAAGTCTACGTGCAGCGAGTCGACTCGAACGAGCCGCGCAAGATCAGCACCTCGGCCGGACCCGACGACGATCCGGACTGGTATGCGCGCCCGTCCTGGTCGCCCGACTCGCGCCGCGTGTTGTGGCTCGAGGGCGGCGACAGCAAGTGGATCTACTATGCGACCGCGCAGCTCGCCGTCGCGGATCTATCTACCGGCGAGGTTACGCGGCCGGGACGGATCGACCGCTGGTACTACTATCCGAAGTTCGCGCCGGACGGATCGATCGTGTCGCTGATCGAGCACGACCGCGACACCTGGCTGGCGCGCATCGATCCGGCGAGCGGAAAGATCGAATACCTGACTTCGGGCGAACGCTTCGGCGTCGACTTCGACATCGCGCCCGACGGGCGCATCGTGCTGCTCGAAAGCGACGTCGACACACCCGCCGAACTGTTCGCGTTGGACGGCAAACGCCGGCTCACGCATCACAACGCGTGGACGGAGCAACGCGCGCGCGGCGAGGTGCGCGACGTTTCGTTCAAGAGTGGCGACGAGGAGATTCACGGCTACATCACGCTGCCGGCGAATCACGATCCGGTGAAGCGGTATCCGCTGCTCGCCTATCTGCATGGCGGGCCCGTCTACCAGCACAGCCACGAGTTCGACATCGTGCCGCGGCTGTACGCGGCGGCCGGCTACGCGGTGTTGTCCGTCAATCCGCGCGGCTCATCGGGCCGCGGATTCGAATTCTCGCGCGCCATCTGGGCCGACTGGGGCAACCTCGACGGGCAGGACATCAGCGCCGGGATCACACACGCCATCGACAGCGGCATCGCGGATCCCGAACGGATCGGTGTGTTCGGCTGGAGTTACGGCGGCATTCTCACCGACTACATGATCGCGAGCGATCCGCGCATCAAGGCGGCTGTCTCGGGCGCAGGCGTCGCGAACGTGCTCGCGACGTTCGGCGTCGACATGTATGCACGCGAATACGTGTACGAGCTCGGAACGCCGTGGGAGAACTTCGAGACCTGGCGCAATCTCGCCTCTCCCTTCCTGCACCCCGAGCGCATCACGGCGCCCACGCTGTTCCAGTGCACCGCCGACGACGACAACGTGCCGTGCGTCGGCTCGGAACAGATGTACCAGGTGCTCAAGACCCGCGGCGTACCCACGAAGCTGATCGTCTACCCGGGCCAGAACCACGAACTCACCGTACCCAGCTACCTCGTGCACCGCATGCGCAGCAACCTCGACTGGTTCGCCCGCTGGCTGGGTGGGGATAGTGGTGCCGGAGTAAAAAGTGGGGATTAGCGGAGACGTCAGAGGGAATCCAGCGGGTCAGCGCTGATCCCCACTTTTTACACCGGCACCGCTATCCCCACCTTTCACTTCACAGCGCGCCGTTGTCCCAAGGACCCGTAATCGCGAAGGTGATCCCGGGCGTCTGGATGTTCACGAACATCCACCTTCCGTAAAAGCACGCGCCCGCCCACTCGATGCCGGAGTAGTTGCCGGGCACGACGCTCGAGACGATGCCGCCGCGGCCCTTGTTCACCACCGCCTCCACCTGCGCGATGTTGGCTGCCGTCAGGTTCATGCGGTTCTCGGCGAAGATGAACGTCCTGCCGCTCTGCGAAAGACCGCGCAACCGCTGGATGTTGTTCCCACCGTCCTCGCAAAGAATGATGCCGCCACGATTGCTGACCGCGATGTTGTCGGGGTTGCTGCACTCGAGGTTCGTGATGCCCGCGCCCGCCGAGTTGAAGATGATCGTTAGGATCTCCTTGCGCGGGTCGTATTCGAATACCTGCCCCTGGCGGGCCGATCCGCCGCTCGTGCAGACGAAGTAGATCTTGCCGCTGTCGAAGTACGCGCCTTCGGGTCTCGCGAAACATGCGCGGCCCGGAGCCGAGTTGTAGGCACGACCTCTGGTCGCTTCCGGATCCGTGACCTCGACCCACTCGACTTCCCACGTCGCGCCGTTCGGATAGTCGATGTACACGCCACCCAGGCCGCTGAAGTTGTAGTTGTCCTCGCCCTTCACCCTGAGCGCGAACAACGTTCCACCCGCCGCGGGATTGCCGTACTGGTTCGGCACGAACTTGTAGAAGCCACCGGGCGTCGCGTCCTCGGTTTCGTAGATGCTCCCGCTGCCTTCGTCGACCGCGATCGCTTCGTGCGAAAAGCGACCCATCGCGGTCAACGGCTCGGCAGTCGCCGTGCCCTGCGCGGGAACGTCGAAGCACCAGCCGTGGCGCACGCCCGCGGGCGACGTGTAGCCGGTTTCTTCGCAGGTGATCCAGGAACCCCACGGCGTGCGACCGCCGGCGCAATTCGTAACCGTGCCGCTCAGCGATCCGAAGTGGCCCGTGAAGCGACCGGTCAACGTGTTGAAGCCCAGCGTGGTCGTGCCGCCGCGCCCGTTGACATTGTCGTAACCGGCTTTTGCGATGAACGGATTCGGGCCGTTGCCGCTGCCCAGCTCGTGATTTCGCACCAGAAAGATCTCGCCGCCCTTGTTCGAAACCACGTCCATGCCGTCGTGCGCGCCCGGTGTCGGCACGCCGTCATCCATCTGCTGGCCGCGCCAGCCGAAGGTGCGATAACGGAATCCCGCCGGCAGCGCGATCAGCGGCAAGCCGGTGGTTTCATCGTTGACCGGCGCCACCGGGCCGTAGTCATCGGAATAAGGCAATTCGACGGCGTCGGCGCGTCGCGCGAGCAGCGCGCCGAAGGAAATCGTGGCGGCACCTGCCACGCCACCTTTCAGGAAAGAACGCCGGCCCATCTGCTCCGGCAAGCGGCCGGCGGTTTCGATCGAAGGATTACTCATTGCTGTCCCCTGCTGGGTCGTTGTGACGTGCGCTCACGTTAGGTTCGTGAGATTTCGCGGACGTGACGCCGCGATTGCGAATCCGTCACAGGGGGTGGGGACAGCGGTGCCCGTGTAAAAAGTGGGGATTTGCGCTGGGTCCGAGCATGGAACCCCTCAATCCCCACTTTTTACACCGGCACCGCTATCCCCAGTAAAGTTGCTCGACCCGGACGTAACGTCCGGACAGAGGGGCATCTCATGTTCAAGCGCGCAGCGTTCGCGTTTTCGTTTCTCCTGTGCACGGTCGCGATGGGCGCCGAGGAACCACAGTGGCTCAAGGATGCGCAGGCTCGCGAGAGCGAATCGCTGAAAGCCGCCGGGATCACGAGCAAGGATGGATGGTTCAAGGTCCAGACCCCCGGAAAACTGGTCGGCACCGTCGAGAAACTTGAAGGCTCCTACTCCGTGGAACTCGACGTCGGTGGCGACGCGACCGTGCTCTGCGAGGTCTATCCGGACGGCATCGACCTCGCGCATGCCCTGCGCCAAACGCTGCTCAACTCCCTCGCGAACATCGAGTCGTCGCAGGGCAAGATCGAAATGCGCGCGCTCGAGAGCACCGATGGCGGCGCCTACGGCGCGGTGCCCTACATGAGCCTGGCGTGGGTGTATCGAGTCACCGCCGAGGATGGTCTACGCGTCGGCGCGCTCAAGCAGGTCGTCATGGAAAAGAACGGCATGGGCATCTATTGCGCGCACAACGACCTGGGCTACACGCAGACGTTCGCGGCGATCGCGCGTGCGTTCGCGGAATCGCTCGAGTCCCAGGAGCCCGCGCGCAATCCGCATTACGTCGAGATCGCCACCGCGACCATGTCGGGCATGAAGATCGGAGTCGCGGTCTCGACCCTGGAGCGCGATGCCGATGGCGACATCAAGGCGCTCCAGATCACGTCCCTGCTGGTTCCGACCCAGGACGGCGCCGTGATGTCGCAGGATGCGACGCACCTCTATTGGCTGCGCCCCAACGGCGAAGTCATCAATGCCGTGAAGTCGGAAGTTTCCAACGGCGAGGTGTCGCACGACCTCGCGCTCAAGTTCGACGAAGGCCTCTGGACCGTGACCGGCGAGGTGCAGGGCAAGGCCGTGCACACCACGTTGCCGAAAGACTCGCAACCCGGCAACTGGATGACGCAGGCGAAGCAGCTCCGCGAACTGATGAACCAGCCGGAGCCCATCGGACGCGAACACTCGATCGGCATCTGGCTCGCCGAGAATCCCGAAAAGCTCACCGTCGCGAAGACGGAGATCCTCTCGAAGCGGGACGATCAGAGTTTCATCGCGCGCTCGGACCTGGGTGGCATCAACGCGGACCTCACGCTCGACAAGTCGAACGGCATGGCGAGCACGATCGACATCAAGGTAGGCGCCATAAGCATCAAGATGAACCGCGTCTTCGCGAGCGGGACGTTCTGATGCGGCTACGGGCCTGCAGCGTACTCGCGGCGCTGGCCGCCTGCGCAGCAGCCGCGGCACCAGCAGCCCTCGCGGCTGACGATCGACCGACGCAACTCGCCCCGCTGCACTTCATTCCGACCGAAAACCAGTCGATCCATCCCATCGCGGCCGACCGCCCGGCGCGCGTACGGCTCGTCAGCCCGGATGCGCAGGGCCTCGCGGCGGCGCTCGGCGTCAAACTACCCGCCGGCGAGTCCTCGTTCGAATACGTCATCGACCAGTACCCGCAGCTGCCCGGCCCCGAGGAACGAACCTGGCTCGAATCGACCTTCGTGATCGATTACACCGAGCCCGCGTTCGAACCACTGCGCCAGGAACTCGGCGCACGCAAGACCCGGACGTCGCGCTCCGAGCTCGCGGGATATGTCGCCGGCCTCGTCGAGGCGAGCGCCGAACGCAGCTGGGATATCGCCTCGGTCGTCGCGAAAAATCGTCGAGGCGATTGCAGCGAACACGCGGTTCTCACCGCCGCGCTCGCGCGACTCCAGGGAATTCCCGCGCGCGTCGTCATCGGGGTGGTGCTGGTGTCGGACGAGAACCAGCATGGCGCGTTCGGTCACGCATGGGCCGAGGTACGCGAAGGCGGCAAATGGAAAGTGGCCGACGCCGCGCTGTTCGACATGAAGCGCGCGACGATTCGTTACATCCCCATCGGCCTGCTCGAGGACGAAGGCATGGGTTACAGCATGGATCTCATGCGCGCCATGCGGATCTGGGTCGAACGCGTCGTGGTGCTCGGGCGCTGAGCGGTGTCGGGTGTCGATTCACGGCGCATTCAGCGGGCCGGCGCGATACTGCGGGCCATGACGAAACTTGCCCATCGGATCGGGCCCCGGCTGCGAATTTCGGGAATCACCCTTCTCGCGACCCTTGCGATGAGTGCCGGCGCGATCGCGGCGGATGCCGTGGTCGGGCGCGCCTCGAGCGCCACCGTGCGCGAGCGCGTCGTGAAACTCGTGAACGAGGCACGCGGCCGGGCAAGGCGCTGCGGCTCGGAGCGTTTCGCCGCCGCGCCGCCGCTCGACGCCTCGCGCAAACTCGACGACGCGGCCGTGAGGCACGCACGCGACATGGCGCGCCGGAAATTCTTCGACCACGAAGGCGCCAACGGCAGCCAGCCCAAGGACCGGGTGTTACGTGCGGGATACGAGCCGCGCCTCACGGGCGAGAACATCGCCTACGGCCCCGTGTCGGCCGAGGAAGTCGTCGCCGGGTGGCTCGCGAGCCCGGGGCATTGCGCGAACCTCATGGATCCCAGGTTCAAACACATCGGCGTCGGCGTGGCGACCGGCTCGAAGCGCGGCGAGATCTACTGGGTGCAGACCTTCGCCGCGCCACGCGGCTGATCAATACAATGCCGCATGGACTTTTCAGATGACGACCTGCAGGCCTGCCTGCGGGTGCTGCGCGCCATCGAAGCGGATCGCGCGCACCTCACCGGGCTCACCCGGGAACAACGCCGCGAGCTGCTGACCCTCGCCGGACTCGTGGCCAAGCCCGAGCGCCACGATCTCGTGAAGATGGCGAAGGCTTTCCGCCGCGCCGAGCGCGAAGCCGCGAAGGAACAGGACCGCAAGGCCATCGAACAGGCGGGCCTGCGCGTCCAGCGCCGCTCGCCGGTGTTCGCCCCGCTGTGGCTCGCACCGCCGAAGCCGGAAGAGCGCGAAGAGCAGCCGCGCCTCAACAAGGAACGCGATTGCTACGTGTGCAAGCAGCCGTTCTCGAAGGTGCACCGCTACTACGACTCCATGTGCGAGCCCTGCGGCGAGTTCAACTACGCCAAGCGCGAGCAGACCGCCGACCTCACCGGCCACTACGCGCTGGTCACGGGAGCTCGCGTCAAGATCGGCTACCAGACATCGCTCAAACTACTGCGCGCCGGCGCGCACGTCGTGGTCACAACTCGGTTCCCGATCGATGCGGCCGACCGTTATGCCGGCGAGCCGGACTTCGCCTCGTTCCGCGATCGGTTGCAGATACACGGGCTCGACCTTCGCCACTCGCCGAGCGTCGAGCTGTTCACGAAGTTCCTGGGCGAGCGGCTGCCACGACTCGACTACATCCTCAACAATGCCTGCCAGACGGTGCGCCGCCCCGCGGGATTCTTCGAGCACCTGCTGGCGCGCGAGGCGGAGTCGATCGACGGATTGCCGTCGCACATGCGGTCCACGCTTGCGGATCACGCCGAGCTGCGCCGGATGCTCGCGGCTTCACCCACGCACGGCGCGGGCGCCCTGCTCGTCGCGGAACACAACCCCGGCGAAGGGCTCGTGCACAGCGCCGCGCTCTCGCAACGCCGCTATCTCGACGAGGACTATCGCGGCGGCGAGGCGCTCTTTCCCGCGAACCGTTACGACGAGGACCGCCAGCAGGTCGACCTGCGCGAGGTGAACAGCTGGCGCCTGCGCCTGCACGAGGTCGAGACACCCGAACTACTCGAAGTGCAGCTCGTGAACGCCATCGCGCCGTACATCCTCAATGCGCGCCTCAAGCCGCTGATGCTGCGCACGCCCGGCGCGCACAAGCACATCGTCAACGTCAGCGCGATGGAAGGACAGTTCTATCGCACCACCAAGACCGACAAGCACCCGCACACCAACATGGCGAAGGCCGCGCTCAACATGATGACGCGCACCAGCGCGCCCGACTTCGTGAAGGACGGCATCCACATGAACGCGGTGGACACCGGGTGGGTCACGGACGAGGACCCGGCGGTTCACGCGGCCCGCAAGGCCGAAGAAGGGTTCGCGCCGCCGCTCGACATCATCGACGGCGCGGCGCGCATCGTGGATCCGATCTTCTCGGGACAACTAACCGGCCAACACGTGTGGGGTCAGTTCCTCAAGGATTACAAGCCCGCGCCGTGGTGAACGTCGCGGTACTCTCTGCCTCATGAAAGTATCGCGCTGGCTCCTGATCCTGCTCCCGCTGTGCGGCGCCGCCCTGGGTGCGTCGCCGGTCCCCGTGACCGTGCACGCCGATCGCGTGGTTGGTGAGATCCGCCCCATCTGGAATTACTTCGGCTACGACGAGGCCGGCACCACGCTGACCCGCGAAGGCCGCGACCTGCTGGGAAAACTGAACGCGCTCAGCGACGAGCCGATCCGCATTCGCGTGCATCACCTGCTCACCAGCGGCGACGGCACGCTCGCGCTCAAGTGGTCGAGCACCAATGTCTACACCGAGGACGCCGCGGGGAATCCGCGCTACGACTGGACGCGGCTCGACGCCATCATGGATGAGCTCACGCGGCCCGGCATCGAGCCGTTCGTGCAGGCGAGTTTCATGCCGCAGGCGCTTTCCTCGAAGCCCGAGCCATATACGCCCACGCTGGTGAAGACAGGATTGCCGCGCGACATGGTGTCGGGCGGCGCGTTCTATCCACCCAAGGATTACAAGAAGTGGGAGGCGCTCATCGAGGCCTGGGCGCGCCACAGCGGCGAGCGCTACGGCGTCGAACGCGCCTCTTCCTGGCTGTGGGAGCTGTGGAACGAGCCCGAGTCGCCTTACTGGCGCGGCACGAAGGAAGAGTACTTCAAGCTCTACGATCACTTCGCCGCCGCGGTGAAGCGCGCGCTGCCGAAGGCGCGTGTCGGCGGCCCGCACGTGACCGATCCGGGCTGGAAGAACGGCGACGTCTTCATGCGCGAATTCCTCGAGCACTGCCGGTCCGGCAAGAACAGCGCGACCGGCGGCGTCGGCGCGCCGCTCGACTTCGTGGCGTTTCACGCCAAGGGAACCACGCGTCTCGATGACAAGGGGCGCGTGGAGATGAACCTGCGCAATCACTTGAAGACCATCGACACCTATGGCCGGATCATCGCGGGTTTTCCCGAGTTCGCGCGGCTGCCTATCTACATCGGCGAGTCGGATCCGGAAGGCTGCGCCGGCTGTCCGGCGACGCTCGATCCCGAGCGCGACTACCGCCGGACGTCCCAGTTCGCCGCGTACACGGCCGCCTCGTTCATGCGCAAGCAGGACCTGCTCGCGCGCACCGGCGGAGATCTGCAGGGCGCGGTGTCCTGGGCTTTCACCTTCGCCGATCAGCCCTGGTTCAACGGGCTGCGCGCGCTCACGACCAACGAGGTGGCGCTTCCGGTGTTCAACACCTTCGAGTTGTTCTCACGGCTGGGTAACCAGCGCCTGGCCGTCGACGCGCCGTCCATGATCCCGGTCGACGCCATCATTGCGGACAGCGTGCGCGGCGAGCCCGACCTCGGGGCCATCGCTTCGGTGGATGAGGCGAAGTCGCGTCTGACCATCCTGGTCTGGAACTATCACGATGTCGCCGGCGGCTACGACGATGAGCGGGAAGTGCAGCTCACGGTCGCGGGACTTCCGAAAACCGCGCACGGGACGCGGGCGGTGGAGTATTCGATCGACGAACGATCCGGCAATGCGTACACCGCGTGGCTCGCGATGGGGTCGCCGCAGTCGCCGACGAAGGATCAGATTGCCGCGCTGCATGCGGCCGCGAAAATGAATGCAGTCCCGCGCGAACTCGAGAAGTCCCCCGCCGGAGACCTGCGGCTGAACCTCGTCATGCCGCGCCAGTCCGTGAAGCTGATCGAAATCGGGCTCGCGCCCCCGCGCTGAAGCCCGACACGCCTCTTCAGCTCACCGCGTCAGCTCACTGCGCGTTGCTCGCGCAGCTCGGGCTGCGCATCGTGCCGACGCATTGCACGAGGATCTTGCACTTCGACACGTGCGGCCCGTCCGCCGTGCACGTCGCGTCTCCGTTGATACCGGAGTTGCCGGTGCGGCTGAGGCAGGAAGCCTCGGCGCGGTCGCGCAGGTACTTCTTGCCGAACTCCTCGCCTTTCACGGTGTTGTAGGTGTCGTTGTAGTTCGGATGAATCATCTCGCAACGCTGCTCCGCGATGGTGGCCGTCATGGGCCGCGTTGCGCCGGTGTTGACCGGCTGCTGCGAGCGAGCCGCCGCGGCATCACGTTCCGCCTGCGCGCGTGCCTGTCTCTGCGCTTCCTGCCGCGCTTCGTGCTGGCGCGCGATTTCGTACTGGCGCTCGGTGGCTTCGCGCGCACGGCGCGCATCTTCCGCGCGGCGTGCGTTCTCCTCATCCATCCGGCGACGCTCTGCAAGATCGCGTTCGTACGCCGCCTGGCGCGCGGCCTGCTCCAGCGTCGCATCGAGCGCCGCGCGCGAGCGCGCCTCGCTGGCCGATGCCGCGGCGTTCGCATCGAGCAACGCCTGGAAGGCCGGGGACACGCCCGGCGCCTCGCGCCGGGGCGGCGTGTACGGCAGTCCGTATTGCTCGGCGTAGATCTCCGCCTCGTACGAGTCCGTGTCCTGCGCGAGTTCGGCGAGCACCGCCATGCGTTCCGCGTAGATTTCGGCATCGGTCTTCTTCGGCTGCGACGCCTCGTACGCGGCCATTCTTCGCTGCGCCTCGCGCATCTCCGCGTGCAACTGGGCGACCGCGGCATCGCTGATGACTGCGTATTCGTACGTCCAGTCGTACTCGTTGCCGGTGAACAGGCCGATACTGTTGACCATGTGCCCGTAGCTGCGCGCCTTCACGATGCCGCCGTCCGCGATGAGGTCGAGGTTGTGGAACCAGCCGCCCAACCTGCCGTCCTTCGCCGACACCTCGAGCTTGTTGTCCGCCGGCCATTCCGCCGTGCGATAGAAGCGATGTTCGCGGGGCGCCTCCAGCAGTTCCCATTTGCCCGGCTTCTTCTTCGATTCGGCGAGCACGTAACGCCAGTTGACGTGGCCATCGAGAAGCCGGGTCTGGATGGACAGGCTGCCATCGGCGCCGCGCACGATATCGAGGAATTCGCCGCGGTCCTTCGAATAGAGATGCTTGCCGACGAATCGCTCGAAGTCGCGGATCGACGCAGGTGGAGGCGGAGCGACGACCGCAACCGGCGGAGGGGTTGCCGCAACCGCTGGCGTCGAGGCCGCAACCACTGGCGCAGTAGCGGGAACCACCGGCGTCGCGGCGGGAACCGCGGCGGACGCCGCAACCGATTTGCCCGGCTCCGCGGTCGAGGGCTTCCCGGCCGCCGTTGACGCGACGATGGGCGCACCGCCCGTGCGGTCGTACCAGCCCGTGCTCCGCACCTTCACGATTCGGCCCGCGTCATCGAGCTTCACCAGCTCTTCGCGGTAGCGCCCATCGACGATGGACGCGCGCATCGGCGTCTTGATCATTCCGCGCCGGATCCACAGCACCGAGCCATCCGCGGCGATGCGGCCATCGTAGGTGGCGGCGCCGAGTCCCGAGCCGTAGTACGCGACCAGCTCACCGGGATTCGCGCCGCGATGGATGATCTGGTCCTTGAATGCCTGGCGCTTCTCGAGAATCGTGTCGTCGCTTGCCCACTGCCATTCAGCGGGCCCCATCGTTCCGTTCCACCGGTTGCCGACGAGCTGCGCATAGATTCCCCAAACGGCCGGATCCGCGACACGCGGCTCGCCCTGCTGCGCGAAAGTCTGCGCGGCGGTGAGCAGGACGAAACCCAGGAACGTCGAAACAAAAGCGGGCCGGCGAGCGCCGCGGGGCGGGGCATTTTCAAGCATGTTCATCGGTGGATCCCTGATCAGGTGATCCCGACTCTACGGATAACACGCGACGAATGATGTGATGGAAATTCAGCCGCGAAATTCGTGCCAGCCTTCGTTCCGGGAAACCCCGACCGGGCGACGTTCAGCGCGCGGCGGCGAGATGCATGATCGCGAGGCGCGCCCAGAGGCGATCGACTTCGGCGCGTCGATGATCGTCGGCGAGCACGATCGCGCGCGCCGACAATTCGCGCATGTGCCCGCGCTTCACGAGCATCAGCAGTGCGCCGGCCAGCCGTCCGAACCGCACCGAGCGCGCGAGCCCGGGCTCGGCGGGCGCCAGCAGGATGCCGCGCAGATCCGCGGGCAGGTGCCAGTTCTCCGCGATGCGCATCGCGGTGGGCGGCACCCAGTCGTCGAGTAGCCTGGCCATGGCGGCGGGGCGGATGTTGTCAGCGCCCGGGCAATGTTCGCGCGCGATGCGGAACACCGCGTTGCTCGCAAGGCCCAGCAGCATCACGAGCAGGCGCGCACTGAACGCATCCGCGCGATCGATGCGAACCGCGTGGAGCTCGGCGCTCGCGGCCGCGTACTGGCTGTGCTCCCACGTCGCCTCGGCGAACGAAGAGAACGGTCCGCGCGCGCCCGTCATCACGGGGTGCAGCAACGCGGTCGCAACCAGCGAACGCAAGCCATCCGTGCCCACGAGCGCGACGGCCTTCTCGAGGCTTTCGATGGGTTTGCTGCCGCTGAATCGATAGAAAGAGCTGTTCGCCAGCCTGAGCAGACCGCCCAGGAGCGCGCCATCTTCGCCGATGATCTTCGCCATCTCGCGCAGGGAATTCGAGTCGTTGTTGATCGCGCTCATGAGCCGCGGCAACAGCGACGGCCGGCGCGGCAGATACTTCGCCTGCAGCTCGAGATCGCCGAGCACACGTGCGGCCGGTTCGAGTTCGGCGAGTTCCGATGCGGGGGCCTCACGGCGCAGGTCCTCGAGGCTTGCATCGAGCGCGAGCGCGGTGAAACGCCGCATCGCGACGTCCGCATGTACACCGGGAAAACGCGCATCGCCCACCGCCGCGCTCGTGGGGCGAGGCTGCGCGCGGCTTCCCTGCCGATCGTTGATTTCGCGCGGGCGCCTGCGCGCCCCACCGAACCATTGACCCACAAGAGAGCCGATCCCGGAGCGGATGGCGGCAATCATGGTCAGGGGTTATCGGCGGGACCCGCCTGAACTGAAGCGCGATCATCGGATGACCGCGTGACCGGGCCGCCAGTCAAACTACCCGCCGCGCCGTTTCTGCGAGCTTCCCCTATCCACTCGCGCGGCGGGGATTACTTAATCCCGGCATCGTGATATATGCCGGAGGTCAACGATTGTTGGCCGATCAGGGAGTCATGATCGCGGAATGAAGCGGACCCTGGGCCTTGTTGCGCTCGTGGTATTGGCAGCCTCGCCGGCGCGCGCCGACGACGAGACGTTGCGCGCGCTCAAGTCGATGTCGGTCGACCAGTTGCTCGACATCGAGGTGACGTCGGTGTCGAAGCGGCGCGAGCCGCTCGCCGGCGCAGCCGCATCCATCTACGTCATCACCGCCGAAGCGTTGCGCCGCTCCGGCGCGACGACGCTTCCCGAAGCGCTGCGGCTCGCTCCCAATCTCCAGGTCGCGCGCATCGACGCCGGCCAGTACGCCATCAGCGCGCGCGGCTTCAACAATGCGATCGGCAACAAGCTGCTGGTGCTCGTCGACGGCCGCACTGTCTACACACCGTTGTTCTCGGGCGTGTTCTGGGATCAGCAGGACGTGCTGCTCGAGGACGTCGAGCGCATCGAAGTGATCAGCGGACCGGGCGCGACGTTGTGGGGCGCGAACGCGGTCAACGGCGTCATCAACGTCATCACCCGTTCGGCGCAGGATACGACCGGCGTTTTTCTCGCGGGCGCCGGCAGCGACACCGAGCTCGGCGCGGCGCTGCGTTACGGCCGGGAATTCGGCTCCGGCGCATTCCGCGTGTACGGCAGGTATTCGGAGTTCGGCAAGTCCGAGCGCTCCGGCGGCATCCCGCTCAACGACGACTGGCAACGCGCGCAGATCGGGTTTCGCGCCGACTGGCGCCGCGAGCAGGATTCCTTCACGGTGCAGGGCGACGCCTACGATGGCCAGACCAGCCATCGCGGGTTCATCGGAGCCTTCGAGCTCACGCCCGTCTCGGTGTCCGGCGCCAATCTGCTCGGCCGATGGCAGCGCGACTTCAGCGCGGATTCGCAACTCCAGGTCCAGGTGTATTTCGACCGCACCGAGCGCGACGACGCGCTGTTCTATGGGCCCACCGCGGACATCATCGATCTCGACTTCCAGCACGCGTTCGCTCGCGGCGCGCATCGCCTGATCTGGGGCGGTGGTTATCGCCAGGGCCACGACGAGATCGATCCCGGATTCGCGACGATATTCGTGCCCGACAGCAAGTCGCTGTCGTGGGCGAACCTGTTCGTCCAGGACGACATCGAGTTGACCCGCTCGCTGACCGCCATGCTCGGCGTCAAGTTCGAGTACAACGACTACACCGGTGTCGAAGTGCTTCCCAACGCGCGTCTCGCGTGGAAGGCGTCCGACAAACAAGTCGTATGGACTTCGTTGTCGCGCGCGGTGCGCGCGCCGGCGCGTTACGACCGCGACGTGCGGTTCCCGGGCTTTCCGCCCTACTTCGTCGTGGGTGGCCCGGACTTCGAATCCGAAGTCGCCAACGTGATCGAGCTCGGCTACCGCGTGCAGCCGACCAACTCGCTGAACTTTTCCGTCACGGCCTTCGCGCACCTGTGGGACAAGGTGCGCAGCGGCACGGCCATCCCCGTGGAGATCGAGAACAAGATCGAGGGCGAGATCTACGGCATCGAAGCCTGGGGCGAATATCGGCCGGTGAAGTGGTGGCTCATCTCCGCCGGCTTCAACTGGATGGAAGACGAGCTGCGGTTGAAACCCGACAGCACCGACCCGGTGGGCGTGAACAACGACACGTTGCGCAACGATCCCGACTACGTCGCGATGCTGCGCTCGCGCTTCGACCTGCCGGCATCGCTGCAGCTCGACTTCAATTTCCGGCACACGGCCCGGCTGCCCGCGCCGGTCGTACCGGCCTACACCGAACTGGACGTGCGCCTGGCGTGGCCAGTCATGCCGGGACTCGAGCTGTCGCTGGTCGGCCGCAATCTCCTGAACGGCAGCCATCCCGAATATGGCAACGAGGCTTCGCGGGCGCTCATCGAACGCAGCGTGCTCGGGCAGGTGCGCTGGCAGTTCTGAGCGCGGCCCGCGCGCGGGCTTCAGGCACGCGGAAGATCCGGGGCCGTCGCATCACTCGCCCAGCGCCGCGTATTTCACGATCCGGAACCGGGCACCCTGCGCCGCGCGGATCTTTTCGGCCAGCTTCTCGTGCAGCTCGGGCTTCCACGTCGTCCACCGCGCGAAGAACGCGGCGACGGCCGCATCGCCGCCCTCGTGCTGCAGCCGCAGGACTTCCTTCAGCAACGACTCGATCGTCTCGAAGTAGCGGTCGTAGTGGATAGTCAGCCGGGCGGTGACCGGATCGGCGCTGATAAGACCCTTGTCGAGGAACCAGTTGAACTGCACGAGCTGCATGGTCTGGTACGGCTGATCGGCGCGTGGTTTGACGTTCTGCAACGTGCGCTTGATGCCGCTCGCCTGTATCGCGCGCAACGATGGATGTTTCATTCGATGCAGCGCGAACAGCGATACGAGATCGGATTTCATTTCTTCGACGGCGTCCGCGTGATTGGCGAGCGCGACGTCGAGCGTTCGCCCCTGGCGGTCGCGGTCGGGACCGAGGTAGTGGCCGATTTCGTGCCACAACGTGCGCAGGAAGTTCCCCTCGGGTTTGAGATCGCCGCCGTGCGCGTCGGCCGTGGCGGCGCGCCAGATGCGTTCGTCAGCCGCGAACAGCACGGGGTTCTTCATGATGTTCCCGCGCAGCAGGATGGTCCGGCCATAACGCCGCGAGAACAACGCGTCGTTCGGCAGGATGGTCGCGGTGTTGGTGCCGCGCGCCTGGCCGAAGTCCGCGATCACGTCGTAGACGCCGACCGGAATGTCGTCGCGCACGCGCTTGCGCGGCTCGTACGGCAGCGCGTCCTCTATGGACTGGATGCCGCCGAGCGCCTTGCGCAATTCCTCCGAAGCGGCTTCGTCGCGCAGCAGGATGCTCATGCTGTGGAAGGCCTTCACGCCGAACAATGCGTCGTCGTAGGTTTCATACGCGCCGATCTGCGCGTTCAGCCGCGCGAAGCGCCCGGTGACCCACGACGCGTCGCCGGACTCGTAGTCGTTCGAGACGAGATCGCGCGCCCGGTTACGCAGGTAGCGCGCGAACTCGGCATCCGAGGCCTCGACCTTGTCGGCGGCGCTCATCAGCAATGCAAACGCGCGCGTCATTTCCCGTGGATAGGCGATGGCGTACGGCACCGCGTAGAACGCATCCGGCGAAGCGCGTTTCGCGAGCGCCCGCAAGCTTTCCATCCGGCCGGGATGCAGCTCGCGGATCAGCGGGAAACGCTCGAGCGTCGCAAGATCCGCTTCGATGTTCGCGCGCGTCGCGCGCCGCACGACCGAGCGTTCCGCGAGGATTTCGTCGCGCGATGCCGGGTTGGCGGAAAGGAATCCATCCACCTGCTGCTTCGTCGCGCCCGGTGGATAGACATTCTTGCCGCGCGCCTCCTCGGCGACCGGCAGGAACGGCACGCGCCGGTTGTCGAGCGTGGTCGCGATCGGACCCTGGTTGAGCCGGTAGAGATCGAGCAGGTTGCGCGTGGCGACCGGCATGCCGAGCTTCGCATGCAGCGACGTGAGGTTCGCGACGGCGGCTTCGGCTTGTGCATGCCGCGAACGCTCGAACACGGTTTGCATGAGCGCACCGACCGCCAGCAGATCCCGCAGCGCGGCGCGCTCCGCATCCGTCAGCGCATCGAGCGACGGCGCCAGCCTGATGTGCTCGGTCTTCGCCAGGATCTCGGCGGATTGCGCCTCGGGCCAGTATCCGGGCGGCAGCGCAGTCTGCGAATGCGAAAGAGTCGAGAGACAGACGAGTATCGAGGCGAGTGCCAGGCGCATGATCCGCTCCAGAGCGTGGATGGGCCGATTCAAGCACAGGGGCCGGCGCAGGGAAATCTCCCGGACGATCGCGCATGAACGCCGGACGGCCAGTCATTCAGAAGGGCGCGCCGCGCGGCTACAGTGCCGCGCAACCATTCAGGAGTGACGACGATGACGCATTCGAGCAGCTGCTTCTGCGGCGAAGTGAAATTCGAAGTGACGGGTGATCCCGTCGCGATGGGTTATTGCCACTGTTCCTCGTGCCGTCACTGGTCGGCGGGACCCGTCAATGCATTCACGCTGTGGAAGCCGGATGCACTCAGGGTGACGCAGGGCGCCGAGAGCATCGGCACGTTCAACAAGACGCCGGGAAGCTCGCGGCAGTGGTGCAGGAAGTGCGGCGGGCACTTGTTCACGGATCATCCCGGATTCGGTCTCGTCGACGTGTATGCCGCGCTGCTCCCGAAGCTGAGCTTCGAGCCCGGAGTGCACGTGAACTACGCCGAGACCGTGCTGCGCATTCACGACGGCAAGCCGAAGCTCAAGGATTTCCCGGCGGAACTTGGTGGCTCCGGAATCAGCGTTCCGGAGTGACTCGTGATGTCTGATCACCGATCGACAGATCGTTGATCGTCGCGAAGTGATCGGACCCCACGCTGTCGCCGACCTGCACGTTGGCCACGATCACCGCGCCGGCGACCAGGCATTGGTCGATACGGATGCGCAGCACCGCCGGCAGGCGCGACGACCATGTAGTTAGAAGACCGCGGCCGGCCGCGCAATCGCGTACGCCGGGATTCTTCAGCACATCGCGCAAATGGCTCGACCAGGGCGTCACGTTGAAGTCGCCGACCGCGACGCAGGCGTGCCTGCATTCCGCGAGCTCGCGTCCGAGGGCCTGCAACTGCGCATTGCGGACGTCGGCCGTTTTCGGCATCACGGGCCAGATGAGATGGGCGCCATAGAGCCGGAAGGTCCGATCGCCGAGATCGACGTCGGCGCGCGCCGCAACCCTCACTCCGTCGCGCGTCGCCACCTGCGGAGCCATGAGCGGCCAGCGGCTCAGGATCGCGACGCCCCACAAACCGTCGTTCTCCGCCAGGTAATGGTGCGGCAGCTTCGGAAGTAGCTTGGCGAGCTGCTCCGCCTTCTCCGTCGGCGTCAGTTCGGCGAGCACCACGACGTCGACCGCCAGCGAATCCAGGTGAGCCGCAATGTCGGCCAGGTTCTCGTTCTTCACGTGCACGTTGAACGCGGCCACGCGTACCGTCCTCGCATTCGCCAACGGCCGCGGCGCGGGCGCGAAGAATGCGCCGTACATCGGCCACAGGTTGAGCGCGAGCCCGATGACGGCAAAACCCGCGACGCGCCAACGTCGCATCACGAGAGCGACGATCATCGCGAGGATCAGCGCCAGCGCGAAGTGCGTGCGGAAGTTGACGAGCATCTCGGCCGCCCAGAGCCAACGCCCGGCGAACGAGAGCAGCGTCGCGATGATCAGCGCGCCCGTGACCCGAGCGAGGATTCCGGCCATCAATGACGAGCCGCGGGCGATCAGGGCTTCGGCGTCGCGGCGATCCGCCGCACTTCATCGTGGCGGGTTGCGGAGAGGTGACGGCGTGCGTGCGATTTCATGCCCCGACTCTACCGGATCGGCCCGACCGCGAGGCCGCGCCATGCGAGGAAACGAGCCGGATTGCGGGTCCGATGCGGTAACCCGCGGCCGGCGCGCTGGACTTGTTTGATATGCCCGTGGACCATGGCCGCATGAAAACGATCATTTCCACCGTTTCCGCGTTGCTGGTCGTCACACTCGCCCACGCTGCGCCCTCTTTGCCCGAATTTTCGCCGGATCGATTCCGCGCTCACGTGGAATTCCTGGCCGACGATCTGCTGGAAGGCCGCGACACGGGCTCGCGCGGCCACGAAATCGCCGCACGCTACGTGGCGGCGCAGCTCGCCTCGTACGGACTCGAGCCGGGCGGCGATGACGGCACCTGGTTCCAGCGCGTGACCTTCCAGAAAACCACCCGCGGCGCGGATCGCGGCTCGGTGAAGATTTCCGGCCCCGGCGGCGAGCGGAAGTTCGATCACGCCGACAACGTACTCGTCGGACTGCATCCGCGCGAGCCGAACCTCGACGTGTCGGCTCCGCTGGTGTTCGTGGGTTACGGCCTGGAAGACAAACTACTTGGATTCGACGACTACAAGGGACTCGACGTCAGGGGCGCCATCGTCGTCGTCTTGCGCGGCTTTCCGAAGGGCATGCCGAGCGAGGAAGGCGCGAACGCGAGCGCCATGAAAGGCCTGAACGCGCAGAAACATGGCGCGATCGGAATGCTCAGCGTGCAGACCCTGGAATCGGAAAAGGCATTTCCGTGGGAACGCATTCTCGAATACGCCAACGATCCCGACTGCGCGTGGGTGCAGCCCGACGGCCAGGCATTCGACGAAGCGGCGAGCATCCGTGCGCGAGGCTTTCTGAATGGACCCGCGGCCGAGGCGGCGTTCGCCGGCGCGCCGCGTACGCTGGCCGACATCAGGGCGGAGGCCGACAAGCCCAGTGGCATGCCGCGTGGCTTCAAGCTCAAGACCCGCGCGGCCGTTCATGGCACCGCGACTTGGGAGCGAGTCTCGAGCCCCAACGTGATCGGCATTCTCAAGGGCTCGGATCCGGAATTGTCGAAGCAGTACACCGTGTTGTCGGCCCACCTCGACGGCCTGGGAATGAGGGTGGCCGGAGCAGACGACGCCAACGCTGACCGTATCCTCAACGGCGCGCTCGACAATGCCGCCGGGGTCGCCACGATGCTCGAAGTGGCGCGCGCCGCCGCGCTGGATCCGGACAAGGCCCGCCGTTCGATGATCTTCATCGCGACGACGGGAGAAGAATACGGACTGCTGGGCGCTGACTACTACGCACGCCACCCCAGCGTGCCCATCGGACAGATCGTCGGCAACGTGGATCTCGACATGCCACTGCTGCTCTACCCGTTCACGGACGTGGTCGCATTCGGCGCCGGTCATTCCACGATCGGACCGATGGTCGAAAAGGCCCTGGCGCCGATGAACATCAAACTATCGCCCGACCCCTGGCCCGCGCAGGGCATTTTCACGCGCTCGGATCACTATCAATTCGTGAAGCAGGGTGTGCCTGCGGTGTTCCTGGCCACCGGCACCGCCAATGGTGGCGAAAAGCATTGGGGCGAATTCCTGAGCGGCGCCTATCACAGCCCGCGCGACGACATCGCGCAGCAGATCGACTGGCAGGCCGGCGCGCGATTCGTCGAGGCCAACTATCGCATCACGCGCGCGATGTCGGATGCCGATCAGCGGCCGCTGTGGTTCAAGGGCAATTACTTCGGAGACACCTTCGCGCCCGGCGCGCCGCGCGCCGCGCCGTCGATGGCCAACCGGTGACCGAGGGCTAACAACCCGGCAGGCTGTTGACCCACTGGGTCAGCAAGGTCACGCCCGCGGTGTCGACCAGCCGGGTACCGAGCGGCGGCATGCCATTGCTGTCGCGGCGGTTCACGCGCTGGATCAGCACCGAATTCGCGGCGTTGCCGGGTGCGATGAGGCGCGCGTTCGGTCCGATACCCAGGTCGCCGTCCTGCGGCGTGACGTTGCAGGTGTTGGTCGCCGTGAACGACGTCGTGTAACGCAGATCAAGGTTGACGCCGGTCGGCCCGCCCGGGCGGTGACACTGCGCGCAGTTGGTGTGCAGATAGGCACGCGCTCGGTTGGTGAGCGAAGCACCGGTATTCGTCGGGTCGGTCAGAACGGGCTGCGATGACGGGCTCGTGATCGCGGGCGTGAACAATCCGATGCCGTTGAGCGTCAGCAATTCGTTGGCGGTGCGTCCGGTCTGTGGATAGGTGTGATTGCGGTTGAGCTGCGCGGTCTCGAGCCCCAGCGAGCGACCCGCGGCCGCGGTATGGCACTGCAGGCATTGCGCCTCGTTCGGAAAGATCCATTGCTGACCGCCGCCGATGTCGCGCAACGCGCCGCCCGTCAGGAGGTTCGCATCGGTCTGCTGAGTGTTCCATTCGTAGGTGAAACCACCCCAGTCACCGTCGGGATGGCGCATCAGCAGGCGTGTTTCGATGAGCCGCGAGCCGATGCGGAAATTCTTCATGAGCACGGTGCCGCTCGGAAAATCCCAGTCGTTGTTCGAGCCGACCGAGATCGTCGTGTTGTTGGGCAACGCCATCCAGCGGTCCTTCGCCGCACCGTCGGACCAGAATTGCGCGTTGACCGAATAGGGAATCAGTCCCGCGGCCGGCTGCGCCGGGTTCGCGGGGTTCACGCAGCCGGTCGCGCTCAGGCGCGCGGGAGCCGTGCCGCTCCCGCCTCCCTGGAAGTTGATCCGGTGCAGCGCGCCGTCGGTGTAGTTCGTGACGTACAACTCGCCGTCGTTGCCCTGGCCGAAGGAGGAGATGTTGAGCGAGGTCTGCAGCAACTGGGTCGGCGCGCGCGACGATGGATTGGCGGGATCCGGGATCCACGCCCAGATACGTCCGGATACGAAATCGGCGAACAGGTAGCGGCCCGCGAGGGTTGTCGACTGCGATCCGCGGTACACGTAACCGCCGGTGATCGATTCTCCGAGCGCGCGTCCGTACTCCGCGACAGGATCGATCAAACCACTCGACGGACACCCGGCCGTCTCGTAGTCGTGCGCGCCCTCGCGGCAATCCCACCCGTAGTTGCCTCCGCGCTGGATGGTGTTGACCTCCTCGATCATGCCCTGCCCCACGTCCGCGACCCACAAGGTTCCGCTGACGCGATCGAAGCTCCAGCGCCAGGGATTGCGCAGACCCCAGGCGTAGATCTCGGGGCAATTGCCGCTTGCGCGCGCGATCGAGGGACACACCGGGTTGCCGGCGAAGGGATTGTCCGACGGGATGCCGTACGCGGCGCCGGGACCATTGATGCGGATGCGCAGCATCTTGCCCAGCAAGGTAGTGAGGCGCTGAGCGCTCTCCTGCGGATCGCCGCCACCGCCGCCGTCGCCCGTGCCGAGGTATAGGTAGCCGTCGGGACCGAACGCGATGTCGCCGCCGTTGTGATTGTCCTGCGCGCCCGGGCCCGAGTTCGGGTCCAGGTCCTTGTTGATGGACATCAGTATCTGCTCGGAGGACGCGTTGATCGTGGCGGCGCCGGTCGAATCCACGCTGGCGGTGAACGCCGACAGACGCCCCACGAGGGTCGTGTCGATGTAATAGAGGAACACGCGCGGATCGGCGGGGAAATTCGGGTGGAACGCCATGCCCAGCAGGCCCGCCTCGGTTTGCGAGACCCTGGGGACACGGCTCGAGATATCGAGCACGGCCACTGCGCTCGACGGGTTCGCGCCCGTGAAGCGGCGCACGATGCCGCGCTGCTCGAGTACATACCAATGCTGATTGTTGTCTGGCGCCTGCAGCATCTTCACCGGCGCCGTGAAGGAAAGGTTCGTGAAGCGGGAAAGCGAGATCGTGCTACCGGCGCTTGGCCGGTCCCACGCGAAACACGAGTCGTTCGACGGTCGCGAATCGAGCCCGCCGTTCGGAGGCGGCTGCGTCGACCCTGCGCGCGTGGTTCCGCTACCCGTGGGCGATGCGGCCGATTCATTGCCGGCCGCGTCGATGGCCCGCACCACGTACGAATAGGTGGTCGATGGCGACAATCCGTTGTCGGTGAAGTTGGTCGCGATCTGTGTGAGGAGCGGCGTGGTCGACCCGTTGCGGTAGACCCGATAGCCGGCCACCCCGACGTTGTCCATCGACCTCGGCCAGGCGACGACGAGCTGCGTGCTGCTGGGCGAGGTGACGCTGGGCGTGCCCGGCGTGGTGGGTGGCGTCGTGTCGCCTCCTCCGGACGAACCGCCCGATGTCGTGGCACTGCGAGCGCCCGACGCGTTCGATACGTTACCGGCCGCGTCGAAGGCGCGCACCGTGTACGTGTACGTCGTCGATGGGGCGAGACCGGTGTCCGAATAGTTCGTCGCGGTGACCGTCACGTGCGGGCTGCTCGAACCATTGCGATAGATCCGGTAACCACTCACACCGACCGCGTCCGTCGATGCGGCCCAGGTCAGATCGATGCGCGAGCTGCTGACGACCGTCGCCGATGGCGTTCCCGGTGTCGTCGGCGCTGTCGTATCCGCGCCCGGATCCGACAAGGTACGCGCGCTGCCCGCTCCCGAAGCGTTCGAAACGTTTCCCGCCGCATCGATCGCGCGCACCGTGTATGAGTAGGTAGTCGAAGGCGACAGGCCGGTGTTGGAGTAACTCGTCGTCGTGACGGTGGCGATTGGCGTGGTCGCGCCATCTCGATAGATCCGGTAACCGGTCACGCCCACGGCGTCCGTCGAGCCGGTCCAGGAGAGATCGATCCGCGTGCTGCTGACGGCCGTCGCTACCGGCGTGCCCGGCGTCGTGGGAGGCGACGTGTCGGGAGCGGACGATCCCGCGCGCGTCGTGCCGCTGCCCGCGGGCGATGCGGCCGATGCGTTGCCGGCCGCGTCGATGGCCCGCACCACGTACGAATAGGTGGTCGATGGCGACAATCCGTTGTCGGTGAAGTTGGTCGCGATCTGCGTGAGGAGCGGCGTGGTCGACCCGTTGCGGTAGACGCGATAGCCGGCCACGCCGACGTTGTCCATCGACCTCGGCCAGGCGACGACGAGCTGCGTGCTGCTGGGCGAGGTGACGCTGGGCGTGCCCGGCGTGGTGGGTGGCGTCGTGTCGCCGGATTGCGCGCCTGCGATGCCTATCCAATGCGATGCAATGCAGGCGAGGATCGCCAGTCGGCCAGCAAGACGGTCGGGTTGCGCCGGCGGTGCGGAGCGCGCGCGAGTAGCGAGGTTCATGCGCCCTGACTAGACAGGTAGTAAGGCGCGCGCGCTGTCGTCTTCGGCCTCTAATTATCCGGGCCTTTGTCCGACAGCGAGGGCGTCGTGACCCCGACGACGGCGGATTCGCCAAACGGCGACAGTGTGGCCGCTTGCCTATCTACCGAATTCGATCGAACTACCGCGCGGCCCGGCGCGATCCCCGTACTCGCGAAGCCAGCAGCCTTCTCGATGCTGCCGTGCACGTAACGCGCCAGGGGGACCGCCGGGTTGTGAGGTCTCGGGCCAGCTCCAGCCGATGTCGGCGGCCTCGTCCTTTTCGCCCTCGGCGCGGGCGAAACCGCCTGCTCTGGCGACGTCATCGGGTTGACGGATATTCTTCCCGCCGACGTCTCTGTCTCGAATACGCAATCACCGGAGTCCTCTTGGCCGTGCAATACAAGATACTGGGTAGAACCGGTTTCGAGGTTTCCACCGTCAGTTTCGGCGCATGGGCCATTGGTGGCACCTGGGGTCAGGTGGACGATGCGGAGGCCATGCGCTGCCTGCATCGCGCCCTCGACCTGGGAATCAACTTTTTCGACACGGCGGATGTCTACGGCGACGGGCACAGCGAGCGATTGCTGGCGCGCCTGCGCCGGGAACGGCGGGATCCATTCCGGGTCGCCACAAAGGTCGGCCGTCGATCGAGTCCTCATGTCGCGGCCAGCTACACACGGGAGAACCTCACGCGTTACGTGGAGCGCTGCCTCGAGAATCTCGAAATGGAAGCGCTCGACCTGGTGCAGCTCCACTGCCCACCCACCGACGTCTACTACATGCCCGAGGTCTTCGGCGTGCTCGATGACCTCGTGAAGGCCGGGAAGATCCGCTTCTATGGAGCCAGCGTCGAACGTGTCGAGGAAGGATTGAAGGCGCTGGAGTATCCCGCGCTGCAGACGCTGCAGGTGATCTTCAACATCCTGCGCCAGCGTCCCGCCGAGCTTCTGTTCCCGCGCGCGGCCGAACGCAAGGTCGGCATCCTCGCGCGACTGCCGCTTTCGTCCGGCATGTTGACCGGAAAGATGTCGAGCGCGACGCGCTTTCATCCCGACGATCACCGCGCCTTCAACCGCGAAGGCGCGGCGTTCGACAAGGGTGAGACCTTCTCGGGCTTCGAATACGAGCGGGGTCTCGAGGTCGTGGAGAAGTTGCGCGCCCTGGCGCCTCCCGGCATGACACTGCCCGAGCTCGCGCTGCGGTACATCGCCTCGTTTCCCGCCGTGACCTGCTCGATCCCCGGCGCCCGGCGCGTCGAACAGGTCGAACAGAACGTGGCGGCAGGATCGAAAGGGCCTCTCGATGCCCGGCTGCTGGCGGAGCTCGCCAGCCTGTACTCGACGGACGTCAAGCCCTTCGTTCACCAACGCTGGTAGCCTCCGGCCGCCTAACTACTCGCACCGGCCCACGGATGCTGGAACTCATCCGGTGCAATACGAGAACTGACAGCCCTCGCGGCGACCCCCGGTCGCCGTGGCATGATCGGCCCACGATTCGCAACGACCGAGAGAACCTCATGCCCGCAGCAAACAACTCATCCCGCGGCGTGCTCATTGCACTGCTCTGCCTCTCCAGCCTGGCGTCCGCGCAGGAACCACCCAAGACACCGATCGAAGCCCCGCCGGAACCCAACGCCATTGCCCTGAATACAGGCGGCGTCGAGGGACAGACCGCGCAGGAGACCTGGTACAAGCAGTGGGGGGATCCGTTCGTGCGCAACGTTTCGCGCGCGACGCTCACTCCCTTCCTGCCGGACCCGGCCAAGGCCAATGGCGCCGCGGTGATCGTCGCGCCGGGCGGCGGTTTCCGCATCCTCTCGATGGGCAATGAAGGCTGGGAAGTGGCGCAGGCGCTCAACGAGCGCGGCGTCGCGGCGTTCGTCCTGAAATACCGCCTGTTGCCCACCGCACCAGACTGGGAAGAGTTCAACAAAGGCAATCCGCTCACCGCGCCGACGCCGGGTGCGCGGCCGGGTCCGCCCGATTTCGCGGCGATCATAAAGCTGCCGCTCGAGGACGCTACCGCGGCGTTCAAGCTCGTACGTTCGCGCGCGAAGGAGTGGAACATCGATCCGGATCGCATCGGCATGATGGGCTTCTCGGCCGGCGCCGGCACGACCATGGCGGCGACGCTGCAGTCGACGGAGAACAGGCCGGCGTTCATCGCACCTATCTACGGCAGCCTGCGTGCGGTCGAAGTGCCGGCCGACGCGCCGCCCATGTTCGTCGCGCTCGCGTCCGACGATCCGCTGTTCGGCAACAACGAGTACGGGTTGATCACCGCCTGGAAGAACGCGAAGCGTCCGGTCGAATTCCACCTGTACCAGAACGGCGGACACGGCTTCGGTCTGGGCAACCCGCCGAAGACGAGCACGGGATGGTTCCCGCAGTTCATGTTGTGGCTGGAATCGAATGGCATGTTGAAGGCCCGGAAGTGAGCGACCTTCAAATGCGAAACCCGACACATACGCGGCGCACGTCGCTCACTCTCCTGCTCGCTTTCGGCGCGATGTTCATGGGCGCCACCGGCGCCCCGTCGGCCGCCGCCGCTTCGCAGGGAAAGATCGTCGTCTCCGGAGCCTCCGGCCAGCTCGGCGGATTGGTCGTGAAGGAACTGCTCGCGCGCGGCGTGCCCGCGAGCGATCTGATTCTCGTCAGCCGCACGCCCGAGAAACTCGCCGAGTTCGAGAAGCTGGGCGCGGCCACGCGCTTCGGCGATTTCGCGAAGCCCGAAACCCTGCCGAAGGCGTTCGCGGGCGGCACGAAGCTGCTGCTGATCAGCATCGGTTTCGGCGCGGGACCGCGACCCGAGGCGCACAAGAACGCGATCGACGCCGCGGTCGCCGCGGGCGTCAAACACATCGCGTACACATCGTTCGTCGCGATCAGCAAGGGTGAAACATCCGGCCTCGCCGGCGATCATTTCCAGACCGAAGAGTTGATAAAGAAGAGCGGCGTCGCCTGGACGATGCTGCGCAACTCGATCTACTCGAATGGTCTCGTGGGCCAGGCGGCGAAGATGCTGGCCGACGGAAAGGCGCGCGTATCGGACTCCGATTCGCGCATCGGTTACGTGACGCGCGAGGATTGCGCGGCTGCCGCCGCGGGCGTGCTCACGTCCCCTGGTCACGAGAACCGTGCATACGACATCACCGGGCCAGACCTGATCGGTCCGCGCGAGATCGCGCAGGCCGCGAGCGCGGTCGCGGGCAAGCCCATCGATCTGGTCGCCACCGATCCCGACGGCGCCGCGGCGCGCCGCGGATTCGGTGGGCCGTCGATGTCCGTGACGAGCGAAGATTTCGCGAAAGTCGCGGGCCGGCCGGCCACGAGCGTGCGCGAATTGTTCGAAGCACATCGCGACGAGTTGCTCGCCGGGGCAAAATGAACGGCATGTTCACGCGCATCGCCTCCGTACTTCTCCCCCTGCTCGTTTTCGCATTGGCCGCCGCCGCGGAGTCCGCGCCTGCCGCCGCCCCGACTTTCGGCGACGTGTTCGGCAGCGGCATGGTGGTGCCGCACGGCGTGCCGCTGGTTTTCACGGGCCGGGCGGCGCCGCATCGGAACCTCACGCTGGAGGTAGATAGTTCCAGCTATCCGCTCCGGAGCGACGCGAACGGGCGCTGGCGCGTTTCGGCCGCGCCGTTGCGGGCCGGCGGACCGTATACGCTCACGTTGAAGGATGACAACGGCGCCGCGACGACGCTCTCGGATGTGATGGCGGGAGAAGTGTGGCTGTGCTCGGGCCAGTCGAACATGGAATATCCGGTCGCCCGGTCCACGGACCAGCCGGCCGACGTGTTGCAGGGCCATCCGTCCATTCGCCTGCTCGCGGTCGCTCACCAGACCGCGGTGTCGCCCCGCGAGGATTTCGAAAACAAACCTTCCTGGAAGGTCGCCGATGCCGAGACGATCAAACGGTTCTCGGCGGTCTGCTACTTCTTCGCGCACCGCAAGATCTCGGAGGAAGGACTACCCATCGGCTTGATCAACGCCTCGTGGGGCGGCGCGGCCATCGAGCCGTGGATCGGGGAAAACGAGCTCGCGAAATTGCCTGACTACCGCAGGCGCGTGGAGCTGCTCCGGCAGTACCGATCGGCACCGCGCGCGGCGGAAGTCGCATTCGCCGGCGAGTGGGTGAAATGGTGGCTGGCGAACTCCTCGATGGGGCCCGTCTGGGAGAAGGGCTTGCTGGACGGCGATGCCGGGTGGCAAGACGCCGCGTTCATCGACTGGCGCAAGTATCCGGACCCGCGCCTCGAGAAGTTCACGGGCAGCCTGTGGTACTCGAATGACTTCGAACTCACCGAGGCGCAGAGCAAGAAGGCCGCGACCTTCGTGCTGGGAAAGATCGACGAAGTGGACACGACCTGGCTCAACGGCAAGTTCGTCGCCAACACGTTCGGTTACGGAACGCATCGCGAATATCGCCTCGATCCGGGATTGCTCCGGCCCGGCGTCAACCAGTTCAGCGTGTTCGTCACGAGCACCTGGGACGCCGGCGGCATGTACGGACCGGAAGCCGACGTCGGCGTCCGCTTCGACGATGGCGAATTCGTTCCGCTCGGCAAGGGATGGAAGTATCGCTTCGTGCCCAAGGAGACGGGCTATCCACCGCGCACGCCGTGGGAAAGCGTCACTGGCATCACCGGCATGTTCAACGGCATGATCGCCCCGCTGCAGCCGCTCGCACCCACCGGGGTCATCTGGTACCAGGGCGAATCGAACGTCGACAAGGGCGACTACTCGCAATTGCTCCCGGGCCTGGTCCACGACTGGCGCCGCTGGTTCGGCCGCGAGAAGCTGCCGTTCATCGTCGTTCAGCTCCCTAACTACGGCGCCATCCAGCAGCCGCCGGCGGAATCGCAGTGGGCCAGCCTGCGCAACATCCAGCAGCAGGTCGCGCTGCGCGACCCGCACGTAGGCCTCGTCGTCACCCAGGACGTGGGCGAGGACGCGGACATTCACCCGCGCCAGAAGTATGTCGTGGCGCAGCGTGCGTACGCCGTATCCAGGGCACTGAAGGGAGCTGGCGTGAAGAATGGCGTCGTGCCGCGCGTGGCGACCGCGGGCGAATCGCTGGTGCTGGAATTCACGCCGGCGTTGAGCACGACCGACGCGAAGGAGAATTCCGTCGCGGGATTCGCGCTGTGCGGAGCGGAGCCGAAGAGCTGCGTCGCGGCGGCCGCGAAACAACGCGGCGGCCGGATCGAGATCGACCGCGCCGCCCTGCCCGCGGCGACGCGCGTGCGATATTGCTGGTCGGACGGCGGCGTATGCGAGCTGAAGTCGGTGGACGGCCTGCCCGTGAGCTCGTTCGAGCTGCCCTTGAGTAAACCGCGTCATTGACGGGAACCCCCGCGGGCACGCGGGGATCACCCTTCCCCGCTCTCTGTCTACTTACCGCGTCAACACGAAAGACAGGAACGAATGGTTGGGCCCATTCGAGAGCTTGAAGAAGATCTTGTTGCGGCCCTTCTCGAAGTGCAGGACGCGCTTGGCCTCGGTCCGGTTGTAGTCGCGCAGCAGGTCGGTTGAGTCCGGCCTGAAGACGGCATCGAAGTACCACTGCTTGTCGGCGTTGCCGCCCCTCCACACCAGCCGGTCGTTCAAATAGATCTGGACGTCGTCATCGACGCCTATCCACGCGGTCAGGTCGCAATCCTCATCGACGAAGACTTCCGTGTAGCCGTAGTAGACGGCGTCCTCGACCGAGTCGGGAGGAACCAGCGGATAACTTTGCGCGATCACGTAGCGCCACCTGAGCAGACGCTTGTCCTTTCCGTAGTACACCGCATCCAGCAGCACCGCCTGCTCCGGCGGGTACGCCGGATTTTCGAATAGCCCGGCGCCGTGGCGCCCCGCGAACGGCCCGATGATGTACCAGGTATTCAGGTACACACGGTTCGCGTATTCACCGCCCGCGCCGAACATGCGACCGCGTCCGCGCACCAGGTCGTGGGTGTCGACCGCCGGAATCTGGCCCCAGCCCTGGCTGAAGATCCTCATGTTCGAATAGGTCGTCGACAGGACCTTCGGGTCGATGCTCCCGGTCGCGCGGATGAAGTCCACGATCTGCGCGCCGACCGCGCCGGAACCCTGGCCCGTTCCCGCCGACGCCGCGGCGGCGGTGCTGCTGCCTGATTCGCCCGCGGCGGACTCGAGCCCCTCCACCGGCACGCCGTTCGCCCTGGCCTCCAGTCGCTGCTGACGTTTGATCAACGTTTCCCGCGCTTTTGCTTCGAGTGCGGCGACTTCGCGGGCCGCCATTTCATGGGTGACTGGCACAGGCGAGCCAGCAGGATCGGGCGGGACATCGTCGCTGCCCGTCGGCGTTTCTTCGTCCGGTGCCTGCGGCACGGCGGGCGACTCGAGCGTCGGCGGCTCGGGCGTCGGCCGCGGCCCGGACATGCCCAGCAGCTCGCGCAGCTCCTCGGCGCGGATTTCCTCGTCGAGCTCATCGATCGCCTTGGAAAGCTCGCGCGCCCGCTCCAACATTTCCTCGGGCGTCCGCGGCTCCTCTAAAGGCGCCGCGACCGGCTCCGCTTGCGAATCGACACGGTCGGCCGATTTCCCGAGCAGCTCCTCGATGGTCTGCAGATCCTGCAATCGTTTGACGGTGCTGGCCTCGTGTGTGGCTCTCAGACTGGATGCGACCTGCTCCCCCTGCTCGCGCAGCTCCGGCTGGTAGCTGCCGAAGTAATACAGCGTTGCCAGCAGCGCAGCGTGCACGATCAAGGACAGCGAAAGGTATGGCCGGCGCACCGTTTACGCGACCGTGGTCACGACCTCTTTCATTGCCGGGTGCGCATCGAAATCTTCGTCAGACCTTCGAACTGGCACAGGTCGAGCACGTGCACGATGTCCTGGTAGCGCGCCATTTCGTCGCCTTCGATGCGAATCGGGCGAGTGGGATCCACGGCCGCCTCCCGCCTCAGGCGAGCGTGCAAACCCTGCACCGATATCCTGTTTCCGTCGAGATAAAACACGCCCTTCTTGTCGATGCCGATCGCGAGCGGGGGCGCGCTCGCGGTCGCGCGATCGAGGCTGTACTGCGCGACCGGCAGGGAGATCGGCATTTCCTTCTGCGGCTTCTCTCCCACGGGTTGTTTGAACGAAGTCGCGAGCATGAAGAACATCAACAGGAAGAAGATGCAGTCGATCAGCGCGATCAGTCCGATCTCCGGATGTTCCTCTTCGCCCACGTCAATGCGCATGTTGAACCGCCCGCAGCAGCGGCGCTTCCGGCGGGGACAGGAAACGCAGTTTGATCAGCGCATCGATCTGCCTTTCCAGCTCGAGGCCGTACGTCGCCAGCCGGTGCTTGCAGTAGTGATGCATGCCCAACGCGGGCAGCGCCACCGCCAGACCCGCGGCCGTATTGACGAGCGCCTTCGAAATGCCGCCGGCGAGCAGGGCGGGATTCCCCATCGCGTCCGAGTAGGCGATCACGTGGAATGCCTCCACCATGCCCAACACCGTGCCGAGCAGGCCGACGATGGGCGCAACGGTCGCGACGATCGCCAGTGCGTAGGCTTTTTGCTGATGCCGGCGCAGTTCCCTCGACGCAAGGTCACCGGCAAGCTGGCTTGCGACCGCAAAGGGTTGATGACGATGTTCGACCAGGCACGCGATGACGCGCGCCAGCGTGCTGTCATCGTCGGCCAGCACCTTCTCGATCTCGTCGAAGCGATGCGCTTCCCATAGCGGCTGGATTCGCTCGATCAAATCGGGTGGCAACAGCGCGCGAGCACGCAGGTTCACCAGTCGTTCGATCGCCACCGCCAGGAACAGCACCGACAGTCCCAACGTGACCAGCACCGCGACACCGCCCTCGGCCACCTGCTCGACCACGTTCATCTCGGCCCCGGAAGCCAGGCATGGAAGGCTCGCGACCAATAACGCGGCACCGACACGCTTCTTCGAAGTCATGGCCTTTTCCGCCAGTTCTATTACTGTTGTAGTAGATCCTGCCACGACTGTAGTAGAGATGTCACCCGGAAAGCGATCGGGACGTCCCGAAACGCACGGCCGGCTTTCGCCTTGTGGTCACCGCGTCCGTCCGGCAATCTGCCGCCCCCAAGAACACTCATGTGCGGGCGCCTGAACCCCGGCTGCCGGGTAGATAGCCCCCGATCGGAAGAAACCAGTGACAACGAACGTGCGTTCCTTCGGCCGTCTCGCGGACGGCCGCGAAGTCGAGGCCATCACGCTGGGCGAAGAGGACGGCCTGCAGGCCGAAGTCCTCACCTATGGCGCCATACTGCGGCGGCTCACGTATCCCGTGCGCGGCGTACGCCGCGATCTCATCCTGCACTTCGACCGGATCGAAGAGTACGAGCGCGATCGCGACAATGTCGGTCCCGTGGTCGGCCGGTTCGGCAACCGCATCGCGAACGGACGGTTCGCGCTCGACGGCGTCACGCACCAGTTGACCACCAACGAGGGCGTGAATCACCTGCACGGCGGTGAGACCGGTTTCAACAAGCGGTTGTGGCGCGTGCTCGAAGTGCGGGGCCGCGAGCGGGTGTCGCTCGGCCTGCATTCGCCCGCGGGCGAGGAAGGTTACCCGGGCAACGTCGACGTCACGCTCGACCTCAGCGTGCGCAGGAATGCGCTCACCATCCGCTTCGGCGCGCGCACGGATGCGGCCACTCCCATCAACCTCACCTATCACCCGTACTTCAACATCTCCGGCGACCCGCGCTCGCCCGCCGTCGAACATCGCCTGCGCATTCCCGCGGATCACTATCTACCCGTGGGTCCGGGGCTCATCCCCACGGGCGAGATCGCGCGCGTGGATGACACCATCTTCGATTTCCGGACGCAGCGACGGCTGGCCCCACCTCCCACGGACTCTCATCCGCAACTCGCGCTCGGCGGGGGTTACGATCATTGCTGGGTGTTGTCCCGCGATGCCGACTGCACCTGCGAGCTCACCTCGCCGAGCGGCGACCTCACGCTGACCATGAAAGGCACCGGCCCCGGGCTCCAGTTCTACAACGGGCAATTCCTGTCGCGCGCGCATCCCGCGCTGGGCAGCGGGTTGATCCTCGAACCCCAGGGACTCCCCGACTCGCCGAATCATCCGCATTTCCCGAGCGGCATCCTGCGGCCCGGCGATCCATACCGCGCGGAGATCGAATACAAAATCACGGCTTGATCCATACGCGCGCGCGTATGGGTATGCGCGGCGTCGCTGCCTATACTCGGCCTTCACTCACTTTCCGGAGTATCGCCGATGAATCGCACCAGCCGCCGCCGCTTCCTCAAACAAGCCTCGCTCGCCGGTGCGGGCATCGCGGCAGCCTCCGCCTTCGCGCTTCCTAGCTACTCGCAGTCGGCGGGCCGCACCGCGAAGGTCACGCTGGGGCTCGTGACGCCGCGCGAGGACTTCGACCGCCGGCTGTTCGGCGCCTTCCTCGAGCACCTTGGCCGCGCCGTCTACACCGGCGTCTACGAGCCGGGCTCGAAGCTCTCCGACAAGCGCGGCTTCCGCACCGACACGCTGCGCGAGGTGAAGGAGCTCGGCGTGCCGATCATGCGTTACCCCGGCGGCAATTTCGTGTCGGGTTACAACTGGCTCGACGGCGTGGGCCCGCGCAAGAACCGGCCGACCGTGCTCGAACGCGCCTGGAACTCGATCGAGACCAACCAGTTCGGCACCAACGATTTCATGGACTGGGCCAAGGCCGTGGGCACGGAGCCGCTGCTGGGTTTCAACATGGGCACGGGCACCGCGGAGATGGCCGTGGCCTACATCGAGTACTGCAACTTCCCGGGCGGCACGAAGTGGAGCGACCTGCGCCGCTCGCACGGCTACGAGCAGCCTCACAAGGTGAAGTACTGGTGCCTCGGCAACGAGATGGACGGGCCGTGGCAGATCGGCACGCTCACCGCGCGCGAATACGGCCGCAAGGCGCGCGACATCGCGCAGCAGGCGCGCATCATCGACCCGGACGTGCAGCTCATCGCCTGCGGCTCGAGCGCGCCCGGCATGGCGACCTACCTGCAATGGGATCGCGAGGTGCTGGAGGAGTGTTACGACATGGTCGACGGCATTTCGCTGCATTGCTACTACGGCAATGCCGAAACCACCGGCGGCAAGACCGAGCGTTACGTCGCCATGAATCTCGACATGGAGCGCCAGATCCAGGAGATCGGCGCGGTGTGCGATTACGTGCAGGGCATCAAACGCTCGCCCAAGAAACTCTGGCTGTCGTTCGACGAGTGGAACGTGTGGTACCGCGCCAATTCGGGCGACCACACCAACGGACACGGCAAGTTCGCGCCGAAACTGCTCGAGGAGGTCTACAACCTCGAGGATGCGCTCGTGGTCGGCGGCCTGCTGAACACGCTGATGCGGCAGTCGGATCGCGTGAAGGTCGGATGCCTGGCGCAGATCGTCAACGTGATTGCACCGCTGATGACGAGCGACAAGGGCATCCTGCGCCAGTCGACTTATTACCCCTACGCCATGGCGCTCAAGTACGGTCACGGACGCGTGCTCGACCTGCAGATCGAGAGCGAGACCTACCCGATCAGCGCCGCGGGTATTCGCGGCAGCTACGCGCGCGACGGACACGTGCCCTTCGTGGACGTGGTCGGCACCTACGATGCGAAGAACCGCCGCGTGGCGTTGTTCGCGCTCAACCGCGACCTGCGCGACGAGCGCGAGCTCGCGCTGCGGTTCAACGACGTCACACCGACGAGCGTCGTCGCCGCCGAGACCGTCACCGGCAGCGACCTCAAGGCGTTCAATACCTTCGAGGATCCCAACAAGGTGGTCGCGGCGAAGCTCGATGGCATCACCGCCGGCGGGAAGATGACGATCAAGCTGCCACCGCGGTCGTACTCGGTGATCCAGCTCGCGGTCTGAGAGGGATACGCTCGCGGCATCACGCGCGAGCAAGCCGGCGGACCGCGTCGCCACGGGTCCGCCGGCGTCGATCAGTTGCCGACAAGCGGCCGCTGATCGCGGCCCAGGCAGGCTCTCCACGCCGGACGAACACCGCGGCGGCAGGAGTGCAAATCCGCCATTTCACGGGGAGTGAAGCCTTGCGCGCCTGCCGAATCCGGCAACAATCGACGCAATGAACGAAATCATGAGCCAGGCGAGCCGGCTGTTGCGCGAGGTCTGGGGTTACTCGGAATTTCGCGGGCCGCAGGCGGACATCATCGGCCATGTCGCGACCGGGGGCGATGCGCTGGTCCTGCTGCCCACGGGCGGCGGCAAGTCCCTCTGTTACCAGGTCCCGTCACTGGTGCGCGACGGAATGGGCGTGGTGGTTTCCCCGCTCATCGCGTTGATGCAGGACCAGGTCGCCGCGCTGCGGGAGGCCGGCGTCCGCGCCGAGTACCTCAATTCGTCGTTGTCGTGGCCCGAGCAACAGCGGGTGGAGAAGTCCGTCCGCGCCGGCGAAGTCGACATCCTGTACGTGGCGCCCGAACGGCTGGTCACGGATCGATGTCTCGACCTGCTGGATGCGAGCGCGATCGCGCTGTTCGCGATCGACGAAGCGCATTGCGTGTCCCAGTGGGGTCACGACTTTCGTCCGGAGTACCTGCGGCTCTCGGTGCTGGCCGAACGTTACCCGAATGTGCCGCGCATCGCGCTCACCGCGACGGCCGACGCCATCACGCGCAAGGAAATCCTCGCGCGGCTGAAGCTCGATTCCGCCCGGGTCTTCATCGCGAGCTTCGATCGACCGAACATTCGTTACCGGATCGCCGAGCGCGACAACGCACGCAAGCAGTTGCTGCAGTTCATTCGCGAGGAGCACGCCGGACATTCGGGCATCGTCTATTGCTTCACGCGCAAGTCGGTCGACGAGACCGCGGCGTTCCTGAAGGACTCCGGTATCGACGCACTGCCCTATCACGCGGACAAGGAACACGAGACGCGCGACGAACATCTCAGCCGGTTCATCCGCGAAGACGGCATCGTGATGGTGGCGACCATCGCGTTCGGCATGGGGATCGACAAGCCGGACGTGCGTTTCGTCGCGCACCTCGACCTGCCGAAGAGCATCGAGGCGTATTACCAGGAGACCGGCCGCGCCGGGCGCGACGGCCTGCCCGCGGATGCGTGGATGATCTACGGGCTCGCCGACGTCGTTCAGCAGCGGCGGCTCATCGACCAGTCGCCCTCGGGCGAGGAATTCAAACGCGTGGCGGGAGCGAAGCTCGACGCCTTGTTGGGGCTGTGCGAGGCCGCGGACTGCCGCCGGATCCGGCTGCTCGACTATTTCGGCGAAGCGAGCAGTCCGTGCGGCAACTGCGACAACTGCCTGACGCCGCCCGAGGAATGGGACGCCACCGAAGCGGCGCGCAAGCTCATGTCCTGCATCTATCGCTGCGAACAGGCGAGCAGCTTCGGATTCGGCGCGGTGCAGATCATCGACGTGCTGACCGGGCAACGCACCGCGAAGGTGGAACAGTTCGGTCACGATCGCGTGAGCACGTTCGGGATCGGCACGGAGCTCTCCGCGCTGCAATGGCGCGCCGTCATCCGCCAGCTCGTCGCGCTGAAGCTCGTACGCGTGGACTACGACCGGTTCAACGTCCTGCAATTGACGCCGGAGGCGCGCGAAGTGCTGAGCGGGCGCCGGAAGCTCAAGCTGCGAAAGCCGTCGGAGAAGCCCGCGCGGCAGCCGCGGAGCAAACGCGGCGCACTAGCTACCGAGCGCCCGCGCGAGGCCCTGTCCGGCGAGGCGGGAGAAGTCTTCGAGGCGCTGCGGGAGTGGCGAAAGGGCGTGGCGAAGGAGCACGCGGTGCCGGCGTACACGGTGTTTCACGATGCCACCCTGCTCGAGATCGCGCGGCGGCTCCCCGAATCGCTGGAAGATCTGCGGGGAATCTCGGGAATCGGCGCGACGAAGCTCGAACGATATGGGGAAGCGATCCTCGGCGTCGTGCGCGACGGCGCTGGAGTGCGTACCGCCTAGGCCCCTGGTGAGATCAGCCGCACGACGGCATTTCCGTGGCGACTCTTATTGACCCATCAGTCATTCGTCGGCACCGTTCACGTCAGTGACCACCTGAAGGGCCCGCCATCGATGTCCACCGCCGAGCTCAATACACCGGCCGCTCCCGCCAGTGCCCGGCTGCCGCGCCAGGTTCCTTACATCATCGGCAACGAGGCCTGCGAACGCTTCAGCTTCTACGGGATGCGCAACATCCTCACGCCGTTCCTGGTCACCTCACTGCTCTTATATGCGCCGGAGGCCGAACGAGCCGGGATCGCCAAGGACGTGTTCCACTCCTTCGTGATCGGCGTGTACTTCTTCCCGTTGCTCGGCGGCTGGATCGCCGACCGGTTGTTAGGCAAGTACCGCACGATCCTGTACCTGTCGCTGGTCTACTGCGTGGGGCATGCCTGTCTCGCGGCGTTCGAGGACAACCGCACCGGCTTCTACACCGGGCTTTTCCTGATCGCGCTCGGTTCCGGCGGCATCAAACCACTCGTCGTTTCGTTCGTCGGCGACCAGTTCGACCAGTCGAACAAGCACATCGCGAAGGTCGTGTTCGATGCGTTCTACTGGACGATCAACTTCGGATCGTTCTTCGCCTCGCTGCTCATGCCCATCGTGCTGCGCAAATACGGCGCGGCCTGGGCGTTCGGCATTCCCGGCATCCTGATGTTCATCGCGACCGTAATCTTCTTCATGGGGCGCAAGAAGTACGTGAACGTTCCACCCGCGGCCGCCGATCCGCATTCGTTCCTGCGGGTCGCGCACACCGCGCTGTGGTCGCGCGCAGAGGGACAGGGGCGCCCAGGGCTCGTGATCGCGGGTATCGGCGCCGCACTCGCCGTCGGCGCGCTCGCGATGATGGGATCGCTCGACTTCGTTGCGTCGGTGTGTCTCGCGCTCGTCTTGCTGCTGGCGTTCGGTGGCACCGGCGCGTACATGCAGCTCGATCGCGCGAACAGCGTTCATCCGCTGGAACAGATCGAAGGCGTGCGCGCGGTGTTGCGCATACTCATCGTGTTCGCGCTCACGACGCCGTTCTGGTCGCTGTTCGACCAGAAGGCGTCGACGTGGATCCTGCAGGCGGACCAGATGACGAAGCCCGAGTGGTTCTCGTCCGCGCAGATGCAGGCGCTGAACCCGGCGCTCGTGATGATCCTGATTCCCTTCAACAATCTCGTGCTCTACCCCGCGCTGCGCCGCTTCGGCATCGAGGTGACGCAGCTTCGCAAGATGGGCTTCGGCATCGCGTTCTCCGGTCTCGCCTGGATCGCGGCCGGCGCCATACAACTGGCGATCGACGGCGGCGACGCGGTATCGATCGTCTGGCAGGTGCTGCCCTATGTGCTGCTGACGTTCGGCGAAGTGCTCGTGTCGGCGACGGGGCTCGAGTTCGCCTACAGCCAGGCGCCGCAATCCATGAAGGGCGTGATCATGGCGTTCTGGTACCTGGCGGTGACCATCGGCAACCTCTGGGTGCTGCTGGTCAACGCGACCATTCGCAACGAGGCGGTCATCTCGCGGGTGGCCAGCACCGGTCTCACCGAGAGCGCATTCCTGATGTTCTTCTTCGCTGCGTTCGCGCTCGTCGTCGCGCTTGCGTTCGCGTGGTATGCGCGTCGCTATCCGATGCAGGATCACTATCGTTCGGCGTAGCCCCAGGGATGACTAGTCGGGCCTCTCCACGAGCAGCTCTTCGACGGCCGCGCGTTCCCGCTGGACGGCATCGGCTTTTTCGACGGCCAGTTCCGTGTCGCCCTGCCCGTACGCAACCCTGGCCTCAGCGAGTTTCCTGCGCATGGCGTCGAGGCGCTCCCGCACCCGTTCGAGCACGTCCGGAGGGAGGCGCTTCAAGGCTTCCGAATCCTCTACGAGATTGTCGATGCGCTGTTCGAGGGAAGCGACGGCTTTCTCGGCTTCCGGCCGGAGCTCGTCCCATCGTTTCCTTGCGGCGGCCAGGGCCTTCCTGGCCTCGGTGGCGCTTTCGGAGATCCTGGCCTCGGCTTCATCGACCGATGCCTGGAATTTCCCCCGGGCCTGCTCGAGAGCAGGCCGGGATTCTTCCTCCCTGGAGCAGCCTGCCAGGAAGATGACGCCTGACAACAGCAGCGCGGCCGTCAGGCGCATTCGCGAACGCCCATCACGGTAGATAGTTCGGGACGACTGCTCAATATCCCGCGCTCCTCGCCATGTACGCGGGAATGGCGATCGCCGCCAGGATTCCGATGATGCAAAGGGCCGGGAACAGGAATCCCAGGATCTTCACGCCCAGGGTATTGGGCGGCGGCGGCAGGCCGTACTTGTTTTCACCGTCGGTGCCCGGGTTGAAGACCCAGATGAATCCGATCAGCGGAATGATCATGAGCAGGACTGTCCAGCCGTTCCAGTCCATGTCATGGCTGCGCTGTATGGCGACGAGCACGCAGAAGACGACCATCGGGACATAAATCACGACCAGCAGAAGCGTCGCCGCCGACTCGCTCGGGTCAAGCAATGCGCCCGCGAACGCGACGATCAGCGCGGCAATGATGTACGCACCCGTGGTGTAGGCGAGATAACGCAAGCGCCCGATGCGGCCGCTCGCGGCAAACATGCGTACTTCCTGGTATTCCTGCTCGGACGCGATATCGCTGACGGCGGCTCGCGGGGGCGTATACGGATTGCTGGACATGGCTCTCCCTCGATCTCGTGGATGTTCTTGTTGTGCGGACCGGTCGTGGTGCGTGACACCCGGCCGGCTGACGCAGCTTACACCTTTCTACCGCCTGCCAACCGCCCCGCGGCGTGGAAAGTTAGTCGCCTCGCTACTCAGCCGGCTTCCGGATCGATGTTCGCATTGCGCCGGAACAGGTTCGCCGGGTCGTACTTGCGCTTGAGCGCCACCAGCCGGGCGAAATTGTCGCCGTAGGTCGCGCGCACACGCTGCTGCGGATCGTCCGCGGCCAGCGTGTTCACGTAGAACCCCTTGGTGTATGGCGCGAGCCGTTCGAACGTGGCGCGTGCCCAGCGCAGGTTCGCTTCCGAAGCCGCCGCGTCGCGCGGATCCTTCCAGGAGCTCTGCACGATGAGCGTGGCGCGAGCGTCGCGATTCCAGAAAGCCGTGGCGTCGCGCGCGACCCGGTTGAATGCGCCGGCGCAGTCGCCCGTGAACACGATGCGCGCACCGGGCGGATCGGCGGATTCCATCGCCTCGACGGCGGTATCGATCAGCTCCGGCGTGATGCTCGTGAGGAACCCGGAGCGCTCGTAGTAACCGTCACCGTGCGGCGAGCCGCGATCCTGGGCCGACTGCAGCTCGATGTAGCTGGCCGGCCGCAGCGCATCCACGACGGGGCCGAACCGCCGCAGTGGTTTGACGACCTCTTCGGCATTCTCCGGGGCACCGCTGTAGCAGACGGAAAACGCCAGCGCCTTCCCGACCTGCGGCAGGTTACCGAGCATCGTGTCGATGAACAGCTCATCGGGCTTGCGCTCGGAAAATTCCGCGAGGAAACGCAGCAGTTCCTTCGCCTGGGCGAGTGGATAGACCAACACGCCGCCGTACATTCCTGGTGACACGGGATGAAGCTGATATTCGAAGGAAGTCACCACGCCGAAATTGCCGCCGCCGCCCTGCAACCCCCACAAGAGATCGCGGCTCTCTTCCTTGCTGGTGCGCACATATTTGCCAGCGGCCGTGATCACGTCCGCGGCGCGCAGGTTGTCGCTCGAGAGGCCGAAGCGCGGCGTGAGCCGGCCGAAACCACCGCCCAGCGTCAGGCCTGCGGCGCCGGTGTGCGAAACGCGGCCGGCGGGCGTCGCCAGGCCGAAAGCCTGCGCCTCGCGATCGAGATCGCCTAACAGGGAGCCGGCTTCGACGCGCGCCGTGCGCGCGATCGGGTCCACGCGCACGGCGCGCATGTTCGACAGGTCGATCATCAGGCCACCGTCGCAAACGGACTGCCCCGACAGGCTGTGCCCTCCGGCGCGCACCGCGATCAGCACGTCGTGGTCGCGGGCGAAGTTCACGGCCTGCACGACGTCCGCCGCGCCGGCGCATCGGACGATGAGCGCCGGCCGGCGATCGAACGCGCCGTTCCAGATTCGCCGCGCCTGCTCGTAACCTTCCTCGCCGGCCGTCAGTAGTTGGCCGCGGATGGCGCCGCGCAATTCGTCGATGTCACGGCCGCCGAGCACGAGTTGCTTGCCCGTTCTGCCGACCGCCGGCGTGTCCGCGGTCGCGGCGAGCGATCGCCGTGCCGGCAGCAGCGTTGCCGCGCCGGCGGATAGGACCGAGGTGACGAAGGTTCTGCGCCGCATGGGTGACCTCCCGGGGGCGTATTGTTGTTCCCGCGGAGGCTCGATTGTCCACTCGAATCGCGCGCCAGGGGTCGTTGCGTGGCGGCCGAGCCCTCCCTCGGCTAGCCTTTCCGTGCCGCTGAGCCGACACCGTCGGTACATCGTGAAAACGCACGGAGGAGAAGGCCATGAAAACCTGGGCTCGCACACTCATCGCAATGTTCGGCTGCGCGATCTTCGCGCCCGTGCTCTTCTCCGCGGACCTTCCGCCCGAATTCACGAAGCGCGGCGCGCCAAGCGACTTCGATTTCGAGATCGGCACGTGGAAGACCCACCTCAAGCGCCTGACCAAGCCGCTCACCGGCTCCGGCACCTGGGTCGAATACGAAGGCACGACGGTTGTCAGGAAGGTGTGGGACGGCCGGGCCAATCTCGTCGAGCTGGACGTCACCGGACCCGCGGGCCAGATCGAGGCGCTGAGCCTCAGACTCTTCAATCCGGAGACGCGCCAGTGGAGTCTCAACTTCGCGAACGCGCGCGGCGGCGTCATGGCGGCGCCGGCGCTGGGCGGATTCGGCAACGGGCGTGGCGAGTTCTACAACTACGACACGCTGGACGGACGCGAAATCCTGGTGCGCTTCGTGATCTCCGATATCACGCCCAGGTCGTGCCGCTTCGAGCAGGCATTCTCGGCCGACGGCGGCAAGACGTGGGAGGTCAACTGGATCGCGGTGGATACGCGGGACTGACTATTTTCCGTCGCGAGGTGACTACGGATCGATCGTGACGATGACCCGCTCGTAGCGGGTGAGCGCCGGAGACCCCTTGTCCGTGACCTCGAGGATGAAGTGCGCGGTCTCGCGTTTCGTCACCCTGGGCGCGATGAATACACGCCGGCTCAGATTGTCGGCGCCGCGCATCTCGACGGATTCCTTCCAGCTACCCGCCTCCGGGTAGTGATACCAGCGGTAGCTCAGACTGTCGCCGTCCGGATCGGTGCTGGCGGCGGCGTCCAGCGTGACGTGCTCGCCGGACCGCGCCGGGATGGCGTTGCCGTGGCGCAGGCGCGGCACCGGCGGATGATTGGCGTCGCGCGGCGACTGGACGGTCCAGTCCATGCGCGCGGCGAAGTCGTTCTGGATTGCCACTCGCCAGCGCCAGACAGTTTCGCGATATCCGGTCGAGGACTGGTCACCCGGTTTCGCGGCCCGGCCATGCTCGGGCGCGACATCGGGCGTCACTTTATCGAGGGCGTTCGTCCAGATGGCGCGAGTCTCGGGCTCCACCGGCACACCGCCCGTGAATCCCTTCGTGTCGATCGACTCGAGCCCGGGTAGATAGAGCTCGTACCGGCCTCCCCAGCCACCCCACTCCGGATGTTCCGGCGCGTTGAGGCCGTTCGGGATCAGGGACAGGTAAGCCGGCGTATCGCCTTCCATCGAGTACGCGACGTCCGGATACATCGCGCCGAGGGGACCATGCCCCTGCTGGATGTGTTCCGCGAGCCAGCGATTGGCGATGACCTGGTTGATCGGATGATCGCCGAGACCCGGCACGACGAAATGGATGCCGGTCCACGTCGCGCCACCGTATCCGCCGGGGCTCACGATGTAGAACAGGCCCGGGAATTCGCTGCGGATCCACGCGCCGCTGTCGTCCTGGTCGGAGATCGTGTAGACGCGCAGTTTTGCGACCGCTTTCGCCGCCGCATCCGCACCCTGCGTCTCCCGTAACGTAAACAGCGCCTGCGCCAGGGTGTTCGCCCCACCCCAGACCGAGACCCACAGCGGCCGTGGGTCGCGCGACTCGAGCGCCTTCAGGATGAGCCGCGAGCCCGCGGTGTCCTTCCCCTTTCCCACCCCCGCCATGCCGTAGACGGGCTGCCCTTCCGCGACGAGCTTGCGCAACTCGTTCGTCGGCGGATATCCCGACGCGTGGTGCAGAAGATTGGCGCGCACCTTGTCATACGCGTCGAGCACGGCGCGAATGCTGTCCGGGTGGATCTCTTCGCGCATGTGAGTGGAAGTGGTCGCGACGAGGCCCTCGATGTCGATCTCGTTCGAGTACAACAGCAGCCGCACCAGCGACTGCGTGTCATCGGGATCGGCCTCTATGTCGGTGAGCACCAGCAGGCGTGACCTGTTCGCTGGCGAATCCTGCGCCTGGAGCTGCGGTGAGAGCACGGCCAGAAATGCGACAAGGACGGCCAACATGTTCTTCATGTCGATGATCGTATCGCAGTCGGTGACCGGCGTGCCCGGCGGTGCTCTCCCCACTTTTTACACCGGCACCGCTGTCCCCAGTCCGAATCGGAAATTGATATCGCGCCTGGGGTGTTTACCTATCTATATGCGTGTCGGCGGACCTAACTTCAGGGCAACGGTGGCGGAGCACGCCGGCCTCGGTTAGCCTCGTCCGATCGCCGGGAGCGGCGCTCGAGCGCCGTGAGGGAGGCCGGGATGAAAGTTGCGGGATTCTCGATGACATTGCTCGCGTGCATGTTGTGCGCGCGGGCCGGCGCCCAACCACCACCGGTCGAGGCCTATGGGCGGCTTCCCGCCATCCACGACGTGAGAATGTCCCCTGACGGCAAGCGGGTGGCGGTTGCGGTCTCCGCGCATGACCGCGGCGGCGACGTGTCGCTCGACGTCGACGTTTTTCGCATCATCAATCTCGAGTCCGGCACGATCGAGCACACCGTCGCCCCGCCCGACGGCGCGAAGCTGCGCAGCGTGGGATGGGCCGACGACGGGCGTCCTTACTACACGGCCAGCGCCGCGATGGACGTGATGAAGATGATCGTGAGCTGGGATGGTCCGCGGCCGGCCGGGCCGCTCGCGACCTTCTGGCGACTCTACGTGTACTCGCTCGACAAGCGCCAATCGACTCTGCTGATGGGCGCGAAGGACTTCGTCGGCAACAGCAGTCTCGTATACCTCACCGCCCCGATCGTGGACGATCCCGGTTTCGGCCGAATGATTGCTTACGGCGCCTCGGTCGGAGTCGGCGCTCCGCGGCCCAAACTCGCCGTATATCGCGTCAATCTGGACAAGGGCACCGCATCGCTTCAAACGGCCGGCAACTCGCAGACGGCCGAGTTCCTCATCGACGAGAAAGGAAATATCGCCGCGCGCGTGGACATCAACGATCGCCGCGACAGGTGGCGTCTGCATGTTTACGAGGATGGCAAGGATCGCCTGCTGCTCGAGGATGTGTCGGAGATGGGCATGCCCCTCAATCTCTATCCTCCGCTGGCCGACGGTCGACTGGTCGGCGTCGACCCGCACGAGAACGGCGCGCGCGATACCGTGCTCGCGATCGACCGGCGCAGCGGAGAGAAGACGCCGCTCTACAAGACCGACGGGAGTGACGTCGCCCCCATCCGCGACGCCTGGATGTTCCGTACCGTGGGTGTCCGCTGGGTCGAGGATCTGCCGAAGCAATTCTTCTTCGATGCGCAGCTCCAGGAGATCTACACGGCCGTTCAGCCGCTGTTCGAGAGTGGCTACGTCCTGTTGACGAGCTGGTCGCGCGACCGCGGCCGGGTCGTCGTGTTCGGCGAGCGAGCCGGCGATGCCGGCGCTTATTACGTCTACGAAACCGCGACCGGCAAGATGCGCTCGATCGGCCAGCAATATCCGACGCTTTCGACGGCCGAAAGCCTGGGTGACCGGCGTGCCATCCGCTACACGGCGCGTGACGGCACTCCGGTCCCGGCCTACCTGACACTGCCGGCTGGAGTCGCCCCGAAGAAGCTTCCGCTCGTGCTGCTCGTGCACGGCGGGCCACACTCGCGCGACATCTTCACATTCGACTGGTGGGCGAGTTTCCTCGCCTCGCGCGGCTACGCCGTGCTGCAGCCCAACTTCCGAGGCTCGACAGGATACGGATACGCCTGGTTCGACGCGGGCCGCGGGGGCTGGGGCACGGGCGTCATGCAGACCGATGTCGAAGACGGTGTCGCGGCGATGATCAAGAGCGGCATGGCCGATCCGTCTCGAGTCTGCATCATGGGCGGCTCGTATGGCGGCTACTCCGCGCTTGCGGGCGTCGTCCTGACACCCGAGCGATACACTTGCGCCGTGAGCGTCAATGGATTGAGCGATCCGGAGCGGTTGTTCAGCGAGGCTCACCGCGGTGGCAAACACCAGATGATCGCCGAGTGGTGGCGACGTTCGATGGGCGAGGACAAGGACCATTTGCGCAATGTCTCGCCGATGCGCCATGCCGAGGCGGTGAAAGCGCCCGTGCTGATCCTGCACGGCGAGAACGACACGGTCGTCGAAGTCGAACAGTCCCGATCGATGGCCGACAAGCTCAAACGCGCCGGCAAGCAGGTGCGCTACGTCGAGATGAAAGGCGACGATCATTGGCTTTCGACCGGGCCGACGCGCACGCAGATGCTCAAGGAGATAGAAGCGTTCCTCTCCGAGAATCTCGCCGGGAAAACCGGGGCCAGCCAGGTCGAAGCCGGACGTTGATACCATCGGGCCAATGTCACTCCGGTTCCCTGCGACGCTGATCGCTTTCCTGGCCTTCGCATTTCCTCCCACCCACGCGGCGGAGGTGGAACGCCCCGTTCGCGTGTTGATCGTCGACGGCTTCAGCAATCACGACTGGCGCCTCACTACCCGGTCGATACGCGCGATCATCGAGCCGACGGGCCTCTTTGCCGTGGACGTATCGAGCTCGCCCCCAACCGCGGATTCGCCCGGATGGGACGAATGGCGACCGGACTTCTCCGCCTACGATGTCGTCATCCAGAACTGCAACGACATCAACGGCGGACCAGCGTGGCCGGAACCGGTGCGCGCTGCGTTCGAGAAATTCGTGCGCCTGGGCGGCGGGGTATACGTCTGGCACTCCGGCAACAATGCCTTCGCGGATTGGCCGGCCTATGACGACATCATCGGCATCGGCTGGCGCAAGAAGAGTTCGGGCACGGCGCTCGCGGTATCGGACGATGGCGAGATCCTGAGAATTCCGCCTGGCGAAGGAGAGGATACGGGGCACGGCAAGCGGTTCGATGCGCTCGTCGTGCGCCGCGGTGAACATCCCATCCATCGAGGTTTGCCGCGCGCGTGGCGTGCCGCGGACATCGAGGTCTATTACCACGTGCGCGGCCCGGCCAAAAACGTCGACGTCATCTCCCATGCGCGCGAGCCGCACACCAATCTCAACTGGCCCATCGAGTGGACCGTGAGCTACGGAGAAGGCCGCGTCTACACCTCCACGCTGGGACACGTGTGGAAAGGCGATGTGCAACCGGTGACCGTGCGCGATGCGGGCGTACAGACGCTGCTCGTCAGGGCGCTGCAGTGGTTAGCCCGCAGGCCGGTCACCTGGCCGGTGCCGGAGGATTTTCCCACCGCCGAATCGACTTCCGTTCGGGGCGAGCTGCCCGCCCTCTCCGACGACTCCCGGGAGTCGCGACGATGACCACGGATTCCCGTGCGTTCTCATCGCTCCTTCACCCGCACGTTCTCGAGCAGCAGATCCTGCATGTCGTCGATCCGCTTCGGGAGCTTCGCGTCGTGGACCACGGATAACACTTCGTAAAGCACGGTCGCCGTGGGATCGACGCTGGCGCCGGGCGTGTATCCCGCGCCCACTGCCGCACGACGCCACAGCTTCTTGAATTCCGAGTCGTGGCCCCGCCCGGGATCGAACGCACCTTTGCTCGAGAGCATCTCGCCCCAGCGTTCCGTGAGGTCCTTGCCCGCCGTATCGGCTGGCTTGGGCTGGCGGATCAGACCGACATAGGTCTTGGAATCTTCATCCTGGCTCACATAGATGGCGCTCGCGTCCCACACCGTCTCACCGCGCTCGAGCGCATAACTCATCTGGATCTCCACCTTGCTCGAGTCATCGAGCGCCAGCAGTGTCGACGGCACATCGACATCGATGCGTCTCGACCGCACGTGCAGCCCGGAGGCGTCGCGCGAGAGTTTCATTTGGTCCAGTGCCGCCGGTCGCAGGTCCGCGCGCGCCAGGAAGGCCTGCCACTGCGACAGCGTTCCGGAATACGACACGTAGAAGTAGTCGCCGCTGAAGCGCACCTGGTCGAGCGTCATCTCGACGCCGCCGCGCGGTGCGAGCTGCATCAGTCCGGCGTATCCGTCCGGCGTTGGCAGGAACATCACCACTAGGTGCATGTCGAGGTACGGCATGGCGAACGTCGCGATCTTCCAGCGGCGGCCGTATTTATCCCGATGCGCACTCTCCGACACCGGCGCGCCGAGCGAAGTCACCTTGACGCTTTCGCTGCCGAAACTGCGCGTGAAATCGACCCCCTTCAGAAACAGGTCCATCGCCGCACGGCTCGAGGCGTAGAACTCGGGGTCCTTCGACTTGCCCCGTTCGAGGTGAAAGGTCCCGACGTTGCCGGAAACCTGGGAGCAGACTTCACCTCCGTCGGGCAGGTCGCGCTTCTCGCGCTGCTGGTATTCGACGTCCCAGGTCCTGTCCTCCGACTGCGCGACCACCATCGGGCAATAGGCTGCCTCGACCCCGGCCAGCAGCGCCGCGGCATTGCCCTTCGGAAACAATTGAGCGGCCTGCTCGGCGAGCAGTCGTGCGCGATCCGACCTGTATTGCGCCAACAGTCGCTCGCGTAGCTGCCGTTCGAACTCGGCGAGCGGCAGTGGCAGCGGGAACCTGATGTCGTATTTCGAAATGATGGAGTCACGCAGCATCGGGATGCGCAATGGACCCCGGATGTCGATGGACGCCTGGCTGGCCGAGGCGCTCACGTGCTCGATCGGCAACGCGTAGTTGAGATTTTCTCCCTGCGACTTGCCGATCACCACGCCAATGACCTGCCCTGCCGCGTTGAGCAACGGCCCACCGCTGTTTCCAGGTGAAGTCGCCGCGGAATAACGCAGCCACTTCCAGCGGCCATCCTGGTCTTCTGGCGTCAGCGACGTCAGCAGGCCGTCGCGGATCACCACGCCTTCACCGAGTGCGTTGCCGACGGCGAACACCGGTTCGTCGAGACGGAAATCCTTGCCGACCTCGAGCGTCTGATGTGTCTTCACCGGCGCCGTGAACACGATGAAGTCGTGGTGCATCGAGTACTCGAGCACTTGCTCGATCGCGTAGGTTTCTCCGCTCGCGTCGCGCAGGCGCGGCGGCCCCCCGATGCCACCCAACCCCGCCTGGATCACGTGCGACGCCGAAACGAATACACCCGGCGCAATCGCGAACGCGGTCCCCAGCGGCCAGAACTTGTCTCTGCGTTCGGAGAAAGGCAGTAGTTCGAACGGCGGCGGACGTTCGTAGGTGACGCCCCCTTCCGCCGGTTTCGGCACCACGACTTCGAACGTGGCGGCGCGCACGCGCGCCTGCAATTCGGACGTCGGCGTCGCGGCACGGGCGGCTGCCGCGATCAGGCAGCACGCAAACACGAGAATGATCCGGTTCATTTGTTTTTCTCCGCGGCTTTGCCCGAGTGCTGGCGCAACACCTCCAGCTCGTCCCCTATGATGAGGTCCGTGGTGTCGTCCGGATCGACGAACTCAGCGAGCTCCCGGTCGCATTCCTGTTTCAGTGATGCCGGCTTCATGCCCTCGTAACGCTGGCGGGTCGAAGCGGTCATGGAATCGGCGAGGTTGGCGGCGGAGTCCGCGCGCCCCTTGGTGATTTCCTTGTAATGCTCGAACTGCAGCTCGGCCACGAGTTCGATGTTCGCGCGGTGCCTCGCCTCCCACGCGCGATAGGCCTTCGTGAATGCGGGCTGCATTGCCGGGTAGCGCGCGATGCACACCTTGTAGATCGCCTGTCGATTGTCGAAAAAGGAATTCGTGCGCGTCAGCGCATCAAAGTACTCGTCGGGAAGCGCTTTCCGGCCTGCCGGCGCATCCGGTGACTTGAATGCCACCTTGCGCGATGACGCAACGGACGCACTCTGGTTTGCTTCGCCTTTCTTGAGCAGGAGAACGGTGATGCTCAGCGGCCAGGTCATCCGCGGATGGTCGTAGACCTCCTGCAGCGGCACGCACAGGTGCACCTTGCCGGAGGCATGTTCGAGCATCGGCGTATCCGAAGAATCGCCCGGGCTCATCGCTCCGAAACCGGCGGTTGGAAACAGCACGATGGTGAAGTAGGTATCGGGCTCGAAGTCGGCAATCTGGAACTGCGCGTCGACGGAAAGACCCATCTCCTTGCGCAGCTCCGCGCCCTCGGGCGGATCGACGCTCAACAAGGTCACTGAATCCTTCGAGGCGGCGGGCAGGGAGACTTCCTCCTCGCGATACGCGCACGTCGGCTCCGCGAGCGCGAGACCCGCCCACGCCATGCCCACGGACGCCAGCGCGAGGCGCGTGGCTCTGTTCATGTTGATCCTCCCTGCCCGCGACTGTGCCCACGGACCGGGATCGCCGCAAGTGACTCGCGTCGAGAAACCGAAACCGATCGATCGGATGTCGAACTCGATATGTCCGCAGAGTGTCGCGACCGCATCGCGCGAGTCCGGGGTAGTCCGCTCCTAACCAGACCGCTCGCCCACAGGGATGCTGCGAATTCGGGCCGCCGCGATTGTCCATTTCTTGCGTCTGACGACAGAAGCCAGTGTGGCCTCCGACTGGCCGTACCACTCGCTCGGAAGATTGCGGGCCGCCGCGTCTTGCCGGGAGCCCGCTACTCGAAACAAACTGCTACTCGAACGTGAGGCGAGACGCTCGAATATGGAAAGCATCTCTCGAACTTCGGCTGCGATTTCCACGGGACGGCGACGATGAAGAGAATTCTCGTTACAGGGGGAGCCGGGTTCCTGGGGCGGCACTTGTGCGCCGCGCTCGCCCGCGCCGGCAATGAAGTGACCGCCTTGGACGACTTGTCGGCGGCCAACAGTTCTTTCGACCATCCCGAGCTCCGTTCGGAGCGCATTCGTGTCGTCAACGGCACCACGAATGATGCCTCCTTGGTACGCGCGCTCGTGGCTCGACACGACGGGATCGTGCATTTCGCGAGCGTGGTCGGTGTCGAAGAGACCATGGTGAATCCGATCCCCACCATTCAGAACGTCGTCGGCACTTTCACCCTGGCGCAGGCGCTCGAACCGCGGCACTACGTACTGTTCGGCTCGTCAGCCGACGTTTATGGATTGCACTCGCGGCTATACGAGCGTCCGATGCACGAAGACGATCTGCAGGTGATGGAGAGCTCGCTCAACGATCGCTGGACGTATGCGCGCGTGAAATCGCTCGAAGAGACGCTGATCCTGAGGAGTCCGGCGCGCAGCGTGATCGCGCGGATCTTCAACAGCTACGGACCACGCATGGACCACCTCTTCCCCAGGCGCCTGATTCCACAGTTCGTGACCGCGCTGCTGCGCGGCGAGCCGCTGCGCATCAGTGGAGATGGCGCGCAAAAACGCTCGATGTGCTTCTTCGAGGACTCGGTGCGTGGCCTCGAGCTCTGCCTGCGCCACGCGGAACGGCAATCCGCGCCGTACGGTGTTTCCGTCAACATCGGACACGACGAGTCCCTGTCGATCGCCGAAGTGGCCACCGTCCTCGGGCGGGTGGCGCGGGAGATGAAGCTCATTTCGCGCGAACCCACCCTCGAATACAACGCCTCTATCTACACGCACGCGTTCGACGACACCTGGGACAGGGTTCCAGACGTGCGGCGCGCGCAGGAGCTGCTCGGCTTTCGGGCCCAGGTGCCCTTTGTTGACGGTATCCGGCGCACGTTGCTCGCGGAGACGCGGGAGCGGTAGCACGATGGGCCTGCGCATGCTTCAGCTCGCGGTGTGGGACTATTCCTTTTCGATGCACCTGATGCCCCTGCTGCGGGCATGTCGCGCCGAAGGCTACGAAGTGGTTTGCGCCGGCGTCGCGGGGCCTTTCGTCGATGAAATCGCGGCCGAGGGTTTTCGATATGTGCCGCTGCCGTTTTCGCGCAGCGCGCGTCCCGACCGACATCTTCGCGCGCTCATCGCATTGACACGCCTGTTGCGGCGCGAGCGCTTCGACGTGGTTCATGCGCACACCTTCGTCGCCGGCCTGGTGGGGCGCGTCGCGGCGCGGATCAGCCGTGTGCCGGTTTGCGCATACACGGCGCACGGTTTCCGATTCCACGAAGGCATGGGACCGGTCTCGTTCCGCATTCATCTCGGATTCGAGGCACTGGCGGCGCGCTGGACGGACTATCTATTCGTGCAGAACGACGAGGACCGCGTCACGGCGCTCAGTCACGGCCTGGTCGATCGCGAGCGGATCCGCACCATCGGCAACGGCATCGACCTGTCGCGCTTCTCCCGCTCCCGGCTGGATCCGGCCGCTTTGTCGGCTCTGCGACGGGAACTGGATCTGCCCGAGGAAGCGCGAGTCGTCACGACGATCGCGCGGCCGACGCGGGAGAAAGGTCTCTACGAATTCCTGGAGATCGCCGAGTCGCTGTCCGCGATGCATCCGGACGTCCACTTCCTCGCGGTGCTTCCGAAACTCGACGGCGAGCGCCACAGCATCGAACGCGCGATCGAGCGCAGCCGCTCTCCCCGATTGAAGCGTCTCGGATTCAGGAGGGACATTCCGGAAATCCTCGCGCTGACGGACGTGTTCGTGTTGCCGAGCCATTTCGAAGGATATTCACGCGTCATCATGGAAGCGATGGCGATGGGTGTTCCGGTGGTCGCGAGCAATGTGCGCGGTTGCCGCGGACTCGTGCGGAACGGAGTCTGCGGAATGCTGGTGGAGCCCGGAGAGATCGGCGAATTCGTGGAGGCCTCGAGTCGCTTGCTCGCGGACGAAAAACTGCGAACGGACTTTGGACGCGCCGCGCGCGGCATCGCCGAAGAGCAATTCGATCTGGACGCCTCCGTCAAGCTTCAGACTTCCGCGTTCGAGATGCTGACACGCGATCTGCGCCCGGTACCTCTCGCATGTTAGAAACGGATGTCGCGATTCTCGGTGGTGGAGTCGCCGGGCTCGCGTGCCGGGCCGCGCTCGGAACCGGAGCGGATACGCGGCTGCTCGAGCAGGCATCCGAACTGGGCGGCCTGCTGCGAACGTACGAGCAGGGACGATTCGCGTTCGACACCTGCGTGCACGTACTCTTCTTCCGCGATCCCGAGCTCGAACGATGGGCGCATCAATGGATTCCGGAGGGTGTGCACAGGTTCACCAAGCAGAACGCGATCTGGCAATACGGTCGTGAAATTCCCTATCCGTACCAGTATCACGCGTACGCCTTGCCGAGCGAAGTGCGGGACGAATGTCTGACGGGTTTCGCGGCACGTCCGCGCGCTGCAGACGGGAATCGATCCCCATCGTTCGAGGACTGGCTGATCGCACAGTTCGGCCCAGGGTTTTATCGGCACTTTTTTCGACCGTACAACGAAAAGGTTTACGGATTGCCGCTGGCGGAGCTCGTCGCCGAGCCGATGACCTGGATGATTCCCGGCGACGAGCACGACGCCGTGATCGCGGGAGCGAATGGCCCTGCGGCGTTGCGGCCCGTGTCGCCCAGTGGCATGGCGTCCTATCCGCGCGGCCGACGTGGACTGGCATCCCTGATCGATGGTCTCGGCGCCGCGCCCGGAGGTTCCATCCACACGGGCGCGCGAATTACGGGAATCGATCCCGAGGCGTGCGAAGTCGTCTGCGAATCCGGCGCCCAGTACCGGTATCGGAAACTCGTCAGTAGTTTGCCCTTGCCAACGCTTCTGCACGCGCTCGGGCCGGCCTCGCGCAAACTATTGAGCCCCGAGCAGTCCCGGAAGCCGTGGTCGCAGCTCCTGCCCGCGACCGAACTCACGATGGTGGAGGTGGGGTCGACCCGCGGCGGGCACGCCCTCGCCAGTCATTGGACCTATTTTCCCGAAGCCGACGTTCCTTTCTACCGGCTGGTGCGGCTGGAGAAGATCTCTCCCGACCTCGCGCCGCCGGGAGGGGTGAGCCTGCTGCTCGAATGCCAGGGCGCCCCGAAAGTGGATCGCGAGGCCACCCTGCGCCGCCTGTTCGATCTCGGCGTCCTGAAGGAACCCAGGGCCGAGCACTTTCGGGTAAGACGCGTGCCTTGCGCGTATGTTCTGTTCACGCCGGGCGCACGAGATCTCGCGAAGCGGGCTCACGCCTTCCTCGAGGAACTCGGCATCATGTGCGTCGGTCGCTACGGCGCCTGGTCCTATTCGAGCATCGAGGGCGCGATTCGCAGCGGAATGAATGCTGCCAGCCGATTGGACGGAGTCGAGGCAAGAGCATGAATACGAACCGACGCAGCGAAGGCACCGAACCACTGCTCCTTCGCCAGGCGCTCAACCAGGGCTCGGGCGTGCTCGATCTCGGAAAGTTCATCGCGGAACATGCGCGGTTTTCAATGGACAGCGCGGTGCTCGACGTCGGGGCGGGCGCGGGTGAGCCCATCCTGTCGTGCATTCGAGCCGCCGGCATCCGGCGGTATCGCGCGCTCGACTGCAGCCCGTCTTCGCTCGGACATCTCGAGGAGGCGGCGCGCGTGCACGGCATCACGGTCGACGCCGTCACCGCCGAAATGGATGCGCTTGCTTCTGCGAATTTCCGCCCGGACTGGAGCGGCCTTTCTCACATCACGGCGGTGTACTCGCTCTACTACTCCCGCCAGGCCGACACACTCCTCGCGGGTCTTCGCCAGCGACTCGCAAGCGGCGGAAGCCTCGTAGTAGTTGGACCGGCCCCGGGCAACAATCGCGAGTGGTTCGATTTCCTGTCCTCCGCCGGCGTACCGTTGTCGGACGGCCTGCGCTCGGTCAGCGAGAGTTTTTTCCCGGACGTGGTGCAACCATTCGCGGAGCGCAACTTCGAAGAGAGTTCGTGCTTCGATGCCGAGAATCCGGTGACCCTGAACTCGGTCGAGACACTCGAGCAATATTGGCGCAGCAACATCTATCACGATGCCGGCTTCGATGACGCGGTGAGATCCGCCGCGATGGAAATGTTTCGGAACCAACCGGTCTTCACGATCACGAAGCGCATTCGCCTGCTGCACGCTGGAGGCCGCAACTGACATGGCCGGTGCGTACTTCTGTCTGGATGCCTATCGCCGGATTCTCGAGCGCGCCCGCGCTCTTGACTACCGCATCTGCGAATTCAGGACGTTTCCCGAACGCGACGCCCGACCCATCTTGCTGGTGCGACACGACCTGGATCACTCGCTGATCTGTGCATTGCCGATGGCGCGACTGGAAGCCGAGCTCGGCGTTCGCGCCACCTACTTCGTCCAGGTGGCTTGCGACTTCTACAACCTATTGTCGAAGACAGGTCGGGCGTGCGTCCGGGAATTGACGCAGCTCGGGCACGAGGTCGGCCTGCACTACGAGAGCGAGCGCTACCTGGACGGAGGGAACACCCAGCTGCGCCTGGAAATGGAGCTACTCAGTGACATCAGCGGTCAGCCATGCCTGTCGGGCTCGCAGCACGTCCCTATCGCGTCACCCGGCTTCGACGCCGCCGGATCGCTGGTCAACGAGGCATACGCTCCGCGCTTCACTCGCTCGCCCATGCACTACATTTCCGACTCGCTGCTCGCTTGGCGCCAGGCGACGCCCGACGCTCTGCTCGATCGAGGAGTGTCCTTCCAGTTCCTGACACATCCCGAGAATTGGCCGGTGGGCGAACCAGCCCGATCGTTCGAAGACGCCATCGACCGCGCCCTGCAACTGGAACGTGATTCGCTCGAGCAGAACCGCTGTGAGACGCTGCGGTTCTATCGCGAGTTGCTGGACAGACGTGCGGAGCTCGACCGGGCGTTCGAAGCGCGACGTGCCGCGGAAGAGTCGTGAAGTCGGGCGTGAAGCGAGCATTCGACGTCATGATCGTCGTGGTGACGGCGCCGTTCAGCCTGCTCGTGATGCTCCTCGTGGCCCTTGTGATCAGGCTCGACTCGAAGGGCCCCGTCATCTTCAGCCAGATTCGGATGGGGTGGAAAGGCCGCCCCTTCCGGCTCTACAAATTGCGGACCATGCGCGAGGCCGCAAAGGCGCCAGAAGGCGCGCTCTTCGACGGCTGGACGTACGCCGGAGATCCGCGTGTGACGCGGGTCGGAAGGACGTTGCGCCGGCTCCGTATCGACGAATTGCCGCAACTATGGAACGTGCTTCGCGGCGACATGAGCATCGTCGGGCCGCGACCGGAGCCCTTCGATATCGCCGTGGCGCTGTGTGAGCAGATTCCCGGATATGCCGCGCGACACAGCGTGCGCCCCGGAATCACCGGACTTTGCCAGGTGAGTCCAGCCTATCTGGATTTCGGCACGATCGAGAAGTCGCGCATCAAGCTCGGCTACGACCTCGAGTACGTCGAGAAGGCGTCCATGGGCCTGGACCTGAGAATCCTGTGTCGCACCTTGCGGGTCGTTTTCGGAGGCAAGGGTGTTGCCTAGCTACCAGGAAGCCCGCCGCGGGGCGATCGCTATTTCGCCGCCGCCTCACTACTCGACGTGGCCGCCAGCTTTTCCCGCGCCTCTTTCAGCAATGCGATGGCCGGATTGTCGTCACCCGCGTGCGGGTGATACGCCAGAGGACTGATGGTGCGTATGGCCGCGGCAAAGCGCTGCTCCTGCATCTGTCGCGTCGCGAGCATCATCCGCAGGCCAGCGTCATAGGGCGCGAGTTCGAGCGCCCACTCGAGTCCATCGAGAGCCGCCTTCGTCGGCTCCTTTTCCTGTTCCAGAAAGCTCCGGTAGTAATACATGAGCGGGATCGGATGATCGTTTTCGATCCTGTTCACCGAGACGAAATGCCGTCGCGCCGCCTGCCAGGCCTGATCCGTCTTGGCCACGGTCGCCATGCGTGTCAGCGCATAACCCTTCTGGATGAGTGCGGTCATGTTGCCGGGGTCCGCGGCGAGCGCCTTGTCCGCCGCGTTGATGGCTGCCTCGTCGTTGCCCACGTCGTATTCGGCTTCGGCCAGCGCCGCCTGCGCGGCCGGTTCGTCCGGATACTTTGCCGCGACTTCCCGCGCGTCTTCGACGACTTCCAGCGCCAGTTGCGGAGTCACACCGCGCTTCGAGCGGATGCGCACGGGCATGCTCGCCGCCTCGCCTTCGCGCAGCTTTCGCACCGTGATTTGTCCGATTTTCAGCTGGTCGGCGGGAACCTTGATGTATTGCCACTTCGAATGGCGCGCATAACGATCGAGCTCCTTGTCCAGGGCCTTCAGATCGCCGAATGCCGCCTTCGCGGCGGAAAGCTCGGCCTCTCCGGAATTCAGCCGGTTCAGGTATTCGACGAGCTGATCGCGACGACCCGAGTCGGTGAATACATAGTGGAACAGCAGCCAGCTTCGGCCGTAGAAGTTGTCGTAATCTTTCGACTTCCGCGCGAGATAAAGCTTCGAATCCAGGAGCTGTTCGATGCTCACGTCCCGCGCTTCGAACAGTTCGTAACCTCGATGCAGCGCCGGCAGCCCGAGCCCGACCCCGCCATCCGATTCGAATTTCGCGGTCGCGAAGTACTCGGCGAAACCTTCCGCATACCAGCGGGGCACGAGGTATGCCGCGTTCTCGAACATGAAGTGGTGCGCGTATTCGTGCATCAGCACGAACTCCGACTCGGATGGCTTGCTGCCGACGATGTCGATCGGGGGAATGATGGCCAGGGAGCCGCCCGCATTCGGCACGTAGAAGCCCTTCACGAAGCGGCCGTCCCTGCCCATGCCATGGAGCTTGCGGACGATGCTCTCGCTGCGCACCACGTAGATCGTCACGCGATTCGACGGACTGGGCTTGACCTTCTTCGACGGCAGCACCGCGCTCATCGCGCTGTTGTACCGTTCCAGCCGCTCGGAGTATTTGCGGATCTCCTTTTCGCTCTCGTCGGCGTAGATCACGAAGTGATCGCTGCTGGCCTCGTGCCAGTCCGCGAGTGCATGGCCCGGGCCGAACAGGCACAGGGCCGCGGTCATGATCAGAACCTTGCGCATCGAACTATTCTCCCTGATGCGTCTGTTCGCGCAATCGCGCGCAGCACCTCGATGACTCTTCTGCGTCCGGGCAGCTGCCGGTGACAGGGTGGCCAGGCGAGCGCAGGCTGTTCAGGCAGCCTACCGGTGCGAAATATAGATACACGGGACACCGGCCGGCAGGAAACACAGATTTTCACAGACGCCCGATGGATGGCGTGCAAAGCTCGCTTCACGTTTACGAGGGAGGTGGTCATGAGACGTCCGCTCGATTCGCTGGCGATGTTACCGTGCCTGGTCCTGATGTCCGTGATGACGCTGTCGGCCTGCGGCGGCTCGGGAAGCGCGGATGGCTCGCCTCCACGCGATGACTTGCAGTTGAACGAGCTGCGCTCCTCCAGGCAGCGCCTCACGTCCCCGCTGGTCAGCAACGAAGACGCCGCCACTTTCGCGAACGACAACCTCGCTTTCTCGATCGACCTCTACCACCAGGTCCGGTCGCAAAATCAGGGCAATTTCGTCTACTCCCAGACCAGCATCTCGACCGCGCTCGCGATGTTGTATGCCGGCGCGAGGACGACGACCGCGACGCAGATGGCCGATGTCCTCCACTTCAATCTGCCCGCCCCGCGCCTGCACGCCGCCTTCAACGCGCTGGACCTGGCACTGGCCACTCCACCGCCCGCCGGCGACGCGGCGTCGTTTCGCCTGAACATCGCGAATTCGATCTGGATCCAGCAGGGATTGAACGTCCTGCCTGCCTATCTCGACGTGCTCGCGGAAAATTACGACGCCGGCCTCTTCACGGAGAATTTCTCGTCCGCATCCGAGCCGGCTCGCCAGTCGATCAATCGCTGGGTCGCCGATGCGACGGAGAATCAGATACCGGCACTGTTCCCCGAGGGATCCATCAACACGCTCACCCGGCTGGTGTTGGCCAACGCGGTCTTCTTCCACGGGGACTGGAAAGTGCCGTTCCGGAAGGACAGCCCCAACGCGACGTTTCACGCGCTCACCGGCGACGTTTCGGTCCCGATGATGAACGGCGAATACAACGCAGGTATCTGGAGTGGCCCGGGCTGGAATGCCGGCGCGCTCGATTACGTGGGCGACACGACCACGATGATCATCGTGGTTCCGGACGCCGGCACGTTTTCGGGCTTCGAGGCCGGGCTAACTACCGAATCCGCCGGAGCGATACTCGCGGGTGCGCCGCCGGCCGGCGGCGCCAACCTGATCATGCCGCGCTTCGAGTTCGGCACCGAAGTTCCGCTCAACCAGTCACTGTCTGCGCTGGGAATGCCCGTGGCATTCGGCGACGGCGCCGATTTCTCGGGCATCGACGGCGCGCGCGACCTGCAGGTTCAGAGTGTCATCCACAAGGCGATCATCGCGGTGGATGAGAAGGGAACGACCGCCTCCGCCGCCACCGGCGTGGGGATGGGAGTGGTCTCCGCGCCCCCGACGCTCGTCGTCGATCGCCCGTTCCTGTTCTTCGTCCGTCACAACCCGACCGGAGCGATACTGTTCCAGGGCCGGGTCGTCGATCCTTCGGAAAGCTGACGACCGCGACCCTGCGCCTCAGAAGGTGTAGCGCTCCCCGTCGGCGGGAATGAGCACCCGTTCGCCTGACTTCGTCTCGTCGGCGAACGCTCGCAGATCCTTGCGCGACAGGGTTGCGTGGTTCACGGCTTCCATGTGCACCGCGACGATCTTCGCGTCGGGCAGCGCCTGGCTCGCGCGAAGCACGTCGTCCCTCCCCATGATGATCGACCCTTCGAAGCCGGAGATCTGCGCGTAGCCCGCGTTCAGGATGACGACATCAGGGCGATGCCGTTCGAGCGCGGCTTCGACCGGCGGACTCCACGTCGTGTCGCCGGCCACGTAGATAGTCGCGTGGCCGGGTCTCTCGAAGACCACGCCCGTCGTCCTGCCGAGTCGCTTGCGAAGCGGCTCGAGGCACGATGGCGTCGGGAAGGTGGATTCACGATTGGCGCGCCCTTCTTGCCCCGAGCGCGAGCAAGAACAGCAACAGGGAAGGATCGAAAGATCCGCCGCCGCCTCCGCTGCTAGTTCCGCCGCCGTCACCGGATGGCGGGGCCGGAGGCTCGGGCGGCGCCGGACCGGATGCCGGCAGCGGAACCACGCACGAGTAACTGTCGATCACCGCTTCGATCTCGTCGAGACTGCATTGGGAGAACGACGTCACCGACGTGCTGATCGACGGCGTCATGATGAATTCGCCCTGCGGCGTGTCCGAGCACCGATCCTCGCCGTCGTGGGGTGCGCCGAATACATGGCCGATCTCGTGCGCGGTGATCAAACTATCGAGCGCCGCGTTGCTGTGCGCCATGGCGAGACTGGCGGCATACCGTGGGCTGCAGAGCGCGAGCATGTAGGCAATGCCCGCGTTGTCGCCGTTGAGCCGGCGCCCGGTGAACAGATGTGTGAGTCCCGTCGACGAAAGCGCAGTCCTGTCTCGTCGCAACTGTCCGAGTTCTTCCAGCAATTTGCCGGAATCGGTGGTCTCGGAAAGGCCGGCGGTGTGATTGCCGGCGATATCCACCGATACGACCTGCAGTTGCACTCCGAGCTGCGAGCTGAAGATTCCGTCGACGTTGTTGAGGCGCGTGAGAATCGCATCGAGCGCCTGCGTTTCGCTCGAGTAGCGAGCCAGGTAATCCGCATCGCCGAGGATGGATATCTCGACGACTTCATCGGGCGCGCCCGACTGGAGTCCCTGCATCCTGGCGCGCACGTCCTTGATCATGGCGTCGTAGGCTGTCGATGCGTCGGGTGGCTTCTCCACCATATCGCCTTCGAGCGAAACGTTTTGCTCCATCACGGCGTCCGATAGTTTGAACATCACCGTGCCGGCGGCGCCGTAATTGACTCCTTCCGGCGCCGCATCGACCACGAAGAGTTCACTCCCATCCCAGATCATGCCGCGCGGCCGACCGTCCTGGACGCTGATGCGCGCCCAGGAAGCGGGCACGCCTTCGACGGCTCCCCTGTAGAGCTGCACGGATCCGCCGGCCGCGACATTCGCGAGTCGTTGGTTGATCGTCAATTGCAGGCGGAAATTCCGGTCGAACGCCTTGAACTCGAGAGTCGCGGAAACTCCGTCGGCGTCTCGTTTGAGCGAAGGCCGAATGTCTTCCGAATGTTGCGGTACGAGCTTTGCAGCCTCGCTGCTCGACGCCGGCCACGCCGCGGCCGCGAGCATCAATGCCGCGATGCAACCGAATGAGGTTCCGAAAGCCGCTTTCCGCATGTCCGGAAGATGCGATTCCAGGACACCAATCGGAAAGTCGGAATGACCCGCAGTCGCTGCGGGTGGATGCTTACGTCAGCAGGATCACGCGTGGATCAAGGCCGGGATCGCGTCGGGCGTTACCGGTTCTTCCAGGCAAGCCATTTCGCGAGCTGGTCCGCGATCTTCTCGCCACAGCTCTCGATGCGCGCGCAGTGCGCTTCTCCGGTGGTGAAGAACCCGTCTTCGCGGCACAGGAATGGCTGATCCACATCGGCGGCCCCCGCCCTGAGCACCGTGATGCCGAGCTCCGTGCCTGCGACGTCCGGAGGCGGTCGAGCGCCCAGCTTGACGACCCGGTCGATTCGGAGGACGAGATCAATCGTTTGCGGAACACCCGACATCCTGTCGCGCCGGAATTTCCACTTTCGCTTTCTGACCTGGAGCGCATTCGAGACGACGCCGGCCACATCGCATTGCCGCAGGATGTCTCCGTCCAGCCGACCATCCTGGCCGAGGTGAATACTCGTGACCCTGAGCCTCGGCGGTGGAGCTTCCGCATTCGCTTGGATCGGCGGCCAACCCACGGACACGACGACGGCCACCAGTACCGATGTTCCCGTCCGCCGCCTCACTACTCTCTCGCCTCAGCTTCGGCTTCCGTCTCCCGTGCTTCCACTTGTTGCCATCCCGCGCTGCCCTCGAGCTTCTTCACATACGCGCGGGCATCTTCGGCCAGCTTGTCGCCAGGCGCATCCGCAATCTGTCGCAACATCTTCAGGGACTCGGGGTGACGCGAGTTGACGATCAGCTTGAGAGCGACGAACAAGCCGTCCTCTTCGTAACGATCGGACGGAAACGGTGACCGAGTCAGTCGATTGGCCAGCGCCCATAGATAGTCGCGATCCTGGCGGATCTCCCTGCCGTGTTCCTTGATGTACACGCGGAACCCATCCCCTCGCAGACTGACCAGTGACTGGGCGATTCCGAATTTCCTGCCCGTCAGGCCTGCATCCACAGAGGCGAGCTCACCGTACGTGTCGTAGAGCACCCAATTGCCTTCGGGCCGATGAAACATGAGCAGGCTGCCGCGGTAGTGCGCCACCATGGTCATCGATCGACCCCATCGCGCGATGTGGAGGGTCACTGGTTCGAAGTCCAGCGGCAGGCCTGCGCTGCGCATGACGCTGCCGAACGTCGTACCGCGGCTGAACCCCCTGATGGCGCCGCTCGCTTGCCCCAACGATTTCAATTGCTGCTGAACTTCGGATTCGTGACGCAGCAGGTCCACGCTGCCCTCCACGTACTGCTCGACGGAGGCGGTTACGGGCACGGCAAGCGCTGCATCGAGATACTTGACCACCTTCTCGTGCGTGTAGCGCTTGCGGGCAAGCGTCAATGCGTCTCGATAACGCGTACTGCAGTTGTCGCGCAGGACGTTCGCGTACCAGGAGATGGCCTCAGCGGCATCGCCATTGGGTGGCGGAGTGTGCGATTCGGACAAGAGGCGTTCGGCGACGTAGTCGCACATGGAGTCGTCATTCGGGAACTGCTTGCCGAGCATCCGAACCCCGAGCAGGGACACCCGGTAGTCCTGGCTCAGGAACATGGACGTGAAGACCGCGCGTTCGATCTGTTGGTCGGTCAGCGTGGCGGCATGCGCCGGGGGGACGGACAAGAGTGCGCAGCAGACGACCGCGAATTTGACGACTCTCTTCATAGCGCCCTCGATGATCCGCTCTCGCGATCCTGCTGATCTGCCGCGAGACAGGAGATTGTGACTGACCATTCCAACAGGCCTGCCGCAACCTCGCGGGCGACGTCGTCACCCGCGGATCATCTCGGACTCAGCCAGCCGTTCACCGTGAGCCAGTCCATGATCGCGCCCTGCCAGCGGTCGCGCGGCATGAGGATGAATCCATGCTGGCCCTTCTGAAACAGGCGCGCTTCGACAGGCACACCCGCGCGCCGCAACGCATCGAAGAACACGACGCTGTTTTCGACGTCGACCAGGCGATCATCCGCGGCGTGCAGGAGCAGCGTCGGCGGCGATTCCTTCGTCACGTGCAATTCGTTCGAGAAATAACGCACCTGGTCTTCCGACGGGCTGGCGCCGAGCAGCGCCTTGCGCGAGTCCATGTGGGTGATCTTCGCGTCCATGCTGATGACGGGATACACGAGGACCAGAAAGTCGGGTCGCAGATCGGCGCGATCCGGGTTCTCGATGCGCGCCTCGCCGAAGCGGGTTGCGAGCGTCGATGCGAGGTGACCACCGGCCGAGAAACCGATGACGCCGATCCGTTTCGGGTCGAGCTTCCACTGGGCGGCGCGTTCGCGCGCGAAACGCATCGCCTGCTGCGCGTCCTGCAGCGGGCCGATCGACTTGTCGACCATGGTCCGGTCGCTGGGGATGCGGTACTTCACGACGAACGCCGCGATCCCGTGATCGACGAAGTAGCGCGCCTGTTCGGTGCCTTCGTATTCGAAGGTGAGCCCTGCGTACCCGCCGCCCGGGATGATCACGACGCTCGCTCCGGTGGCCTTTGCCCGCGCAGGTAGATAGACCTGGATGGCGGGCCGCGAGACTTTCTGTATCCAGCTCCCGTTCGCCGAGGTCTCTTCGTCGGAGACCGGCTTCGAGTTCGGGATCGCGGCGTCGCCGTAGAGCGGAAAGCTCTGCATCTTCGGTGGAAAGATGGCGTCCGGCGCCGGCGCGGACGATTGCGCCAACGCCGCGCCACCCATGATCGGACATGCGACGAGCAATACGCAGGCAAACGCCGCGCGAAACGATCTGATCATCACGACCTCATTCACCTGTCGCCCGCGCCACGACTAGGACAGGATGATCTTGCGCGCCTCACCATCCGGGTCGTCCACCATCCGGCACTCGTTGTCCCAGACCATCGTCCGGTTCGTTTTCGGATCGGTGGGTTGCCAGGCGAGTCCGGGAACGCTGGGATTTCCCGTTGCGGCAAACTTCGCCCACGAGGACGCCATCTTCTTCGCCAGCGCCTGTGCTTCGGGCGTGTTGCCGGTGCCCTGTTCGCAGCGCTTCGTGTTGTCGAAGCAGAACGCGAGCTCCGCGGTGTGCCACGCGCCCGGCTCGCCATCGAGGATCGGTGTCTGCCAGGTGAAATAGTACGTGTACGCGGGCGCCGCGTTGAGCGCGTGCTTGAAGCCGGCCATCTGCACGACCCTGTTGCGAATGGCGAGCCCGTTGAGCCCCGGGTGTCCGCTGCAAATGTACGACAGCGTTCGAATCGACTTCTGTGGATAGGCCTTCTTGAGCGCCGCAATGATGGCGACCGCTTTCTCCGCTCCATACGCCTTCGTGAGATTGTCGCGCCACTCGTCCTCGGTCGGCCGCCGCGACATGATGTTGCCTTCCTCGGTCACCGACCCGATCAGCATCGGCACGTGTTTCGAGATCTCGGGAGCGGCATCGAAGAACGACCGCATGTTGACGATCTTTCCGTCGACGCACGGTGACCAGCCGACGCGCGGTGTGCCCGGTGCGCCCGGCCCTCCCGCCGGGGGACCGGCTGGATTGATCTTGGCCGCCGCCGCGTTGCCCGCCGCGAAGAGCTTCGACCACTCCACCTTCTGCAGCGCTCCGATGTCGTTCGGCGCGAGGCCTAACTCCTTCATCGTCTGCCGCGCGAGCTCGCGCTGCTGTTCGCGACTCGGGATGTTCCCGCCGCCACCCGACATCGCGGCCGCGCGATGGAACAGGCCCGCCGCGGACGGCATGCCCATCAGCGTCGTCACCTTCGAACCACCGCCGGATTGGCCGTAGATCATGACGCGATCCGGATCGCCACCAAAGTTGGCGATGTTCTCGTGGACCCAGCGCAAAGCCGCGACGAGATCCGTCATGCCGACGTTCGCGGAATCTTCGTAGGCCGATCCGCCGACCTCCGCCGCATCGAAGAACCCGAGAATGTTCAGCCGATGATTGACGGAGACCTGCACGACGTCGTGATGCCGCGCCATCTGCGCGCCTTCGTGCGACGGCAGTTCGTACGAGGAACCGAAGCTGTAGCCGCCGCCGTGGAAATACACCATCACGGCGCGCTTGCCGCTCAGGCTCGGCGTCCAGATGTTGAGCTTGAGCATGTCTTCGCTCATCCAGCCGTCGTCCCAGTCCTGGATGAAAGTCTGTTCGATGCTCGTCCATGGATGCGTGTTCTGCGGGCAGTTCGCGCCGTAGATCAGCGCGGGATATTCATCCGTCCACGGGGTCGGCGGCTTCGCGGGAAGCCAGCGATTCTCACCGGCGGTGGTCTGGCCGTACGGAATGCCCTTGAACGTGAAGACACCACCGTCCAGGAAACCGCGCACCTTTCCGTACTGCGTTTTCGCGATGGCCGAACGCGGCGTGGTCAGATTTCCAGGGCCTTGATGAGCGGCTGTCTTGACGCTGTCAGACGCGGCGGCGAAGTTCGTCGCCGCAAGTCCCGCGCCCGCGGTGGAAGAAAGAATCAGCGCCTCGCGGCGAGTGAGTCCCGCGCGCTTCGTCGAATCGCTCATGTGGCCCCCTGCGTGTGTATCGCAAACATTCTAGAGGGCCGATTGCGGCGATCGGCATTCCGATTCGACGGCGTGCAAGTTCGATTTCCGTATCATTGTGAGGGCCCGCTAGAATCGCAGCCCACCAACGATTCTTCATGGGGGTTTGTCATGTGCGAGCGCGATTCGAACGACGACATCCTGCGCGGCAACGAGCTGTCGCGCCGCCAGTTCGGCACGCTGGGTCTCGGTGCGTCGCTGGCCGCGATGCTCCCCAGGATCGCTTCGGCAGCCGACGTCACGGAATCCGAGGTCGAGATCAAGACGCCCGACGGAGTCTGCGACGCGCACTTCGTGCATCCGTCCAAGGCCACTGCCGCCGTGCTGGTGTGGCCGGACATCTTCGGTCTTCGCCCCGCGTTCCGCGCCATGGGCAAGCGCCTGGCGGAGTCCGGTTACGCCGTGCTCACGGTCAATCCTTTCTACCGCTCCGTCAAGGGACAGCCCGCGAGTCGCGAGGATGCATTCAGCTTCGCGCGCACGCTCAGTCCCACCACGCATGTGAGCGACGCGAAGGCCTTCGTGGCCTGGCTCGATGAGCAGAAAGCCGTCGACACGAAACGCAAGATCGGCACGACCGGATACTGCATGGGCGGACCCATCGTGTTCCGCACCGCGGCATCGCTGCCGGAACGCATCGGCGCCGGCTGCTCGTTTCACGGCGGTGGTTTGACCACGACGAACGACGACAGCCCGCACCTGCTGATTCCGAAGATGAAGGCCAGCATGCTGGTCGCCATCGCGGACAACGACGATCAGAAGGACCCGACGTCGAAGGACATCCTGCGCAAGGCGTTCGACGACGCGAAGGTCACGGCGGAGATCGAGGTGTACAAGGGCGCGAACCACGGCTGGATGCCGCCGGATTCGCAGAACCACAACCCGGCAGCGGCCGAGCGCGGATGGGAGCGGAAGCTGGCGCTGTTCAAGAAGGCGCTGGCGTAGGTCCTGCTCATCTAGTTAGTCAACCGGCCCGTGAAGATTCTCGTTACAGGAAGCTCCGGCCACCTCGGCGAAGCGCTCATGCGCACGCTGCCGGCGCATGGCCACGAGGCGCTGGGCGTGGACGTACTGCCCTCGCCTTTTACACACGTAACCGGCTCCATCGCCGATCGCGCGTTCGTGGACAGGTGCATGCGCGGCGTGGATGCCGTGTTGCACGCAGCCACGCTGCACAAGCCGCACGTGGCCACGCATGCGCGCCAGGCCTTCGTCGACACGAACATCACCGGCACGCTCAATCTGCTCGAGGCCGCGGTGGCCAACAAGGTGCGCGCGTTCGTCTTCACCAGCACCACGAGCACGTTCGGTGACGCGCTCACGCCGCCGCCCCGAGCGCCGGCCGCGTGGATCACGGAAGAAGTGGCGCCGCAGCCGAAGAACATCTATGGCGTGACCAAGACCGCGGCGGAAGATCTGTGCAAGCTCTTCCATCGCAATCACCAACTACCCTGCCTCGTGCTGCGCACCTCGCGGTTCTTTCCGGAGAACGACGACGTGCCCGAACGCGCCTCGGAGTACGAGGACGCCAACCTCAAGCTCAACGAGCTGCTCTACCGTCGGGTGGACGTGGAAGACGTGGTGAGCTCGCACCTGCTCGCCATGGCGCGCGCGCCGGAGCTGGGGTTCGACAAGTTCATCATCTCCGCCACTTCGCCGTTCACGCGCGAGGACCTGGCGGAGCTCGGCCGCGACGCGCCCGCGGTGCTCGCGCGCCACGTGCCGGAATTCGCGGGCGTCTACGCCGCGCGCGGCTGGAAGATGCTGCCGACGCTCGACCGCGTGTACGTGAACGACCGCGCGCGCGGGAAGTTAGGCTGGAAGCCCGTGTACGATTTCCGCACGGCGCTCGCGCGAGTCGCGGCGAACCAGGACTTTCGCAGCGAGCTTGCGCGGGAGATCGGGTACAAGGGATACCATCGCTCGCGTGAGCGGGCTCCAGGAGAACTGGAACCCTGTTAGCGGACTCGCTGTGGGATCCGCCGGCTCATCACGACTTCACTTCGCGGACGCAACCTCCGCCGACGCTGTTGCATCGCGGTAGTAAGCCTCGGCCAGCAACCCGATGATGCCGCCCTTGGAGAGGTGAAGAGTTTCGCCCTTGTACAGGCACTGCCCGTACACCTTCGAGAGCGCGGTCATCGCCTCTTCCTCGATGTCGGATCCGGCGGTGGCCAGGATCGCGTCGCGCGCATGCTCCGGATCCACGTGGACGACGCAGCGCGCGAACTTCAGCGGGTCAGTCTCGTCGAGGAACGTGCCCTTGTTTCCGGCCGAAGTCGTCTGGGCCCCGGGTTCCGCCGCGGTGAAGACATCTTTCCTGCCCAAGTCCTTGCGCACCAGGGCCTTGTACAGGCTGCCCCGGAAGGTCGGTCCGCTGAAGTTGATCTGGGTGTTGTAGGTACATTGGGTTTTCGAGAGCCCGCCGAACAGCTTGTTCTGTTCCGGGGAATCGGGCGGCAACGCCAGCGCCTGCATTACACGCTTGCGCCGCATGTCGAGCACGCACGCCGCGAATTGATCCATGACCTTGCGAAACGGATCGCCCGTGAACGTTCCCTCGCGATCCCCGGTGGCGGGCCGTTCGCGCGGGATGATGCTCTGGGCTGTCACGGTGCCTGCCACCAGCAGGGCCAGGAAAAGTGCGGTGAGGTTCTTCATATAGTGGCCTCTGCTCCCCGCCGCCAGATCGTGACAGCCGAACTGGCTCGAGGTCAGCGCCGCGCGTGCAGGATGCGGTACAGCGGATCGCCCCGCTTGTTGGTGTCGCGCGCATAGGCGTATTCCCAGACCATCGGCGTGGAATACAGCACCATTCCGCGACCCGTGGTCGGGTTTATGGTCAACACGACACTTGCCGCGCAGTCGGTGTGCAGGCCGTTGCCCGTCGCCGGGCACCAGCGGTAGATGCTGAACTTGCGCTCCGAAGCCTGCGTCGACGTGCCCTCTTCGGTTTCGATGATCACTTGCCCGCGGCGCAGGTAGCCCCGCGGCCTGCCGTACTTGGCCACGAGTTGGTCGAGCGCTCGGTCATACACCGTCACGTGATCCGCCGGTAGTTTGGCAAGCTCCTCGCGCGACTCGCTCTGGAACTCGAGTCGCATGCCGCAGAACTCGTCGATGTCCTCGAAGTTCGGCGGCGGCTCCTTCTTTTTCACCGAGCCTTTCCAGTTCGCGCAGAACTGCCAGACGACCGGGTGCAGCACCACGCCCGTCCGCTCGTCGCCCCAGCGAAATCCCTGGCCGGGGATGAGGTACTCGGAGAGAACATAGAAGCCACCGCCCTCGTAATTCCGGTAGATCCGCTGCAATGTGGCGTGGAAGTCGCAGCCGTCGACGGCGCCGCTCATGGGTCCACCGCCCGGGCGCCCGGGCACGCAGGTGAACGCGGCTTGCTTCTGCACCGGCACGATGAATCCCGCGCCCACGCCGATGGGCTCGGCGGGAAGGCGATCGAAGGTGCTGCGCAGCTCGCCCCAGGTTCTGCCATCGAATCCCGGGGGCGGCACGAACTTCACCTTCTTTTCGGCGGCGGCGGTAGATAGGGATGCCGCCAGCAGGAGACCGGCGACGACGCGCGGCAGGAATTCCTTGAACGAGTTGGACAAGAGGCCCTCCACCATCTCATCAGGGCAAGCGCTGGCTACTCATTTGCCCTATCGGCGCGGGGAGGTCAACCGGCCTCGTCACACGCCCCACGCAGGCCTCACTGGTATCCTCGCGGGCGCTTGCGGAAGTGCACGACGCCGCGCTGGTAGTCGATCGCCATCTCGCGCGATTGGGCGAGCACGTCCATGCCGATGAGCACGGTCGGCTCGTCCCGCAGACCCCAGACATCGAAGATGTGGAAGTTGCCGATGTAAGCGTGCACGCCGTCGACGACGGTGCGACCCAGTCGCAGGGCCGGTGTCCAGACACTTTCCTCGAGCAGCAGGGGCCGGCCGAACGTGAAGGCGTGCCCGTCGCGATACTCGATCGATCGCGCCGCGACGTCGCGCAGCGCCTCGCGGAATCGCTCGTTGCCGATCGAGATGTCGGAGCCCGTGTCGATCAACACGTTGACGCGCACGCCGACGATCTCTCCTTCCACCAGCAACAGCGAGCCGAACCGCAGTTGCGCCGGCACACTGAGCCAGCCCTTCATCGACAACTGCGCGGCGCTTTCGTAGATAGCCACGCAACGTTTGTCGAAATCGAGATGCAGCAGTCGTCCGGCCATGCCGTCGACGCCCAGCAAACCGTGTTCGCCGTCCAGCATCGGTCCGTCGAGCACGGGCGTGTCGCCTTGCGACAGGCGAAGCGAACCGAACGAGAGCGAATCGACGTGCACCAGTGTGGCGGCCTCGGAGCCGACGATCGAATGCACCACGTCTTCGCCAGAAGGCGTCAGGCCAAGGCGCGTGGCGAGTGACCTGGAGAGCACCGAGCGATTGGCGCCGGTGTCGATGATGAAGCGGAACGGGCCCTGGCCGTTGATGGTGATGCGGGCAACGGCGCGGCCGGCGCTGTCTTTTCGGGTTTCGCCTGTAACGCTCGGGGCGTCGGATTCAAGGGGCTCGCAGGCATTCGACGGCACGGCGGCCAACATCGCACTCGCGACGAACAAAGTTGTGGTCACGAGCCTGAAGAACCGCAACATGCATCGACTATGCGCTGGCGCGCGAACGCGCTCAAGTTGGCCGCGCGTGATCCCGGGAATGGGACAATTCGATGCAGTCGCGTGCCCGAATCAGATCGAGTACTGCGCGTTCCCCTCGACGACGGTCTGCACGAGTTTCGGCTGCTCACCCGCTTTCCATCGATTCGTGCGGTGCCGCACGCGATATCGCAGCGGCCCACCATCCGGCGACTCGCTGCGTTCAAACGGGACCGGGATGCAGACGAATTCGGTCTCTAACCACTCTGGGGTCACCGTGACCAGGCCATAGCCGTGCCCGCCGAAATCCACGAACTCGAGATGCGGTGCGACCGCGGGGTTGTGGAGCTTGCGTGCTTCGGCGGCGCTCGTTTTCGACAACGCCAACGCGGCGCGTACGCCGTGCAGCAGCGTGTAGTTGAACGCAGGGATATCGTGTTTCTCTCCGGCGTAGTACAGCGCCCGCAGCGGGTGATCCGGCTTCACGATGAGATCCATCAACTCGGCGAGCCCTTGCGCCGATATCGAACCCGTGACGAACTCGACGCCGACCGGTTGATAGGTGCGTGGCGGCAGATCGGCGGAAGTCAGTCCCGCCCAGAACGAATGCTTGTCGCCGGCCACGATCGCAAGGCCGGTGACACCCTTCTTGCGCAACTCATCGTAGATCAGCGCATGCTCGGCGTAGTACCCGCCGTTCGCGAGCGCAAAGCCCGTGCCCGGCCACTTCGGCCCCATCCCCTCGGGTAGATTGCCGAGATCCGTGCGCCAGGAAAGCGTGCCAAACGAATGCCCCCAGATCTTCCACGGCGCCTGGCTCGCAGTCAGCCGATCGATGAGCCATGCGCGCTGCTTGGGCCCCAGGTAACTCTGCATCGGCTGATCGACACCGGGATTCGGAATGTCCCTGCCATCGAACCGCAATGTCGCGGGCGGTTTGCCGCCGTTCGCGACGCGACCGTCGTCGATGATGCGCGCGGTGTCCTCGTCGATGAACATCGGAAATCCCGCCGGCGCCACCGGCGAGCCGTCCGCGTCGGCGGTCTTGTACGAACGGTTGTCGGTCAGGATCAACTCGGCATTGCGGCCGTAGCGGAACGCGCGGTAGATAGTCAGGCTCTCGACGGCCGCCACATTGTCCGCGCCTAGTCCGAACCCGTTCTCGTCGAACTCCGTGATCGGCGTGTCCTTTACCGCGGGCGCCTCGAATCGGTCACGGGCCGCGCCGGGCTGCGCGACACGCGCGGGCTGGAACTCCCACCACGCCTGGTTTGCCGCGACCTTCTTCGTCTGCGCGGGCCGCATCTCGCCGCCGAACACCTGGATGCCCTGGAATCCCTGCCACGAGAACTCGTGGTTGTCCCACACCGGCACGAACGGCCAGCGGGCGCGCGCGTCCTGCAAGTCCGGGTCGGTGAGATAGGCGCGATAGATAGTGCGGTAGTCCGCCAGCGTCACGGGGATGTGGTAGTCGCCGACCTTGTCGCCGTCGGGGTATTTGAAGAGCGCGCGAACGCGGCGGCCGCGGTCCTTGCCGTCCGGCACCTCGTCGGCGTATTTCAGGACCTCGTAGATGAAATCTCCGAGGTGCAATACGAAGCCTATCTGCTCCGCGCGCGGGCGACGATCGTCCTCGTAGATCATGCGGCGATACGCGTTCGCGGCGCCGATCGTCATGTCCTGGCAGCTCACGAACGTGAAGTGGACCGGGCGCGCGTCGCCTTCGCGGGGCGCGGTCAGCGTGCGGCCGACGCGGCTGCCGTTGCCGTCGGCATCGATGAAGCGATACCAGTACTCGGTCGCGGGCCTGAGCCCGGCTGCCATGAAGCGGCAGGTCCAGTCGGTATCGGCGGTGACCTCGGCCTTGCCGCGCACGACGACTTCGCGGAATGCCGGGTCCTTCGCGACTTCCACCGTAAGTAGATAGGCCGCGCGCGAATCACCGTCCGCCGGCTGACGCCGTGTCCACAGGATGACGCTCTCCGGTGCGGGATCCCCCGAGGCAACCCCCTGCGGATACGACTCACGACGCTCGCGCCACGTGCGCGCCGCCGCGCTCCCTGTCCCGAAGGCGAGCACGGCGCCTACCGCGGCCGCGGCCTCGGCAAACTGTCTGCGAGTCACCATCGGGGCATGATGCGGCGAGCTCCGCGCCAAGGCCATCGGTTCACCGCACGGCTGGGCGATTCCGGGCTGGAACCCGGGAAGCTGCGCGCTAGTCTTCACCCCAGCAATTTCCTGCAGGAGCCGTTCATGTCCGTCACGAGCCGATCCCTCACGTCGATTTCCGTTGCCGCAGCCGTGCTGCTGGTGCTCTCCGGCTGCCAGCGTGCCGCCGAGGAGAAAACGGCCGCCGCCCCCGCCGCCTGGACGCTCGACGAAAGCAAGCTGCAACAACCCATCCGCTTCTCCGCCACGGACCTGGATCCGGCGCAGAACGCGTGCAAGGACCTGGGGGCCTACGCGAACGGCAAGTGGCTGACCGAAAATGAAATTCCCGCGGACGAGCCGGCCTGGGGTGCATTCGTCGTCCTGAACAACCGCTCGCTGGGCGTGCGGCAGCAGCTCGCCGAACGCATCGCCGCCGAGCCCAATGCCACGGGCGTCGACAAGATCATCGGAGACTTCTGGGCCACGGGTATGGACGAGCAGAAGCTCAACGAGGCGGGGTTGAAGCCGCTCGAGAGCCGCTTTGCCGCCATCGACGCCCTCACCGACGGGCCCTCCATTGCCGAGCATCTGCGCAAACTCGCCGCGGCCGGCGAGAACCCGCTGTTCACGTTCGGCGGCGAACCGGATTTCAAGAATTCCACGATGTACATCGCGTCGGCCTTCCAGGGCGGCCTGGGCCTCCCCGACTCCACGTACTACACGCTCGCGGACAAGAAGCCGATCCGGGAAGCGTACGTGAAGCACATCGCCAGGATGTTCGAGCTGGCGGGCACACCCGCCGACGAAGCCGCGAAGCAGGCGGCCGCGGTGCTGGCGTTCGAAACGCGCCTGGCCAAGGCATCGAAGTCGAGCGAGCAGCTCTCGCGCGACGTGGAACTCTACTACCACCCGGTGAAGATGGCCGAAGCGGACAAGCTGGCGCCTAACTTCCCGTGGACGAAGTTCTTCGAGTCGCAGGGAGTCGCGACACCCGAGTGGTTCTCGCTGGGAGTGCCCGGGTTCCACAAGGAAGTGAGCAGGATGATCGCGGACGTGCCCGTGCCTCAGTGGCAGAGCTGGTTCCGCTTCAAGGTGCTCGATGACGCGGCGCCTTATCTCAGCGAGCCATTCGTCACCGAAAGTTTCGAGTTCTACGGCAAGACGCTGCAGGGCCGGAAGGAGCAGCGGCCGCGCTGGAAGCGCGTACTGGGCATGATCGAAAACTCCGTCGGCGAAGCGATGGGACAGCGTTACGTGGAAGTGGCGTTCCCCGCTTCCTCGAAGGCGCAGATGGAACAGCTCGTGGACAACCTGCGGGCTGCCTTGAAAGTCCGCATCGAGAACCTTTCGTGGATGAGCGATGCCACGAAGAAGAAGGCGATGGAGAAATGGGGCGCGTTCAACACCAAGATCGGTTATCCCGACAAGTGGCGCGACTGGACGGGCCTCACTACCAGCCGCGACAGCCTGTACGGCAACGTCGCCGCGGCCAGGGAGTTCAACTACCGCTGGAAGCTCGGCAAGATCGGCAAGCCCGTCGACAAGACCGAATGGGACATGACGCCGCAGACGGTCAACGCTTACTACAACCCGCAGTTGAACGAGATCGTGTTCCCCGCGGCCATCCTGCAGCCGCCGTTCTTCGATCCGCAGGCCGACGATGCGCTGAACTACGGCGCCATCGGCATGGTGATCGGTCACGAGCTGATACACGGCTATGACGACCAGGGCTCGCGCTTCGGGCCGTCGGGTAATTTCGAGCAGTGGTGGACGAAGGAAGACGCCGCGAGCTTCGAGAAGCTGACCGGCAAACTGGTCGAACAGTACAACGGCTATACCGCCGCGCCCGGCCTCACCGAGAAGGTGAACGGCAATCTCACGCTTGGCGAGAACATCGCCGATCTCGGCGGACTCAGCGTGGCCTACGATGCGTTCCAGATGGCGGTGGCCGGCAAGCCCGATCCGATGATCGACGACCTCACGCGTGATCAGCGCTTCTTCCTCGGCTTCGCCGCGGCCTGGCGCGAGAAGTACACGCCGGAGCTGACCAAACTGATCGTCGCCTCGGATCCGCATGCGCCGGGGGGCGTGCGCGCCAATGGCACGCCCACCAACATGGACGCGTTCGCCAAGGCGTTCGGGTGCAAGGAAGGCGACCCGATGGTCAACAGCGGCGACAGGAAGGTCGTGATCTGGTAACCAGGACTCGGATCCCGTCCGAATCGAAAGGCCCCGTCGGTTTCCGGCGG
>JAEYUC010000101.1 GCA_023433705.1 Pseudomonadota bacterium
GGCTACACCGCCGCGTTCCGCGCCGCGGATCTCGGACTCAAGGTCACGCTGGTCGAGCGCTGGCCCATGCTCGGCGGCGTCTGCCTCAACGTGGGCTGCATCCCGTCGAAGGCGCTGCTGCACGCGGCCAAGGTCATCGATGAAGTGGCCGACATGCGCGCGCACGGCGTGGCGTTCGGCGCGCCGCAGATCGACCTGCCCAAACTCCTCGAGTGGAAGAACAGCGTCGTCAAGAAGCTGGTCGGCGGCCTTTCGGTGCTCGCGCGGCAACGCAAGGTCGAAGTCGTCACCGGCATCGGCCGGTTCGCGAGCCCGCACGTCATGGAAGTCATCGGAAGCGACGGCAAGACGCAGAAGATCCGCTTCGAGCAATGCATCATCGCGGCCGGCTCGGAGCCCATCAAACTACCGTTCATTCCCGACGATCCGCGCGTCATCGATTCGACCGGCGCGCTCGAGCTCGGCGGCGTGCCGAAGCGCCTGCTGGTCATCGGCGGCGGCATCATCGGCCTCGAGATGGCCACCGTATACGCCTCGCTCGGCGCGAAGCTGTCGGTGGTCGAGCTCACGCCGCAGCTCATGCCCGGCGCCGATCCGGATCTCGTGCGGCCGCTCGAGAAGCGCCTCAAGGCGCGTTACGAGCAGATTCTGCTGAACACGAAAGTCACCGCCTGCGTCGCGAAGCCTGAAGGGCTCGAAGTGACGTTCGAGGACGCCAACGGAAAACGCAACGACACGTTCGATCGCGTGCTGGTCGCCGTGGGTCGCAGCGCCAACGGCAAGCGCATCGGGCTCGAGAACGCCGACATCGACGTCAGCGACCGGGGCATCATCCCGGTCGACAAGCAGATGCGCACGAACCTGCCGCACGTGTTCGCGATCGGCGATCTCGTGCCCGGCCCGATGCTCGCCCACAAGGCGATGCACGAGGCCAAGGTCGCCGCTGAAGTGGCCGCCGGCCACAAGAGCTACTTCGACGCGCGCGTGATCCCGTCCGTGGCGTACACGGATCCGGAAGTCGCGTGGGTGGGCCTCACGGAAACCGAGGCGAAGAAGAACGGCACGCCTTACAAGAAGGGCAGCTTCCCGTGGATGGCCAGCGGCCGTTCGCTCGCGCTCGGTCGCGAGGAGGGCATGACCAAACTACTGTTCGATCCGGCGACGCATCGCGTGCTGGGCGGCGGCATGGTCGGTCCCAATGCGGGCGAACTCGTCGCGGAAGTCGCGCTCGCGATCGAGATGGGCGCGGACGCGGCCGACATCGGCCTCACGATTCACGCGCACCCGACGCTTTCCGAAACGGTGGGCCTCTCCGCGGAAGCCTTCGAAGGGACGATCACGGACCTCTACATGCCGAAGAAGGCGTAGGTCCGGGAAGTCTTTCTAAGAAGTCTTTCTAAAGAGAGTGCCCAGTGGGCGCCGCGGCGGTCAGCTCGGTCGCCGGCGGGGGCCCGAAGACGTAATCGACCGTCAGGCGCACCGCGAGCGTCTGCTCGACGCTCCAGTTCGACACGTCGAGGCACACCGCGCGCCGGTCGGCGCTCGTCGGATACTCAGCATGCGATTGCGCGATGTGCAGGCTGCCGAGCGTCGGCGCACCCGCATCGCGTTCCAACCACGGCTCTTCGCTCAGGGGAACCCGACCGTGGACACGCACGGCTGTCGTCTGCGTGCCGGAGGGCACGGTCGCGCAGACCGCGACCACCGTGGCGAGCGATTCATTGCAGGTCGTCGGGCCGGCTTCCTCGGCCTGCGCCGTGACGCGGCAGGGCGGCAAATGCGCCACGGATTCCGCGTTGGCGGTCTCGCCCACGCGCGTGGCGAGCGCCGGATGCGGCGCGCCTGGATCGGCGGGAGGCGGGGTGTCCTCGGCCTGCCGGGCGGCCTCGTTCCGCATCGCGAGTTTCAGGTCCGCCCGCAATGCCGCGATCTCCTCGCGCGCGCCCACGGCGCGCAGTTCTGACCAGAAATAGCCGCCGAACATCGCGCCCAGGACCAGGGCGATGAGGGCAAAAGCGGAGCGGGTCCGGCTCTTCTTCGGGCGGCCGCTCTCGGCCGGTGCGGCGCTCTTCACGATCTGCACGATGGCAGTCGCCACGGTGGCGATCGCGCCGATGATCGCGGCAATGATGGTTTCCGACAGACCCATCCCTTGAACCTCTCGAATGCACGGGGCGCAAGCGGGCCCCGGCGTAACTTTCTGGAGTGTAGTCCGGCCCCCGGGCCCGACTGTCCCGCCGCTCTCCGGGGTGGGTACTGGTTCACAGAATCCGGCCCGGCGCACGTCCGGGGGCGAATCGCCTAGAGCGTTTTCAGGCGTTCGAGATAGGCGTTTTCGTCGGGCGACTTGCCGGCGCGTTGCGCTTCCCACAGCGCCTCGGCCAGCACCTCGAGCATGCGGTGTTCGGCCTCGTGCGCGTCACCCGCGCGCGCCGAGAGCCTGGCGTGCAACTCGGTGATGCCGTGCGGCCGGTTGGTGGCTACCTGCTCGCGGATGGCGAGGTGCAGCCCCATGTGCAGCCAGGGATTGAGCTGGCCGCCGCGCGGCGAGTAGTTAGCAAGGTCGGCGGCCGCCGATTCCACGATCACGTGGTACTCGGGATGTTCGGAGATCACCGCGACGAGCTGTTTTTCGAGCGCCGTGAGCGGCTGCTCCGCCTTGAACTTCCGCCAGGCCGCGCGATACATCTCGCGCAGCTGATCGCGCGACGTGCCCTCGTAGATCATCCAGTGCTCCTGGAGGCGGCTGCGATAATCCGGCGTCGGGGGGCGTACTCGCACAGCTCGTTTATGAGGCACGCGGCGCACGCGGGCTTCAGCGCCTTGCATACGTACCTCCCGTGCAGGAGGAGCCAGTGATGAGCGTCATGAGCGAATTCCCCAGGTACCAGTTTCGTCAACGCATCCTCCACGTCTCGCGGCGTTTTCCCCGGCGCGATCTTCGTCCGATTGGCGACCCGGAAGATGTGTGTGTCAACCGCAATTGTGGGTTCTCCGAAAATCGTGTTCAGGACGACGTTCGCAGTTTTGCGTCCTACTCCCGGCAATGATTCGAGCGCTTCGCGCGCGCGCGGTACTTCGCCCCCGTGTTCGTCTGCAATCGCCGACGCCGTCGCGACGACGTTCTTCGCCTTGGCCTTCCAGAGGCCGATCGTGCGGATGTACGTCGACAATTTTTCGACGCCGAGGTCGGCGATCGCGCGCGGCGTGTTCGCCACAGGGAATAACTTACGGGTTACCGCATTCACGCTCTTGTCCGTGGCCTGGGCTGAAAGGATCACGGCCACGAGCAGTTCGAACGGCGTCCGGTATTCGAGTTCGGTGGCCGGATGAGGATTGGCCGCGCGGAATTTCTCGAAGATCGCGCGGCGCTTGGCGGCGTTCATGCGTCTCCCGTGGGCAGACGTGCGGCGCTCTTCATGGCCGCGAGCCGCGCGCTCTTCTCGGCCGCGCGGCGCGCGATGCGTTCGTTGCGTGCCGCGAATCGCGCGCGCGATTCGTCCGGCGGCGGCAATTGCGCGGGGATGTCCGCGACCGACGCGCGCGGAATCATCGAAATGCAATCGACCGGGCAGGGCGCGACGCACAGCTCGCAGCCCGTGCAGATGTCGGCGATCACCGTGTGCATTCGCCGCCGCGCGCCGACGATGGCATCGACCGGGCAGGGCGGCAGGCACTTCGCGCAGCCAATGCAGCGCTCCTCGTCGATGAACGCGACCGCGGGTGGCGCTTCGACGCCGTTCGCGGGATTGAGCGGCTTCGCCGGTCTGCCGAGCAGCGCCGCGAGTTTGCCGACGGTCTCCGCGCCGCCCGGCGGGCACTGGTTGATGTCCGCCCCGCCACTAACTACCGCGCGCGCGTAGGGCATGCAGCCCTCGTAGCCGCAACGCGTGCACTGCGTCTGCGGCAGCAGGGCGTCGATGTCGGCGGCCGAGAGCCCGGGAGTCACGCGCGAACTCCCGCCGACGCGGACAACGATTCGAGGATTTCGCTCAGCAACATGGGTCCGCGATATACGAAGCCGGTATAGATCTGCAGCAGGTTCGCGCCCGCCTGGAGCATCGCCCGTGCGGAATTCGCGTCCATGATGCCGCCGACGCCGATGATTGGAAATGCCGGGCCGAGTCCGGCGCGCAGTGCGCGCACCAGCGAAAGCGCGCGGGCGTGCAGCGGCCGACCGCTCAGGCCGCCGCCGTGGTGGATCGGCAGGACACCGTCGACGCCCTCGAGATGGATCGTGGTGTTGCCGGCGATGACGCCATCCAGTCCCACCGTGCGGATCTGCGCGCACAACTCGGAGATGTCCTCCGGCGCGAGGTCGGGTGCGAACTTCACGAATAAAGGCGGCCGTCGACCTTGCGTCGCCGCGAGACGTTCGCGCTCGCCCTGGAGCGCGCCGACGATGGACGCGAGCGCATCGCCCGCCTGCAACTCGCGCAGCCGCGGCGTATTCGGCGAGGAGACGTTCAGCGCGAAGTAGTCAGCGAACGGAAACAACGTGCGGAACGATTCGAGATAGTCGTCCGCCGCGCGTTCCAGCGGCGTATCCGCATTCTTTCCGATGCTGACGCCGCGCACACCCGTGTAACGGCTGGCGCGCAGCCGGTCTGCGACGTACGCGGCGCCGCGATTGTTGAAGCCCATGCGATTGACCAGCGCTCCCGCACGTCGCAAGCGGAACAGGCGCGGGCGAGGATTGCCGGGCTGCGCGCGCGGCGTCACCGTGCCGATCTCGATGTGGCTGAATCCCAGCGCGCCGAGCGCATCCAGATGATCGCCGTTCTTGTCGAAACCGGCGGCGAGTCCGACAGGGTGCGTGAAGCGCAGGCCGGGCAGATCGACGGCAAGCGTCGCGGGTGCGGACGGCGTGCGCCAGGCGAGGCGCACGAGCCGCAGGCCTCCGAGCGCGAGGCGATGCGCAAGCTCCGGCTCGAAACCCTGCAGGACGGGGAGTGCGGCGCGCGCGAACATGGCGGCGGCGCCCTGCGAGCGCATGGGGCTCAGGTGACCTTCATGCCCGGCGTCGCGCCGCTGTCGGGCGAGAGCAGGAACACTTCCGGTCCGTCGTCGGCGCTTGCGCACAGGACCATGCCCTGCGACACGCCAAAGCGCATCTTGCGCGGCTCGAGGTTCGCGATCATGACGACCTGGCGGCCGATGAGCTTCGCCGGGTCATAGGCGGAACGGATGCCCGAGAACACGTTGCGCTGCTCGGTGCCGAGGTCGAGCGTGAGCTGCAGTAGTTTGTCCGAGCCGTCGACGTGTTTCGCGTCGAGCACCTGCGCGACGCGCAGGTCGAGCTTCGCGAAGTCGTCGATCTTCGCAAAACCATTCGCGGCGGGCGCGGCGGATGCATTCACGGCGGCGGTTTCCTTCTTCTTCGCCTGTTTCGCAGGTTTGTCGGCGGATTTGTCCGCGGCAGGCGCGGGCGCTTCGACCAGCTGCGCGACCACTTTCGGATCCAGCCGCACGGCCAGCGGTTCGTAGGGCTTGATGGGATGATCGAACAGCGGCGTCGCGACCGAATTCCAGTCCGCGAACGAGATGCGCAGGAACTTGCCCGCCTTCTCGGCCATCTGCGGCAGCACCGGAGCGAGATAACTCATCAGCACGCGGAACAGATTGATGCCCTGCGTGCAGACGGCGAGGACTTCGGCGGCCTTCGCCGGATCCTTCGCGAGCGCCCAGGGCTTGTTCGAATCCACGTACTGGTTGGCGCGATCCGCGAGACCCATGATGCCGCGCAGCGCCGCGGAGTAGTCGCGGCCGTCGTAGAGCTCGGCGATCGTGCCGCGCAGCGCCGCGAACTCCTCGTAGAGCTGCGGATCCGGTAGTTTGGCCGCGAGCCGGCCGCCGCCGCGCTGGATGAAACCCGCGCAGCGGCTCGCGATGTTCACGAGTTTGCCGACGATGTCGGAGTTCACGCGCGCGACGAAGTCGTCGAGCGACAGGTCGATGTCCTCGACCGCCGCGTTGAGCTTGCTCGCGAAGTAGAAACGCAGCGGCTCGGGCGGCAGCAGCGACAGGTACTTGCTGGCCGTGATGAACGTGCCGCGCGTCTTCGACATCTTCACGCCGTTGACCGTCAAGAAGCCGTGCACGAACACCGCGGTCGGCTTGCGGCAACCCGAGCCGTGCAGCACGGCCGGCCAGAACAGGTTGTGGAAGTAGCTGATGTCCTTGCCGATGAAGTGATACAGCTCGGCGGTGCTGTCGGCCTTCAGGTACTCGTCGTAATTCAGCCCGCGTTTGTCGCAGAGCGCCTTGAAGCTGCCGAGATAACCGATCGGCGCGTCGAACCACACGTAGAAATATTTGCCGGGCGCGCCCGGGATCTCGAAGCCGAAGTAGGGCGCGTCGCGCGAGATGTCCCAGTCCTGCAGGCCCGCGGTGAACCACTCGTCGAGCTTGGCGCGCACTTCGCCCTGGCGCGCGCCGCCGCCTTCCAGCCACTCGCGCAGGACCTTCTCGAAATCTCCGAGCTTGAAGAAGTAGTGCTCGGACTCGCGCCACACCGGCGTGGTCTTCGAGATCGTCGAATATGGATCGATGAGCTTGTCGGGCGTGTAGGTGGTACCGCAGTTCTCGCAGGAGTCTCCGTACTGGTCCGCCGTGTGGCAGACGGGGCATTCGCCTTTCACGTATCGATCGGGCAGGAACATGCCGGCCTTTTCGTCGTAGGCCTGGCGCACGCTGCGCGTCGTGATGTGTCCCGCCGCCTTGAGCTTGAGGTACAGATCGGCCGTGATCGCCTGGTTCTCGGGCGAATGCGTGGAATGGAAATGGTCGTGGCCGATCAGGAAGCCCTGGTAGTCGGCGACGTGCTCGGCCGCCATGCGCGTGATGAGCTCTTCGGGCGTGACGCCTTCGGCCTGCGCCTTGATCATCACCGGCGTGCCATGCGAGTCCTCCGCGCAGACGTAGATGCAGTCGTTGCCCAACATGCGCTGGAACCGCACCCAGATGTCCGTCTGGACGGCTTCGATGATGTGGCCGAGGTGCAGCGAGCCGTTGGCGTACGGCAGCGCGCTGGTGACGAGGATCTTGCGGGCCATGGAAAACCGGGTCCTGAAAGGGCCCGGGATTATACGGGGGAAAGGCGGAATCCGGCTCCGTTCGAGCTACCGGGGCGCCGCGGGGCAGGGCATCTGGTTATCCGCCAGATCGCGGGCTCGCCCCTTATCCTTGATCCTTGAAAGGCTCGAACTTGGCCTTGTTGATGCCCTTCTTGTAGGCCTCTTTGCCCGTCACGATGCGCTGGTTGAGCAGCGCTTCGATCGCGGCATCCATCGTGCGCATGCCGAACTGGCTGCCCGACTGCATGGTGGTCTCGAGCTGATCCAGCTTGCCCTGGCGGATCAGGTTCGAGACCGCGGGCGTGTTCACGAGGATCTCGAGGGCCGCGACGCGACCGCTCTTGTCCGCCTTCTGCAGCAGCTGCTGCGAGACCACGCCGCGCAGCGAGGTCGAGAGCATCGTGCGCACGTGACTTTGTTTGTCGGCCGGGAAGACGTTGACCATGCGGTCGACGGTCTGCGCCGCGCCGTTCGTATGCGGCGTGCCCATCACGAGGATGCCCATCTCGGCGGCCGTGACGGCAATGCTGATCGTTTCGTAGTCGCGCAACTCGCCGACCAGCACGACGTCGGGATCTTCGCGCAATCCGGATTGCAGCGCGGCGGCGAATCCTTTCGTGTGGACTCCGACCTCGCGCTGGCTGATCAGGCAGTTCTTGCGGCGATGGACGAACTCGATCGGGTCCTCGATGGTGAGGATGTGTCCTTTCACGCGCGAATTGATGTCGTCGATCATCGCCGCGAGCGTGGTGGATTTTCCCGAGCCCGTCTTGCCGGTGACCAGGATGAGCCCGTTGTTGGCGCGGCAGAGCTGGTGGATCGCGGGCGGCAGGTTGAGCTGCTCGAGCGTGAGCGCCTTGGACGGAATGGCGCGCATCACCGCGCCCATGCCGTTTATCTGGCGCATCACGTTCACGCGGAAGCGGCCGTATTCGCCCATGTTGTACGCGAAGTCCGCGCCGTCGTGCTCCTCGAAGCGCTTGACCGCGGTCTTCGGCATGATTTCGTACAGCGTGTTCTGCACGAATTCCTTGTCGAGACGATCGGGGCGCAGCGGCTGCAGGTCGCCGTACAGGCGGATGCGCGGCGGATCGCCGGCGATGAAATGCAGGTCCGAGCCTTTCTTGCCCAGGACTTCCTTCAGGTATTCGTCGATGACCGGCATCGGTGCGCCCCTGGCTAACTACCGGAAGCGGCGCTGGTCGGAGCGACTTCGATCTTCGGCATGAGCGAGGTATCGGTCGCGTAGCGCTGGAACGGACGGCGGTCGGACGCGTAGGTCACGGCGTCGTCGGGATCGATTTCCCTGCGGGACAGTGCGTCGAGCAGCGACTGGTCCATCAGGCTCATGCCGAGATCCTTGCCCGTCATGATCTGGTTGGGAATCTGGTGTGTCTGGTCGGTCTGGATGAGTTTCGCGATCGCGCGCGTCATGACCAGGGTTTCGCAGATGGCCTTGCGGCCGCGCTGGTCGGCGGTCTTCACGAGGATCTGCGTGACCACCGCGAGCAGCGACTGCGAGAGGAAGCTCTTGGTCTGTTCTCGCTCCTCGATCGGCAGCGCGTCGATGATGCGGTCGATGGTCTTGGAGGCCGAGGTCGTATGGAGCGTGCCGAGCACGAGGTGTCCGGTTTCGGCGGCGGTCATCGCCATCGAGATGGTTTCCGCGTCGCGCAATTCGCCGACCAGGATGACGTCCGGGTCTTCGCGCATCGCGGCGCGCACGCCTTCGGCGAAGGTCGGGATGTGCGTGCCGAGCTCGCGCTGGATGACCTGGCTCTGCTTGCTGCGGTGGACGAACTCGATCGGGTCTTCGAGCGAGATGATGTTGAGCCGCCGCGTGGTGTTCAGGTGATCGATCATCGCCGCGAGCGTGGTCGACTTGCCCGTACCGGTCGCGCCGGTGACCAGCACCATGCCCTGGTGATAGTCGCAGAGCTTCTTGACGACGGGTGGCAACGCCAGGCGGTCTATGCTCGGAATGTCCTGCGGAATCGCGCGGAACGTGGCGCCGATGCCGGTTTCCTTGCGAAAGACGTTGACGCGGAAGCGGCCGCCGTCGGCCGTCACGTACGAGAAGTCGAGATCGTTGCCCTTGGCGAAGTACTCGTGCTGGTTCCTCGTGAAGATTTCGGTCAGGTAGCTTTCGAGCTCCTGGTCACCGACGTCACGGAACTTGATCGGCATCAGGTCGCCGTTCATGCGCAGCATGGGCGGAACGCCGACGGCCAGGTGCACGTCGGAACAGTTCTGCTGCATACCGAGCTTCAGGAAGGCATCGATACGGGCCACGTCGGGGCGCTCTCCGGGTCAGTTATGTCTCACCAAGCATGCGACGGTGAGGCGGTACCCAAGTGTGACGCACTGCGCGATTCTTCGCGAGTGTCAGGTACTTAGCGGAATTTTTCGAGCGCCGCCCGAAGTTCCTGCATCGTCTGGAACCGCTTGTCCTTGTCGACGGCCATGGCCTGCATGATGACCTCGGGCAGGCCGGCAGGCAGGGCCGGGTTCAGCTCGCGGGGCTGGCGCGCCTTGCCCTGCACGTGCTGGTACATCACCGACATGTGATCGCCGCGCGCGTACGGCGGCACGCCGGTCATGATTTCGTAGAGGATGACGCCGAGCGCGTACACGTCCGCGCGCTGGTCCACCTTCTTGCCGAGGATCTGCTCGGGCGCCATGTACTTCGGCGAACCGATGACGTAGCCGGTCTTCGTGAGCTGCGTGTCGCCTTCGCGCTGCGCGGCGGCGACGCCGAAGTCCACGATCTTGAGCAGGCCTTCGTTGTTGATCAGCACGTTCGCGGGCTTGAGGTCGCGATGCACGATGCCCTGCGCGTGCGCGACTTCCATGCCCGTGCAGATGTCGATGCCGAAGCCGAGCGCGCGCGCGAACGGCATGGGTTTCTCGCCGACGACCTCACTACCGAGCGTGTGCGAGGGGAAGTACTCCATCGAGATGGCGTAGTTGCCCTGGATGAACAGGAAGTCGTAGATGCGGATGACGTTGTGGTGCGTGATCTTGCGCGAGTAGCGCAGCTCATGCACGAAACGCTTCATGATCTCTTCGTCTTCCGAGACGTTCGGGTTCAGGAACTTGAGGATCAGCCGCTCGTCGACGACGGTGTCTTCCATGAGGAGCACCGTGCCGAACGCGCCCTTGCCGATGCGTTCGACGAACTTGTAACGCCCTTCGATGATGTCGCCGGGCTTGAGCGTCTGGATGTCGAGCTTCTGCGGCCCGGCCATCTGCTCGGCCTGCTTGATCGAGCGCTGCACTTCCTGCTCGGACATGAGCAGCGTGCGCGCGGGCTGCTGCGCGGTGGCAGCCGGCGGCGGCGGCGGCGGCGGGACCGGATCCACGCGCGGACGCGGCGGGGGCGCAGCGGTCATGTTCGGAGCCTGTGTCGCGCCCTCGGAGCGATATCCCGCCGGGGAAGACGAGGACATCGGAATCCGGTTCTGCGTCGACGACAGCCGCGAGCCGCTCACGGAGAAGCGCGAATCGAGATCCGACAGTGCGCGTAGCGCCGCCTGCGCCACGGTCTGCTCGGGATCCGCGGAGTGACCCTGGATCTGCACCCGGATGGCTTCGAGCCGGCGCTCGTCGGCGAGCTTGGCGAGCGAGGAGATCGCCTCGATGCGGATGTCCTTCTCGTCGCGCTGGAGCATGGGCAGCACGGAGTCGATGACCTTGTGATCGCCGAGACGGCCCAGCGCGCGCACGACGACGGGCAGGGAGCGCGCGGGAGTCGTTTCGAGCATCTCGAGCAGGCGCGGCACCGCGCGCTTGCTGCCGATTTCGGCCAGCGCATCGACCGCGCGTTCGCTGACCCACCAGTCCTTGTCCTTGGTGGCGTCAATGAGATGACCGACGGCGCGGTCGTCCTTGGTCTGGTTCAGGATTTCGACGGCGGCGCGGCGCACGTCCGGATCCGGGTCGCCGACGAGCTGCAACACGGCCTCGACGACCTTCGGTCCGCCGATCTTGCCGAGTGCATCGGCGGCCCGGCTGCGTACCCACCAGTCGTCGTCCGCGACGGCCTCGAGCAGCTCCTTCACCGACTTCGAGCTGCCGATCTCGTTGAGGACTTCGACGGCCGCGCGGCGCGCGTATTCGTTTTCGTCCTTGAGGACCGGGATCAGGTACTTGATGGTTTCCGGATCGTTGGCGCGGATCACGACATCGACGGCCTTGTTCTGCACGTCGATCTCGGGATCGCGCAGCAGCGAACAGACTTTTTCGACGTCGATCGCGCCGTCCATTTTCGCGAGCGCGGAAAGCGTCGCCGAACGCACGAGCTTGTTCGTGTCGTTGAGCTGCTGCTGGAGGGCGCGCGAAACCTCGGGCTTCGGGAAACGCGACAGGATGTTGATGATGTGCAGGCGCGCGACCGGGTCCTTGCCGTTCAGGCGGCCGACCAGCTCGGGCAGGTCGTTGTCGGTCGCGATCTCGCCGAGGATGCGGAACAGCGCGGCTTTTTCGTTCGCTTCCTGCTTGTAGGCCGACTGGAGGATTTCGCGCACCGAGAGCCGCGCGCGATGCGCGTTGATCACGTCGAGCAGCGCGGATTTCGCGACACCCTCGGTGCTCAGGGCCTCGAGCAGCATCGTGGGCGGGTACGCACGGCTGCTCGAGAGAGCCCAGGCGACGCCCGCGACCACGCGCGGGCTGCCCGTGACCATGGCCTCGATGAACTTCGGGAAGGTCTTCTGATTGACCAGGCCGGTCAGGACCTCGATGTAGGCCACGGTCGCGATCTTGTCGGCGTCGGCGAGCGCGGCCGTGACGGGTTCGATCGCGCCCGGCCCCAGCTCGCGAAGCTTCGCGATGGCCTTTTGCGTCTGGGGAGCGGCGACGTCCGTCGCTTCTTTAAGCTCCGTGATGAACCGGTCTGCCCGGATGTTGGTGAAAAAACTCATGGAACGGGTGACCCGCCTGGCGCCCACCGACTCCGGTCCTGCGATGCGCTCACGGGTTGATACAAGCTTGCCGTCCTTACTGTCCCTGCTACAAAAATTATGCCACATGTCTCGCCCGTGGCAGCCGATTCGGTAGAATCCGGCCCCCCCGTTGTCCCGGCGGACATTCAAGAATCTTATGGTTGCAGAGCTTTCCGCCGAATTTCGCGCACTGGTCGAAAGTTATTCCGACCCGTTCGTGGGGTCGACGCTCGGAAACGCGAAAGCCGTCGAATCCGTGGAGCTGAAAGGTGAACGGGCTCACGTTCGCGTGGCACTCGGGTTCCCCATCGACGATTACCGCGAGGAATTCACGCGGGGGCTCGCCGCGCATCTGAAAGCGGGCGGAGCGCCCGTGAACGTCGAAATCGAAGTCGTCGCGAAGATCGCCGCGCATGCCGTGCAGCGGCAGCTCTCGCCGCTCGCCGGTGTTCGCAACATCGTCGCGATCGCGTCCGGAAAGGGCGGCGTCGGCAAGTCGACGGTCGCCGCGAATCTCGCGCTGGCGTGGGCGCGCCAGGGCGCGCGCGCCGGCATCCTCGACGCGGACATCTACGGTCCGAGCCAGCCGATCATGCTGGGACTCGCGGGTCAGAAGCCCACGTCGCCGGACGGCAAACGCATCAAGCCGCTCATCGCGCACGGCGTCGCGGCGATGTCGATCGGATTCCTCATCGATCCCGAGCAGCCGATGGTGTGGCGCGGGCCGATGGTCACGCAGGCGCTGACGCAGCTGCTCAACGACACGGACTGGGGCGATCTCGATTACCTCGTGATCGACATGCCGCCCGGCACGGGCGACATCCAGCTCACGCTCGCGCAGCGCGTGCCGGTGGCGGGCGCCGTGATCGTGACGACGCCGCAGGACATCGCGCTCGCGGACGCCCGCAAGGGCCTCAAGATGTTCGAGAAGGTCAACGTGCCCGTGCTCGGCGTGGTCGAGAACATGAGCGTGCACGTGTGCAGCAACTGCGGCCACGTGGAACACCTGTTCGGCGCCGGCGGCGGCGCGCGCATGGCCGCGCAGTACGGGGTCGAGTTGCTGGGCGAACTGCCGCTGGACGCGCGGGTTCGCGAAGAGGCGGATGGCGGCGCTCCGACCGTGGTCGCCGCGCCGGAATCGCCGCACGCCGCGCCGTATTTCACGATGGCCCGCCGGACCGCCGCCGCGCTCGCGCGGCGCTCGAAGGACCGGTCGACGCTGTTTCCGAAGATCGTCGTAGAAGAAAGTTAGCCCGCGAAAGGGAGTCAGATGAGCATCAAGTCGGATCACTGGATCCGCCGCATGGCGGCGCAGCAGAAGATGATCGAGCCGTTCGCGCCCGAGCAGGTGCGCACAGCGGCCGACGGACACAAGATCGTTTCGTACGGCACCTCGAGCTATGGCTACGACGTGCGCTGTTCGCGCGAATTCAAGATCTTCACGAACATCAACTCGACGATCGTGGATCCGAAGGCGTTCGACGAGAAAAGCTTCGTGGACTTCACCGGCGACGTGTGTATCATTCCTCCTAACTCCTTCGCACTAGCTAGGACGGTTGAGTACTTCCGCATACCACGCTCCACGCTGGTGGTTTGCCTCGGAAAATCGACATATGCGCGTTGCGGTGTAATCGTAAACGTAACGCCTTTGGAACCCGAGTGGGAAGGTCACGTGACCCTCGAGTTCTCGAACACCACCCCGCTGCCCGCGAAGATCTACGCGAACGAGGGCGTCGCGCAGATGCTGTTCTTCGAGTCGGATGAAATCTGTTCGACTTCGTACAAGGATCGCGGCGGGAAGTACCAGGGGCAGACGGGCGTCACGCTCCCGAAGACTTAGTCAGGCGCAAGCGCCACATCGGAGAACGGCCCCGAAGCGGGGCCGTCCATGAAGTGAAAGGGGGACTATTGGTCCACCGACTCGATCAGCAGCGTGAATTCCAGCTTGCCCTTGCGGGTGCGTTCGGCCTTGACGGGTAGATAGCCCAGGGCCGGGGCGACCCAGGTGCGCGTGAGGCGCTGGGAGCCGGAGCGCTGGCTGGTGTAGACGAGGGTGTCGAACCGGCCGAGCGCGGTGTCGATCTGCTTCTCGCCTTCGAGCTCGAGCTGGTATTCCTTCACCTTGCCGTCGCCGTCCACGAGCCACACGGTGTCGTGGAGCTTGCGTTCCTGGAGATTGCGCAACGAGGCGATCTGCAGGGACATCGGGTCCTGCGCGTTCTCGGGCAGCTCGGCGTCCACCGGACTTCCCTTGGCCGTGCCGGTGACGCGCTTGTTCTTCCAGTCGAAACGCAGGTCGATGGGCCGTTCCTTCTCGTCGGTGCCGCGAAACCGCTGCGGCACGACGTGCCCGTCCACGATCTTGAAAGTGCTGGTCTGCGACAGCGAATCCGGCAGCGCCATGCGGAACATGCCGCGTGGCTCGTTCATAGTTTCGTATTCGAACGTGCCGTCGCCCAGCGCGCGCAATTCGATCGACGAACTGGCGGCCGAGATGCCTTTCCATTCGACCACGTAGTTCGCGCGGAAAGGCTTCATGTCGACGGGGTCCGCGAGCGCGCCGGCGGTGCAGAGCGCGAGCACGACCATTACGCGTTCAAGCAGCTTCATCGCTTTCCTCGATGAGCGGCTCGGCGAGCGGTTCGCCTTCGAAATACACGGAGCCTTCGCGCCAGGCGACCCGACCCGCGGCAATGAGCGAGCAGACATGCGGGTAGATGATGTGTTCGAGCGTATGAACGCGCGCTGAAAGTGTTTCCGGCGTGTCGCCCGCGCGGATCCTGAGGCGTCCCTGCATGATCACAGGGCCGCCGTCGAGCTCGGGCGTGACGTAGTGCACGCTCGCCCCGTGGTGCGTGTCGCGGGCCGCGATCGCCCGCGCATGCGTATCCAGGCCCTTGTATTTGGGTAGCAGCGAAGGATGGATGTTGAGCAGCTTTCCCGCGAATCGATGCACGAAATCTTCCGAGAGGATCCGCATGAATCCGGCGAGCGCGACGAGCTGTGCGCCGCAGGCATCGATCTCGGATGCCAGCGCGGTATCGAAAGTCTCGCGATCGGGAAACTGCTTCACGGGGACGACCGAGGTCGGCACGCCGAGCGCCGCGGCGCGCGCGATTCCGCCGGCCGTGTCCCGGTCGGCGATGACCCTGACTACTTCGTAGCGGCTGCCGGGCGCGAGCGACGCGCGCGCGATGGCTTCCATGTTGCTGCCGCGGCCGGAGATGACCACCGCGACCGGCAGCTTCATTCTTCGATCACCACACCGCGGGAGCCGCGCCCGAGGGCGCCGATCACGCTCGCGGTTTCGCCGGTCGCGCGCAGTTGGGCGAGGGCGGCATCCACGTCGGCCGGGGCGACCACCACCACCATGCCGATGCCGCAGTTGAACGTGCGATACATTTCGGCGGCGCTGACCTTGCCCGCGGCGGCCAGCCAGTCGAATACCGGATCGCGCGCCCACGAGCGCCGCTGCAGCACGACTTCGAGCCCGTCCGGAATGACGCGCGGAATGTTGTCGGTGAGTCCGCCGCCCGTGATGTGGGCGAATCCCTTCACCGGGATCTTTTGCGCGAGCGCGAGCATCGACTTCACGTAGATGCGCGTCGGAGTCAGCAGCCGATCGAACAGCGGCTGGCCGTCGAGCTGCGTGTTCTCGTTCGCGCCCGCCACGGACACGAGCTTGCGGATCAGCGAGTAGCCGTTCGAATGCGGTCCGGAAGAGGCGAGGCCGATCACGACGTCGCCGGCGGCCGTCGTCGCGCCATCGATGATGCGGTCGCGCTCGACGATGCCGACACAGAAGCCCGCGAGATCGTAGTCGTCGCCGTGATACATGCCGGGCATCTCGGCGGTTTCGCCGCCGACCAGCGCCGCGCCGGCGAGTTCGCAGCCTTCGGCGATCCCGCGGATCACCGCCTCGGCGACTTCCACCTTGAGCTTGCCGGTGGCGTAATAGTCGAGGAAGAACAGCGGTTCCGCGCCCGAAACCGCGACGTCGTTCGCACACATCGCGACGAGGTCGATACCGATCTTGTCGTGGCGACCGGTGTCGATCGCGAGCCTGAGCTTCGTGCCGACGCCGTCCGTGCCGGAGACCAGTACGGGCTTGCGGTACCGGTCGAGCGGCACTTCGACGAGCGCGCCAAAGCCGCCGATGCCCGCGAGCACCTCGCGGCGCATGGTGCGCCTGACCACTGGTTTGATGCGTTCGACGAGTTCATCGCCCGCGTCGATATCGACGCCGGCGTCTCGGTAGGTGAGTCCGGATTCGGTCATGAATGGCTTGTGTCTGCGGGCACGACAGCCCGGGAAAAAACGTGCGATATTGTAGCCAATGCGCACATTCATCGTCAGTTTAGTCGGCGCCGTGCTGCTGCTGGTCGCGCGCGACGCCTTCGCCCTGCGCCAGGTGCGCGTCTACGAGGCGACCGTCGCCGCGCAAACCGACGCCGCCGTGCAGGCGCAGGCCGCGCTGCGCCAGGTGCTGGTGCGCGCGACCGGATCGCGCGAGGCGGCCAACGATCCGGCTCTCGCGGCCATTCTCGCGAACGCGCAGCAATACGTGCTCGTCACGCGGCCGCCGGCGAGCGGTCCCGGTGTCCAGGTGGTCTTCGACGCCGCGGCGCTCGAGCGCGACATCCTCGCGGCGGGTCGCACGATCTGGTCGAGCGAGCGGCCGCTGGTGCTGATCGTGCTCACGGGGGGACCCGCGAGCGGCGCCTTCGAATCCCGGCGACAGGTCGAGGGCGCGCTCGATGCGACCGCCAATCGTCGCGGGCAACCGATCCGCGTGGCACGCCCGGAAGGCGTCGGGCTCCCCGCGATGGGCGACATTCCCGCCGACACCGGCCTCGCGACCGCGCAGCGCCTCGGCGCCGACGCGGTACTCGTCGGCTATGGCGACGCGGTGCCGGGCGGTGGCGCGTGGCGTTGGGTGCTGACGGCGCCCGGCGTCAGCGAAACCTGGAGCGGCGCGCTCGAGGAAGGCGTGAACGTCGCGGCCGACGTCTTCGCGCGCCAGGACATCGCGAACGCGTCGTTGCCCGAGGTCGAACTATTGGTCGAGATCGAAAACGTGCCTGGCCTGCGGGAGTACGCGCGGGTTTCGCAGCTCCTGGCCGAATCCGCCAGTGTGCGCGGCGTGCAGCTGGCCGAGGCGGCCGGATCGCGCGCCACGTTTTCGGTGCTCGTGCGCGGTGGCACCGACAACCTGCTCAACTCGCTTTCGACCAACCCGTATCTCACCCGCGGCGATCCGAAGGCGGGAGGACATCTCGCGTTCCGCCTGAACTAGCAAACGTGCTGCGTCATCTTCCCAATTTCATCTGCCTCGTTCGCATCGCGCTGATCTGGCCGACGATCGCCGCGCTGTATGCCGGCGAGTACTGGACCGCCCTCGGATTCGTCGCGGTCTGCGCGGTCTCGGACGGTCTCGACGGCTGGCTCGCGAAGCGTTTCAACTGGACCTCGCACCTCGGCAAGATCCTCGACCCGCTGGCGGACAAACTACTGCTCGTCTCGCTGTTCCTGGCCGCGACCTGGATCAACCTGCTGCCCTGGTGGCTCACGGCCGTGGTCGTGGCGCGCGACGTCATGATCGGTGGCGGCGCGGTCATCTACCGGCTGTGGTTCGGACCGCTGCACGGCCGGCCCACGATGCTGAGCAAGGTCAACACCGGCTTCCAGCTCGCGGTCGCGCTCGCCGCGATCCTCGGCGCCGCGGCCGGCTTCCCGACCCGCGAGATGGTCACGGCGCTCGCCATCGTGACGCTGCTCACCACCATCGCCTCGGGCGCGGACTACCTGTCGATGTTCACGCGCCGCGCGCTCGCGACCGGATCCTGACGCGACCGAGTCCCCCGATGCGACAGCTGACACTCGGCGTGCAACTGAAGGAGCGCGCGACGTTCGCGAGTTTCCTGACCGCGCGCAACGTCGAGCTCGTCGCGCATCTGCGCAATCTTTCCGCGACGCGGCCGGCCGGAGCGACCTGGATCGCCGGCCCGCACACGGCCGGAAAATCGCACCTGCTGCAGGCGGTGTGCGCCGCCGTTCCGTCCGACGTGCGCGCCGCCTATCTGCCGCTCGAATCGCTGCTGCCATTCGGTCCCGCGGCGCTCGATGGCGCGGAGATGCTGGACGTGGCCTGTTACGACGACGTGCAGAGCATCGCCGGCTTCGCCGACTGGGAAGAAAAACTGTTCTCGCTGTGGCAGCGCGCGCTCGAGCGGAACACGACCCTGCTGTTCGCGGCGCGCGAAAACGCCGCGCACGTCGCGTTCGACCTCGCCGATCTAAAGTCGCGACTGGCATCCGCCACCGCATTCGCGGTGCGCGAGCTCAACGACGAAGAACAGCTCGAGGCGTTGTACCTGCGCGCACGGCTGCGGGGATTCGAGCTGCCGGCCGAAACCGCGCGGTTCCTGCAGCGGCGATTTCCGCGCGACATGCGCTCGCTGTGCGACATCCTCGATACGCTCGACGACGCGGCATTCGCCGCGCAGCGCCGGATCACGGTGCCGTTCATCCGCAGCATCGTCGACGCCAAGACCGGCTGAGCCGGAATACTCCGCCGACGTCTATCTACGCGCCGCGCGGCCCGCGGCGAGCGTCGCCGCGACTTCCGCGACCCGCTTGCCGAGCGCCTGCGCGAGCGTGATCTCGTCCTCGCTGAGCGTGGCGGGCTGCGGAGCGAGGCCCGCGACGTGCGTGGCTCCATAGGGCGTGCCGCCGGTGCGAGTCTGGTTGAGCGCCTTCTCGGTGAAGGGCACGCCCATGAACAACATGCCGTGGTGGATCAGCGGCAACGCCATCGTCAGCAGCGTGGTTTCCTGGCCGCCGTGCATGGTCTGAGACGAGGAGAATGCGGCGGCCGGTTTTCCCGCGAGCGAGCCGTCGAGCCAGAGAGACGAGGTGCCGTCGATGAAGTACTTGAGCGGCGCGGCCATGTTGCCGAAGCGGGTCGGGCTACCTAACAACAGGCCGTCGCAGCGGCGCAGCTCCTCGAGCGTCGCGTAAGGGGCGCCCGCATCGGGCACGGCCTTCACGGGACGTTCGCTCTCCGCGCTCACGGGCGGCACCGTGCGTAATGTGGCGCTGCAACCCGGAACGGATTCGACGCCGCGCGTCGCGTGGCGCGCGAGCTCCCCCACGGCGCCGTAGCGGGTGTAGTAGATGATGAGTATCTCGGTCATGGTGCTCCATGATAAACATGCCGCATGGTTGTTTGCCGCCGATCATGGGTGTCCGGCCGGGTCCAGGGCGTCTTCTACCGCGCCACCTGCGTGCGCAAGGCGGAGTCGCTCGGCCTCAAGGGATTCGCGCGCAATCTTCCCGACGGCCGCGTCGAAGTCCTGGCCTGCGGAGAACAGGCCACGGTCGAGCAGTTCATCGCGTGGTTATGGGAAGGATCGCCCGCCTCGAAGGTGACGGGCGTCGAGACGACGTCGTGCGACGCGTCCGAAGCTCAGCGGCTGACGGGATTCAGCTCGGCGTGACGGGCGTGGGCCGAGTGGCCGAGATCGTCCGCGCCGTTCCAGCGCGTCCACTGGTCGATCACCTTGTCGGAATACCAGCGCTTGCCCACGCTGCCGTTGTAACGCGCCAGCGCGCGCGCGATGTTGTTGTTCTCGCGTTTGAGATAGAACCGGAAGATCGCGCAGCCCATGCGGATGTTCTCCGACACCTTCACGAGCTGATGCCGGCGCATGCCGAGATTCTCCGGCCAGAATGGCATGACCTGCATCAATCCCACCGCGCCCGCGTGTGAAACGGCGTAGCGGTTGAAATTGCTCTCGATCTCCATGATCGCCATGACGAGACCGGGTGGAATGCGGACCTCACCCGGGCGATTCGCCTCGCAGAAGACGTTCTTGAGGATCGCCATGCGCTCCTCGCGATCCGGCACGCGCTTGCGCAGCCGCGGTTCCATCATCTTGTACCAGACGGCGGAATCGTAACGGTCCTCGAAACATTCCGCCTGGTCGATCGCGTGCTGGACGGCGCTCTTGAGCTCGGGCTCGCGTTGCGCTTCGACGGCCGGCGCGGCCTGCGAGGCAAGCGGCAGCAGGGCGACCAGGGGCAGGAGGAAACGCATGCCCCGGATTAGATAGCTACCCGAGCTTCGCGCGCAACGTGGCAATCGCGTCGGCGAGGGGAAATTCTTCGGCCGCCTCGGCGCGCCGGTGCCGGTATTCGAGCTTGCCGGCCTCGAGGCCGCGTTCGCCCACCACCACGCGGTGTGGGATCCCGATGAGCTCGGAGTCGGCGAACTTGACGCCCGGCCGCTCGTCCCGGTCGTCGAGCAGCACGTCGTAACCGGCGGCGAGCAGGTCGTTGTAGAGGCGTTCTGCGGTATCCCGGACACGTTGCGACTTCGATGCGTTGAGCGGAACGACGACCACCTGGAAGGGCGCGATGGCGTCCGGCCAGATGATGCCGCGGGCATCATGGTTCTGTTCAATGGCCGCGGCTACGACGCGCGTCACACCGATCCCGTAGCAGCCCATGTGCAGGGTGGCCGCCTTGCCGGTTTCGTCCAGCACGGTCGCGCCCATGGACTCGCTGTATTTCCTGCCGAGCTGGAAGATGTGGCCGACCTCGATGCCGCGGGCGATGGACAAGGTCCCCTTGCCGGTGGGCGAGGGGTCGCCCGGCACCACGTTGCGGATGTCGACCGCGACCGGTTCGGCCAGGTCCCGGCCCCAGTTCACGCCCGTGAGGTGTGCGTCCTTCCGGTTCGCGCCGCAGACGAAATCCGCGAGCGCGACCGCCGAATGATCGGCATAAACCTTGCCCTTGAATCCGACGGGTCCGATGTATCCGGCCTCCGCGCCCGTGCCGGCGGCAATGGCCGCGCCCGACGCCATGCGCAGCGGGTTCGCGACGCCGGGCAGCTTTTGCGCCTTGATCGCGTTCAACACGTGATCGCCGCGCACCACCAGCGCCACGACGCCGCCATCGGTGCCCTCGACTAACAAGGTCTTCGCGACCTTGCTCGCGTCGATTTTCAGGAACGCGGTGAGGGCCTCGATGGTGCCGGCATTCGGAGTCGCCACTTCGGTCATCGGCGCGGTCGCGGCCGCGCGCGGTGTCGACGGCGCCACCGCGGTGGCGAGCTCGATGTTCGCGGCGTAGCTGTCGCCGTCGGAGAAGACGATGGCGTCTTCGCCGGATTCGGCGAGCACGTGGAACTCCTCGGATCCACTGCCGCCGATGGCGCCCGTGTCCGCCTTCACCGAGCGGAACTTGAGACCCAGCCGAGTGAAGATCGCCGTGTAGGCGCGATGCATCGCGTCGTACCCTTCCTGCAACGACTGCTCGCTCAAGTGGAAGGAGTAGGCGTCCTTCATGAGGAATTCGCGCGCGCGCATCACGCCGAAACGCGGCCGGCGCTCGTCGCGGAATTTCATCTGGATCTGGTAGAAGTTGACCGGCAGCTGCCGGTAACTCTTGAGCTCGTTGCGCGCGATGTCGGTGATCACTTCCTCGTGCGTGGGACCGAGGCAGAAGTCGCGCTCGTGGCGGTCCTTGAGGCGCAGCAGCTCGGGGCCGAACTGCTCCCACCTGCCGGACTCGACCCACAATTCGGCGGGAATGACGCCGGGCATCAGCAGCTCGAGCGCTCCGGCACGATCCATCTCCTCGCGCACGACCTTCTCGACCTTGCGCATGGCGCGCAGGCCCAGCGGCATCCAGGTGTACAGCCCGGCGGCGAGCTTGCGAATGAGGCCCGCGCGCAGCATGAGCTGGTGGCTCACGACTTCGGCATCGGCGGGAGTTTCTTTGGTCGTGTTGACCGGGTATTGGGACCAGCGCATAGGGGCGCGAGAGTGTATCAGGTCGCCTGATTTCGCCTATGATCCCGACGTGAATTCAGACCCCACGAACCCCGACGCGAAGCAGCAGAATCCGCCGAGCCGCGGCATCTATCTGTTGCCGAACCTGCTCACGACCGGATGCCTGTTCTCCGGTTTCTACTCCATCGTGGCGGCGATCGACCGCAACTTCGCGGTGGCGGGCGGCGCCGTCTTCATCGCGATGCTGTTCGATGGTCTCGACGGTCGCGTGGCGCGCTGGACGCGGACCGAAAGCCCGTTCGGCAAGGAATACGACAGCCTGGCGGACATGGTGGCCTTCGGCCTCGCGCCCGCGGTGCTGGTGTACCAGTGGGGCGTGATCCGCATCGGCGAGTACGGTCACGAATGGCGCCAGTTCGGCTGGATCATCGCGTTCTTCTACGCGTTGTGCGCGGCGCTGCGCCTCGCGCGGTTCAACACGCACACCGCGAGCGGCGACAAGCGTTACTTCCAGGGCTTGCCCAGCCCGTCGGCCGCGGCCACCGTCGCGGCGTTCGTGTGGTTCTTCGCCAAGTGGCGCGAGCCTGGATTGCCCGGCCTCGTGCTCGCGTTCGCGGTGACGGGATACGCCGCCGCGCTGATGGTCTCCTCGTTCAGCTATCTGAGCCTGAAGCAGATTGACGTCACCGCGCGCGTGAAGTACTCGTACATCGGCTTCGTGATCCTGCCGATGTTGTTCCTGATCAGCGTGGATCCGCCGACGATGTTGTTCGCGATGTTCGTTTCGTACGCGACGTATGGCCCCGTGCAGTGGATAGGTCGCAAGTTGCGGCGCCCGCGAAGCGCCGACGCGAGCTGATCGTGCAGCCCGGTAGTTTGCGCAACGCGTACCTGGATGCCCTCGGCATCGATCGCTGGGTGCCGCGCAACGCGCCGCCGGACGTCGTGCAGGCGGAGGTCGCGCAGCCCGTGCTCGCCCGTGCGCCGGGCTCGCCGCCGCCCCTGGCGCGCGACGAAACTCCGGCGATCCAGGCGCCCGCGCCGCGCCTCGAGCTCGCGAACGACTGGGGACCGCTGCGCGAGCAGGTCGCCGCCTGCACCGCTTGCGACCTCTGCAAGACCCGCACGCAGGCCGTGTTCGGCGTGGGAAACACGCGCGCGGAATGGATGGTGATCGGCGAAGCGCCGGGCGCGGAGGAGGACCGGCAGGGCGAGCCGTTCGTCGGGCGCGCGGGCCAGCTGCTCAACGCCATGCTGCTCGCGATCGGACTGCCGCGCGAAACGGTGTTCATCGCCAACATCCTCAAGTGCCGGCCGCCGGGCAACCGCGATCCGAAACCCGAGGAGGTTTCGAAATGCCTGCCGTATCTCTCGCGGCAGATCGCGTTGCTCAAACCGAAGATGTTGCTCGCGGTGGGGCGCATCGCCGCGCAGAACCTGCTGGCCACGGATGCGCCGCTGGCGCGGCTGCGCGGCAAGCTGCATCGTTTCGGCGACGCCGGCACGCCGCTCGTCATCACGTATCACCCGGCCTATCTACTGCGCACGCCGGGCGACAAGCGCAAGGCCTGGGAAGATCTCAAGTTCGCGCGCGCCACCTACGCATCGCTCGGGGACTGATGGCCGCCGCACGCGAAAACATGCGCGAGGTGCCGGCGGTGCACATCCGGCCGATGATGGAGCTCGACCTGCCGGACGTGGCGGCGATCGAGAAGCGCAGCTATGCGTTTCCGTGGAGCGAGAACATCTTCCGCGACTGCCTGCGCGTCGGTTATTCGTGTCGCGCGCTCGACATGGCCGGGCAGATCATCGGATACGGTGTCATGAGCCTCGGAGCGGGCGAGGCGCACATCCTCAACATCTGCGTGCGCGACGAGTTCCGCAACCTCGGGTTCGGCAGGCGGCTGCTCGAACATCTGCTCGAGCGCGCCGCGGCGGCCGGTGTCGCGGAGGCGTTCCTCGAGGTGCGTCCCTCGAATCTCTCGGCGATCCGGCTGTATCAGAAGCTGGGGTTCGAGCAGATCGGCATCCGGCGCGGGTATTACCAGGCCGCCGACGGGCGCGAAGACGCGATCGTGCTGAAGCTCCAGCTCGAGTCGTCCACGACGTGATCGTCCGTCGCTAACTCAGCAATTTCTCACCCGGCACCCACCTCGCGGCGCCTGGAATCTAGCTAGATATCTACGGGCGCGTGCTGTGTCCCCATTCAGGCGGGTCGGTCATTGGCAAAATCAATGATCGATGCGTTGAGCGTCGGTCACTCGGCCGTCTATAAATTCCCGGCACTCAAGAACACCAAGGCGGCGAACAGCCGCTTCCACGGGGGGAATCGATGATTCATTGCAAACATGCGCACGGCGCAGGCCCGCGCGCGCCCATCAATCGGACGAATCGCCGGACGACGGCGCTAACTCTCGCCATCGGTGCCGTACTCGGTACGGCCGCGTGGCCGGTGCTGGCGGCGGAAGGTGACGTCGAGCGGGACGATGGCGTCGCGACATCCGGCGAGACCACGCGGCTGCGCGAGGTCGTCGTGACGGCGCCGCGCATGCTCGCGCCACTGACCGTGGAAATGGACGCGAAGGTGCCGCGCCAGCCGCTGCCCTCGCACGACGGCGCGGACTACCTGAAATCCGTGAGCGGCTTCTCCGTGATCCGCAAGGGCGGCACCGATGGCGACCCCGTGTTCCGCGGCATGGCCGGGTCGCGCCTCAGCATCCAGACCGATGGCGAACACGTGCTGGGCGGCTGCGGCTCGCGCATGGACCCGCCGACCGCGTACATCTTTCCCGAAGCCTACGACCGTATCGTGATCGTGAAAGGGCCGCAGACCGTGTTGCGTGGCCCGGGCAACGCCGCGGGCACGGTGATGTTCGAACGCGATGAACCAAACTACCAGGAGTTCGGCTTGCGGGCGCGCGGCAGCCTGGTGGCGGGGACGGCCGACCGGCGCGACCTGGTCGGCAACCTGGAAGCCGGCAACGAACACGTCTACGGCCTGCTGTCCGCGTCGCGCGCGGAATCCGGCAACTACGAGGACGGGGCGGGCCGCGAGGTCCATTCGCGTTACATGCGCTGGAATTCGAACGCACTGTTCGGCTGGACTCCGACGGAAAACACGCGGTTCACGATCTCCGGCGCGAAAAGCAACGGCGAGGCCGCGTACGCGGATCGCTCGATGGATGGCTCGAAGTTCGCGCGCGAGAACGTGGGCGTCGGGTTCGAAATGGATCGACCCGACCGCTTCGTGCGCAAGATCGAGGCGCAGGCGTTCTACAACTACGTGGATCACGTCATGGACAACTACAGCCTGCGTGAACTCATGCCCTCCATGATGGCGATGGCCAACAATCCGGACCGGCGCACCTCGGGGGCGAGGGTGGCCTTCGATCTCGCGGGCGAAACGGTGCATGCGACGCTCGGCATGGACATGCAGGAAAACGTGCACACCGGGCGCATGACGAACAACCAGATGACCAACCCGTACGAGCGGATGCCGCGCGCCGAGGATGCGCGCTTCCGGGACGTGGGCCTGTTCGGCGAGGCGAGCTGGCAGGTCGGCGAAGGGCAGAAGATAGTCGCCGGCGCGCGCCTCGATGCCTGGTATGCGCGCGACTCCCGTCAGATGCGCGCGGGCAACCAGCCGAATCCGACTTATCGCGACGAGCGAAACGAAACGCTCACCAGCGGTTTCGCGCGTTACGAGCGCGATGTCTCATCGCTTTCCACGACGTTTTATGCCGGCGTCGGTCACGTCGAGCGTTTTCCCGACTACTGGGAAATCACGGCGGGCAGCGAGAGCACCACGAGCCTCAGTGCCTTCGAAAGCGAGACCGAAAAGACGACACAGCTCGATGCGGGCTTCATCTATCGTTCGGAGCGCGTCGAGTTGTCGGTCGCGGGTTTCTACAACCAGATCGACGACTTCATCCTCATGCAGTCGGGATTCATGAAGGGCATGCGCAGCACGACGGTGACGCGCGGCGTCGACGCGAGTGCCTTCGGCGCGGAGCTCGATCTGGCCTATCGAGTTGCCGAGGGATGGAACCTGACGGGCGCCGCGGCATACACGCGCGGCGAGAATCGTACGGATGGCGTGCCGCTCGCGCAGATCCCGGCGCTGGAACTGCGCGCGGGAGTCAACTATGAGGCGGAGCGCTGGTCGGCGGGGTTGCTCGTGCGCTCGGTGGCGGACCAGGAGCGCTTCGCGATCAACCAGGGCAACATCGTGGGCAAGGATCTCGGCCGAAGCGATGGGTTCACCACCGTGGCGGCGAGCGCGTCCTGGAAGCTGACGGACGGCATCCTCGTCTCGGCCGGTATCGACAATCTGTTCGATCGCGAATTCGCGGAGCACCTGAGCCGCGGTGGCGCGATGCTGAGTGGCTACGAACAGACGATTCGCGTCAACGAGCCGGGTCGCACCGCCTGGCTGCGCATCGGGACGGAATTCCGCTGACGACCCTCGCCGGCTCATCTCGCGGGAGGTGGGCCGGCGTTTTTCCATCGCGCGGAGGTTCGGCCCGGGGGCTGCTATCATGCGCCGCCTTTTGTCGAGCGATGGGTTATGACGGCTGATGCAAGTATCGGAGAGATAAGCAAAAGAAGGACTTTTGCCATCATCTCCCACCCCGACGCGGGCAAGACCACGCTGACCGAAAAGCTCCTTTTGTTCGGAGGCGCGATCCAGATGGCCGGCACCGTGAAGGGTCGCAAGGCCGCGCGGCACGCGACCTCGGACTGGATGGCGCTCGAGAAGCAGCGCGGAATCTCCATCACGTCTTCGGTGATGCAGTTCCCGTTCCGCGATCACATCATCAACCTGCTCGATACGCCCGGTCACGAGGATTTCTCCGAGGACACTTATCGCACGCTCACCGCGGTGGATAGCGCGCTGATGGTCATCGACTGCGCGAAGGGTGTCGAAGAGCGGACCATCAAGCTCATGGAGGTGTGCCGCATGCGCGACACGCCGATCATGACCTTCATCAACAAGCTCGACCGCGAGGGGCGCGCGCCGATCGAACTACTCGACGAGATCGAGAGCGTGCTCAAGATCCGCACGGCGCCCGTGACCTGGCCGATCGGCATGGGACGCGACCTGCAGGGCATCTATCACCTGCTCGAAGACCGGATCTACGTGTACGAGGCCGCCGGGCGCGGCGAGCGCGGCTCTAACCGGGTGATCGAAGGCCTGCACAGCGTGGAGGGTCGCGAACTGCTCGGCGACCGCGCGAAGCAGTTCGACGACGAGATCGATCTGGTGCGCGGCGGCACCGCGGAGTTCGACGTCGGCGAATACCGCGCGGGCAGGCAGACGCCGGTGTTCTTCGGCTCCGCGATTTCGAACTTCGGCGTCGAGGAATTGCTCGCGCATTTCGCGGTGCATGCGCCGGCGCCGCTGCCGCGGCTCACCGTGCAGCGCGAGGTGAATGCCCAGGAAGGCAAGCTCACCGGCTTCGTGTTCAAGATCCAGGCGAACATGGATCCGCAGCACCGCGACCGCATCGCGTTCATGCGGCTGTGTTCGGGCAGGTACTCGCGCGGCATGCGCATGTACCACGTGCGCCAGGACAAGGAAGTGCGCGTGTCCGACGCGCTCACGTTCATGGCCTCGGACCGGCAGGCCGCCGACGAGGCGTACGCGGGCGACATCATCGGCCTGCACAACCACGGCACGATCAACATCGGCGACACCTTCACCGAGGGCGAGAAGCTCACGTTCACCGGCATCCCGAACTTCGCCCCGGAAATGCTCCGGCGCGCGGTGCTCAAGGATCCGCTGAAGATGAAGCAGCTCTCGAAGGGTCTTGACCAGTTGTGCGAGGAGGGCGCGACGCAGCTGTTCAAGCCCCTGCGCAACAACGACATGATCCTCGGCGCGGTGGGCCAGCTGCAGTTCGAAGTGGTCGCGTTCAGGCTGCAGGACGAATACGCGGTCTCCGCGGTGTTCGACAACGTGAACGTGCACACCGCGCGCTGGGTGTACTGCGACGACGACAAACATCTCGAGGAATTCCGCACGAAGGCGTACGACAATCTCGCCATCGATCACTCCGGCGCGCTGGTCTATCTCGCGCCGTCACGCGTGAATCTCGAACTGACCATCGAACGCTGGCCGAAAATCAAATTCCAGGCCACCCGCGAACACCAGATGTGAAAATCGGGGACAGATTTATTTATCGACGATAACCGAGCGTTATCGTCGATAAATAAATCTGTCCCCGATCCTGCTACTCTCGCGGTGTGCTGGAGTACTTCAGGAACAAACAGGTCTTCGCCTGGGCGTTGTACGACTGGGCGAATTCGGCGTTCGCGACCACGGTGATGGCCGGGTTCTTCCCGGTGTTCTTCCAGAAGTTCTGGAGCACGGGCGTCGCCGCGACGGCGACGACTTCGCGGCTCGGATACGCCAATGCGCTGGCCGGGCTCGTCATCGCGATCCTCGCGCCCATCCTCGGCGCCATCGCCGATCGCGGCGGGCGGCGCAAGCAGTTCCTGTTCGCGTGGACGTTGTTAGGCGTTGGCGCGACGGGCGCGCTGTATTTCGTCGGACAAGGCGAATGGCTGTGGGCGGCCGCGCTGTTCGTACTCGGCACGCTGGGATTCAATGGCGGTGTCGTGTTCAGCGACGCGTTGCTGCTCGACGTTTCGAAACCCACCGAGTACGACCGCGTATCCGCGTTCGGGTACGCGCTGGGGTATCTCGGCGGCGGCCTTCTGTTCCTGCTCAACGTGCTGATGGTGCAGAAGCCCGAGTGGTTCGGTCTCGCGGACGCCGGCCAGGCGGTGCGCGCGTCCTTCGTGACCGTCGCGATCTGGTGGCTGCTGTTCTCGATCCCGCTCATGCGCCGCGTCGTCGAACAACAGTCCGGCCCACGGCTCGGTGTCGGCGCCGCGATTTCCGTGGGATTCCGCGAGCTCGCGAGCACCATCTCGCACGTGCGCCAGTACCGCACGGTGGTGATCTTCCTGCTCGCGTACTGGTTCTACATCGACGGCGTGAACACCATCATCAAGATGGCGGTGGACTATGGTCTGTCGCTCGGGCTCGACTCGGGCAGCCTGCTGCTCGCGCTGTTGATAACGCAATTCGTCGGCTTCCCGGCGGCGCTGCTGTTCGGGTGGTTAGGCGACCGCATCGGTCCGCAGCGCGGCATCCTGATCGGACTCGTGGTTTATGCCGGCATCACGGTATATGCGTACTTCCTCGACAGCGAGGCCGAGTTCTACGCAATGGCGATTGTCGTGGGCCTCGTGCAGGGTGGCGTGCAGAGCCTGTCGCGTTCGCTGTTCGGCCGGCTGGTTCCCGAAGGCAAAAACGCCGAGTTCTTCGGCTTCTACAACATGATGGGCAAGTTCGCGACGGTGCTGGGGCCGCTGCTGATCGCGATCGTCGCGGCGGCGACCAACAATGCTCGCGCGTCGATCGTGTCGCTCATCCTGCTGTTCGTGATCGGCGGCGCGCTGCTGCTGCGCGTACCGGCGCATACCGGCCGCTAACCGAACGCGCGCGACTCGCGCTCGAACTCCTCGATCTCGGCGCGCGCCGGCGTCGTTCCGAAACGCAGGCGCGCGTATCGGCCGGCGATCGCAAACACGCGCTCCGCGAGTTCCGGACGCGCCGCCGCGATCCGCGCGGCGAAGGCGAACGGTCCCTCGTCGCTCGTGCGCGCCGGCGCCACTCGCGCGAGCTTGCGCGTGACGCGCAGCCAGGCCCGGCCGATCCGATCGGGCCGGACGCGCGCGACGCTGCGCCGCAGGGTGAGGCTCACCCACACGATCCACGAGCACAACACGAGCGCGAATAGCCAGGCGAGTTGCCGCCAGCCCGGCGAATCGAAGCCGAGCTTCGACAGCAGCTCGAACTGCGAGCGCAGGTTGAACTGGACGACGCGGCGCTGCCACCACTGGTTGGCGCTGTCCCACACCAGCACGATCTTGTGCAGCCACGCCGTCCGCTCGGTCGCGAAACTGCTCGCCGGCATCGAATCGCCCATCAGGCTGAAAATGCCGAGCTGCAATCGTCCCGGCGAAACGACGACGGTCGGATCGATACGCGTCCAGCCTTCGCCATCCAGCCAGATTTCCGTCCACGCGTGCGCGTCGGCCTGGCGCACGATGAGGTAGCCGCCGGACGGATTCCATTCACCGCCGAGATAGCCGGTGACCACGCGCGCGGGGACGCCGGCCGCGCGCATCATGGTCGCGTACGCGGACGCGAAGTGCGCGCAGAAGCCGTTCTTGTTGTCGAACAAGGTCGAATCGACCGAGTCGAGCGAGGTCGGACCCGGTTCCAGCGTGTACTCGAGTCCCTGCTCGGCGAACCAGGTGAGCACCGCGCGCGCATATTCGGCGTCGCTGCCCGCGCGGGCCCGCATCTCGCGGGCCAGGGCCTGGGTGCGCGGATTGTGGCCGGAGTCGATCTCGGTTTCGTGATGCCGCGTGCTCGTCGCGAGCGACCCGATCGGACGCGTGCGCAAATACGAAACCGCGTCGTAGCTCATGACCTGCGTGACGTCGTACAGGGTGGATAGCTGCCGGTCGTGCGCGAAGAACGCGCCGCGGGGTGGTTCGACGACCGTGTCGAGCGAGACGAGGAACGGGCGATAACTCGGCTCGAGCATGATGCGGTAACGCACCGGCTGCCCCGCGACCTCGACTTCTTCGCGCGGAAAGAACCGGCCACGGGCGCGGCGCCAGGTGAAGCCGTCGAACGTATTGAGTACGGGGCCGCGGAAATAGAGCGCTTCGCGCGGCGGAAGCTTGCCTTCGAAGTACACGCGAAAGGCGGGGTCGTATTCGACCGCGAGCCTGCCGATGCTGCCCGGCGACATCTGGTCCGTGAGTCCGGTTTTCGCTTCGTCGCCGCGCGGCAGCGTCCAGAACTGTCCGGTGAAGCGCGGGAAGAACATGAACGCGAGGGCCGCGAGCGGCACAGCCATCGCCAGTGCGCGCGCGGCGAGTCGCAGCGCGGCCCGGGTCGTGAGCGCCGTTTCGGCGTGCGCGATGACGGCCATCGCGGCCACCACGCCCCACAGGTGCAGTAGATAGAGAGGAAGCCGCCACAGCGACTGGTCGGCCAGCCCGGCGGCGAGCAACAGGAACAGGGCCACCCCGATCACGATGCCGTCGTCGCGCCGCGTGCGCGATTCGATCAGCTTGAGCGCGCCCATCAGCACCAGCAGTGCGGTCCCGGCGCCGAGGCCGTTGAGCGTGCGGAAGCTCAGCAGTACCGCGCCGACGAATATCACGGTGAACACCGCGAACACGATCCGCACAGCCTTGCCCGGCTTCGGACGCGGCACTCCGCGGAACGCCAGCGACAGGCGCCACGCGGCGGCGGCGGCCGCGATGCCCACGCACCACAGCGGCGTGTCGGCCGCGACGAGCAGCAGGGCGCCGATGAACGTGAGCGTCGCGGCGATGTGCGAACGGTCGCCGGGCGCTCTCATCGGGCGTCCTCGCCGTACAGCGCCAGCGCGCGCAGGCAGTTTTCACGATGTTTGTTGCCGCTATCGGGCTCGAGCGATCGATGCCCGAGCACGAGTCCATAACGCTCGCCGCGCGCGTGCGCATCCATGACCCACGCCGACAATTGCTCGAGGCGCGACTCGATGTCGGCGCCGGGGACGTGGGCGAGGTCGAACGTGCGATGGTGCGCGGCCGGCGATTGATAGGTCTTCACCAGCAGGCCGCGGCCACGCGCGTAGGCACGCCATGCCACCTGGCGCGGCGAATCCCCACTGCGGAACTCGCGCAGTCCCGCCCATTCCTCGTCGCCCTGGCGATGCACCGAGGGTGCATTGCCGCCGCTGGCCGCCTCCGCGGGCGGCTCGCGCCGGCCGCGTGGCGCCGGCCAGGCGATGATCGACGTGTCGAGGTGGGCGTAGGTCCATGCCCGGCACAGTCCGAACGGAAACGCGGTGGATAGTTTGAGGCGGTCGATGCGGTGCCGGCCACGTTTGGCCAGCGGAAGCGACAGGTCCGCGCGCGCCCTGGCGCCGGCGGGCACGTCGAGCGTGACGCGCTCGATGGTGTCCGTCGCGCACTCGATGCCGAAGCGCGGCGTGTCCGCGGAGTTCTCGAGCGTGAGCAGCAGTTGGCCGTGTTCGCCCGCGAACGCATCCACGCTCGCCACGTCGCGCAGCACGAGGCCGGCGAGGTTGCGATGCGTCAGGTGCAACGCGATGAGGCCGAAGCCCGCGAGCAGGAACGCGACCATCATCGCGATGCTGTTCGAGTAATTGAGTCCCGCGACCAGCATCACGAAGACGAGCGCCGCGAAGGCGATGCCGGGGCGCGTCGGCAGGATGTAGACGCGGCGCGTGACGACCGCGACCGGCAGGCGATCTTCGCCCTGGCGGCGCCGTACCCATCGCGCAAATGGCTGGCGCAGGCGCGCCGCGAGGGTGCCGCCGATACCGAACCGAGCGCGCACCGCGGAGGTCATGGACCGGTCACACCGGGACGGGAACGCCGCGCGCGAGCTCCGCGACGAAGCTCGCGTGGTCGGCGGCCGCGGCCACGCCATTACGTTCCAGGCGATGCGTCGCGACCGGCGGGAACACGACCTGTACGTCCTCTGGCACCACGAAATCGCGGCCGGCCAGCATGGCCCACGCGCGCGCGGCGCGCACGAGGCCCTGGCCCGCGCGCGGCGAGAGGCCCAGCAGGATGTCGGTACGCTGCCGCGTGCTCGCGACCAGCGCCTGCACGTAGCCGAGCAGCGCGTCCGATACGTGTACGCGCAGGACGGCCGCCTGCAGTTCGCGCACCGCGTCCGGATTGAGCGCCGGCGTCATGCCGGCGAGCAGGTCGCGCCGGTCGCCTTCGGCGAGCAGCGTGCGTTCGTGCTCGGAATCCGGGTAGCCGAGCGAAATGCGCATGAGGAAGCGGTCGAGCTGCGATTCGGGCAGCCGGAACGTGCCTAACTGCTCGAAGGGATTCTGGGTCGCGACGACGAAGAACGGTTCGGGCAACCGGTAGGTCGTGACGTCCACGCTCACCTGGCGCTCTTCCATGGCCTCGAGCAGCGCACTCTGCGTTTTCGGGCTCGCGCGATTCACCTCGTCGGCCAGCAGCAGCTGCGTGAACATCGGGCCCTTGCGGAACGAGAAATTGCCGTTCGCGGCGTCGAACACCGACACACCGATGATGTCCGCTGGCAGCAGGTCGCTCGTGAACTGCACGCGTTGCCAGGCGAGTCCGAGCACGTGCGCGAGCGCGTGGGCGAGCGTGGTCTTACCGACGCCGGGTACGTCTTCGATGAGCAGATGGCCGCGCGCGAGCAGGCAGGCGAGGGCGAGCCTGACGGCCTCGGGTTTGCCGAGGATGACGCGGTCGAGCGCCGCCAGCGCCGCGGCGAGCGCGCCGGTGTGCGGATGGGGAGTCGTTGAGGTCACAGCGCGACTATAGCCCGCCCGCGGCATCCCGACGTGAACTGCGTCAGCTTTGGCCGAGGCGACGCACGCGCGCGAGCTGTTGCGCGAGGCTCGCGTTGCGCGCGAGGAGCTCGGCGGCGCGGGCCCGGTCGGCCGCCACCACGTCGGGCGGCGCGTTCTTCACGAAGTTCTCGTTTCCGAGTTTCGCGTTGAGCTTGTTGATGTCGCTGTCGTGTTTCGCCATGAGCTTGCTCAAACGCTCGATCTCCGCCTTCGGGTCTATCAAGCCCGCCATCGGCACGAGCAGCGTGAGATCCCCGAGAATCGCGGTCGCCGATTCCGGCTGGGCTTCGCCCGCCGCGAGTTGCCGCACGCTTTCGAGTCCGGCGAGGCGCGATAGATAGGCGAAGTGCCGTTCGACCAGATCGCTTTCGCGCGCGCCGGCATTGGCGATGAGCAGCGGGATCTTGCGCGAGGGCGCGATGTCCATCTCGCCGCGGATCTGGCGCACCGCGAGGATGAACTGCTTCATCCACTCGACTTCCGCTTCCGCGGCGGAATCGCTCGCGAAGTCGGTGGCCGCGGGGTAATACATGAGCATGATCGTGTCGACCGGCTTTTCGGTCCCGCGGAAATTCGCCGCCGCGCGCAGCGGCGCGACGATCGGGTTCACGCGCTGCCAGATCTCCTCGGTGATGAACGGCATCATCGGGTGCAACGCGCGCAGCAGCGCTTCGAGGACGGTGACCAGCGTGCGGCGCGTGCCGCGCTTCTGCGCCTCCGTGGACGTTTCACTCTGGAGGACGGGCTTGGTGAGCTCGAGGTACCAGTCGCAGAACTCGTACCACGTGAATTCGTAGAGCGCGGTCGCCGCGAAATCGAAGCGGTATTCGCGCAGCGATTCGTCGACCCTGGCGAGCGTGGCCGCGAAGCGCGACACGATCCAGCGGTCGGCGATGGATAGTTCGGCCTCGCCGACGAGATCGCCCTGGCCCTCGACCGTCATGAGAACGAACCGCGCGCCGTTCCACAACTTGTTGCAGAAGTTGCGGTAGCCGCCGACGCGCGCGAGATCGAAGCGGATGTCGCGAGAGGGTCCGGCGAGCGAGGCGAACGTGAAGCGCAACGCGTCCGTGCCGTAGGCCGCGATGCCTTCGGGGAATTGTTTGCGCGTGTTCTTCTCGATGCCGGGCGCAAGGTGCGGCTGCATGAGTCCCGTGGTGCGCTTCGCGACCAGGTCCTCGAGCCTGATGCCATCGACGATGTCGAGCGGGTCGATGACATTGCCCTTCGACTTCGACATCTTGTCGCCGTGCTCGTCGCGGATGAGGCCCGTGATGTACACGTCGCGGAAGGGCACGTCGCCCATGAACTTGAGGCCCATCATCATCATGCGCGCGACCCAGAAGAAGATGATGTCGAAGCCCGTCACCAGCACGCTGGTCGGATAGAACTTCCCGAGCTCGGGCGTCGTGTCGGGCCAGCCCAGCGTCGAGAACGGCCACAGCGCCGACGAGAACCAGGTGTCGAGCACATCCGGGTCCTGCGTGAGTTTGATCGAGGGATCGATCGAGTGCTTGCGGCGAACTTCAGCCTCGTCGCGGCCAACGTAGATCCCGCCGGCGTCGTCGTACCAGGCCGGGATGCGATGACCCCACCAGAGCTGGCGGCTCACGCACCAGTCCTTGATGTTGCGCATCCATTCGTAATAGGTCTTCGTCCAGTTCTCGGGAACGAAGCGCGTGCGGCCTTCCTCGACCGCCTTCAGCGCGGGCTCCGCGAGCGGCGCGATCTTCACGTACCACTGGTCCGTGAGATAGGGCTCGATGACCGCGTTCGTGCGGTCGCCGCGTGGCACCTTCAATTTATGGGGCTCTATCTTCTCGATGAGACCCGCGGCTTCGAGCTCGGCGACGATGCGCTTGCGCGCTTCGAACCGGTCGAGTCCGCGGAACCGTTCCGGCGCGTTCTCGTTGATGCGCGCGTCCGGCGTGAAGACGTTGATCTGCGCGAGGTCGTGGCGCTGGCCGACCTCGTAGTCGTTGAAGTCATGCGCGGGCGTGATCTTCACGCAGCCCGAGCCGAAGGCCGCGTCGACATAGCTGTCGGCGATCACCGGGATCGTGCGGCCGGTGAGGGGCAGGTCGAGTTGTTTGCCGACGAGCGACTTGTAACGCTCGTCGTCGGGGTTCACCGCGACGGCGGTATCGCCTAACAAGGTTTCGGGACGCGTGGTCGCGACGACCACGTGTCCGCCGCCACCCGATATGGGATACCGGATGTGCCAGAGCGAGCCGTTTTCTTCCTCGGAAAGAACCTCGAGGTCCGAGACGGCGGTGAGCAGCACCGGGTCCCAGTTCACGAGCCGCTTGCCGCGGTAGATGAGACCTTCCTCGTGCAGCCGCACGAACACTTCCGTGACGGCGCGCGACAGGTCCGGATCCATCGTGAACTTGTCGCGCGACCAGTCGACCGACGTGCCGAGCCGGCGCATCTGCCGCGCGATCGTGCCGCCCGATTGCTCCTTCCACTGCCACACGCGCTCGAGGAATTTTTCGCGGCCGAGATCGAGGCGATGTTTGCCGGAGGCAGCCAGCTGGCGCTCGACGACCATCTGCGTCGCGATGCCCGCGTGGTCGGTGCCCGGCTGCCACAGCGCCGAGAAGCCGCGCATGCGATGCCAGCGCGTGAGCGTGTCCATCAACGTGTGCTGGAACGCGTGCCCCATGTGCAGCGTGCCGGTGACGTTCGGCGGCGGCAGCATGATGCAATAGGGTTCGCCGTCGCCGGCGGGCGCGAAGGAGCCCGAAGATTCCCAACGCTCGTAGATCCGGCGCTCGATGTCGCCGGGTGTGTAGGCCTTGTCCATGGAGGCCCGGGATTATACGGGAAATGGGGACATTCCTCGTTTGCTGGCAAACGGGGTCAGGCCTGGGAAAGGTCGCAGGCGCGCGCAGATGATTCTGCGAGGTCCGTCCCCGTTCACTAGCAAACGAGGAATGTCCCCATTTCAACGCATCAGGGCTGGACGGCCCGATAGTCGTCGAACTGCGCCGCGGTCCGATACATGACGAGGCCGCCTTCACCCCGTGAATGCGTGGTGTCGGTGGCCTCGAGGACGAGGTTGCCGTTCACGTAGCCACGCAGCCGCGAGCCGATCGCCTCGAGGCGCAGCGAATACCAGGTTCCCAGGGTCACGGTGAGCGGCGCGGTCGCGAGCACGCCGATGGCGCCGTCGGTGAGTTTGCGCAGCGACACGGTATTCCCGCTGCGCAGCGTCAGGTAGTAGTAGTTCTGCTCATCGGTGTACCGCGCCATCACGCCGAACCACCGATCGCCGCCGGCGCCGCCCGCGAACGTCGTCGGGCGCGCCCGCACGTTGACCGACTGCCAGTCCGTCGGCGCTCCGACGCTGTTGCGCGCGTCTCCCGCGACGGAACCCTGGGCGTACACGGAATTCTGGCCGGCCACGATGTTGTGGATCCACTGTGATTGCCCGCTCGGATTCCACACGTCCATCGGCACCTGGTTCGCGCTGAAATCGTTGGCGTAGAGCGTAGTGGCCGGTGTCGGGCTCACCATCACGTTGTCGAATTCGGCCGCCGCGCGAAACGTGAGCAGTCCGGCCCGACCGCTCGCGATGTTGCTGTCGCTGGCTTCCAGCAGGAGCCGCCCATCTACATACACGCGATGCCGCGTGCCGATCGATTCCAGGCGCACGCGGTAACTGCGATTCAGCGTCACCGCGAGCGGCGCGCTGTCCAACGCGGTGAAAGTACCGTTGACCAGTCGCCGCAGCGATACGCTGCCGGAGGCGCGAATGGTCACGTAGTAGTGGTTCGCGGCATCGCGATAACGCGTCGCGAGCCCGAACCACCGGTCGCTGCCGTTGAAGGCCGTGGGTTTGATGTCCGCTTCGATCGCCTCGTTGCTCCAGTTCGAAGCCGTGAGCAGCGCCGCGTGCGTGGCCGTGCTCGCGGTTTCGGTCTGGCGCAGCACGCGACTCACGCCCGACGGGACGATCGAGAACTGGCTGCCCGAGCTCAGCGTCCAGGCGCTGGGCGACGCGCCAGAAAAAGTGTCCTGGATCGGGCTGGGCTGAGTGAGGCTCGCTGGCAGTTCGAAAACGCAGGCCTGAGTCTCACAGCCCGCGATCACGCGCCGGCCGCTGACCGCGAACTGGCCGAGCGAAACGCCGCGGCTCGATGCGAGCGTCGCGGCGTGCACGAACGCGGATCCGCTCGGCGTGTACACGTGGATCACGAACGCCTGCCGGTCCGCGCTCCACGCCGATTGCAGGATGAAGAGGTCGCTCTTCTTGATGTAGTCGGTGACCCCCGCGCCCATGTGTGCATCGAGCGGCAGCAGCTTTTCGGTTTCCGGCCATGCGCCGCCAGTCTGTCGCCGATAGACGCGCGTGCCGGAGCGATTCGTACCCGAGATGAACACGTCATCTCCGCGGATCGCCGTTTCGAACCCGAGCGGCGCGGACGTGCTGTTGGCGATCCTCGTGGAGAACACGAAATCGGTCGGCGGACCCAGGTCGCGGAAGATGGTTACGCTCGGCTCGTCGTTGCTCTCGTCGCTGGTAGGGCTGAGCACCACCGCGTGGTTGCCGGAGAGGTCCACCGGGCCGCCGCCGAACTCGTCGTCGGAACTGCGGAAATCGGCTTGCATCGTCGAGGTTACAGTCCAGGCGCCGCTTCCGGGCGAGGTTTCGAGCAGCGTGCCCTTCCAGGTTCCGAACGTGCCGCCGAACAGTACGCGCCCCTGGTCGATCTCGACGTCGTCGCCGGGTTCATCGATGACGCGGTCGATGGAGGAGCGCACCCAGTCGCCGTTCCGCTTTTCGAAGATGACCAGCGGAACGACCGCAAGCGCGGCGATTCCATTTTGCATGGCGAGTCCATCCGGCCAGATGGTGTGGTGGCCATCGTGGTCGGCGTAGAGCTCGCGTACGGGCGTCCAGTTGCCGTTGACGCGTCGGAACAGCCAGACCGCCGTGAACATCTCGTCTGCTTCGGACTCGGGGGGTCCCGGAATGAAACGATGGAGGGTGACCAGCGCGTCGTCGCCATCGATTGCGACGTTGCGCGCAAACGACGGATAAGACGGGTCGGGGTTGTCGATGCGCGCGCGCTCCTCGATGACGAGCGGACGCGCGAGCGCAGCGCCGGTGAACCCGCACGCGGCGAGCGCGAAAATTATAGTTCTCATGGGAGACCTCCCCCGTTCGGAACCGGTACTGAATAGTTAGCTGCAAATGCCGAGCCAGCGGCGAAACGCGCACGCCGGCCGCGCCAATTCGCAACAGGCGTGCCTAGGAGGTTGCAGGCCGGAAAGAATTGCCGGCCCGCATGGAAAATGATTCTGGGGGCGTACGAGCCGCCGACGGCGGGGCGCGCTGTCGGCTGTTTCCTGCCTTGCCGGCTCAGCCATCCCCGCGCACGTTGTGCGTATGCGGCTCCATCGAATTCGCGCGATACGACTTGAAACGCTCGCGGCCCGCGGCGCGCACCTCGGGGCGGGCGTCGAGGAATTCGGCGATGCGCGCGAAGCGTGCGTGGAACGCGGGCACGGAGGCGCCGAGATTCACCAGCACCTGCCAGGGATCGTCGGGCGCATCCGCGGGCAGTGGGCCGATGGTTAGCGCGACCGGCGCGACGCAATCGGCGCCTTCGTGATTCACCGTATCGTGCGGCACGAAGCTGCCGTCGCCGAAGGTCCAGAGCAGTTCGTCGAAGCGCGAAAGGAGGGCGGGATCTTCGAAGAAGACGACGACGCGATGTTTGCCCAGGTAGGCCTTCTCGGTGACCCGACAGGCGAGTCGCAGGCGCGCGGCTTCGCCGGATTCTTCGGTTACGTAGAAATCGACCCGGGGCGACATGCGTCCACTGCGCGCACTCGCGCGGCGATCAGCGAGCCGCGCGACGCAGCAGGAACTCGAGCAGCAAGGCGCTCGGGCGGCCGGTGCTGCCCTTGGCGGCGCCACCCTGGTAGGCGGTGCCGGCGATGTCGAGATGCGCCCAGGTCAGGTCCTTGGTGAACTTGCCGAGGAACGCCGCCGCGGTGATCGAGCCGCCGTCGCGACCCGCGACGTTGGCCATGTCCGCGAAATTGCTCTTGAGCTGCTCGCCGTACTCCTCGGTGAGCGGCATGTGCCAGGCGCGGTCGTCGACCACGCCGCCGCAATCGACCAGCTCGCGCGCGAGCGCGTCGTCGTTCGAGAACACGCCGGTATGGTGCACGCCGAGCGCCACGACGATGGCGCCGGTCAGCGTGGCCATGTCGACGACCACGGAGGGCTTGAAGCGCCGCGCATAGTTGAGCGCGTCGCACAGGATGAGCCGGCCTTCCGCGTCCGTGTTGAGGATCTCGACCGTGAGACCGGCGGCGCTCGTGACGATGTCGCCGGGCTTGACCGCGCGGCCGTCCGGCATGTTCTCGCAGGCCGCGACGAGGCCCACGACATTGAGCGGCAGGTTGAGCTCGGCGACCGCGTTCATCGTGCCGATGACGCAGGCCGCGCCCGACATGTCGAACTTCATCTCGTCCATGGTCGGCGGATCCTTGAGCGAGATGCCGCCGGTGTCGAACGTGATGCCTTTGCCGACCAGGACGACCGGCGCTCCCTTGGCGCGCGGATGTTTGTGCTCGATGACGATGAAGCGCGGCGGCTCCTCGCTGCCCTGCGTGACCGCGAGCAGGCAGCCCATCTTCTCGCGCTTGATCTCGGGCAGTCCCAGCACTTTCACGCGCAGCGACTTGTGGGTCTTCGCGAGCCCTTCGGCGGTCTTGCCCAGGTAGCTCGGGGTGCACACGTTGCCGGGTAGATTGGCGAGGTTGCGCATGAGCGCGGCGCCGCCGGCGAGGGCCTGGCCCTGCGCGAATCCTTTCTTGATCGCCTGCGCGGACTTGCCGGGCGCCGGAACCGTGACGCGCGCGAGCGCATGCGGCCGGGGCTTCTTGCCGCTCTTGAGGTCGTTCACGCGATACATCGCGTTGCCGGTCAGTTCGGCCACGGCGCGGCCGAAGCGTTCGTCGGACTGCAGCTTCTGCGAAGGGCGGGGCAGCGCGAGCGCGAGCGAAGTCACGCGCGTGCGCAACGACGCGGTGAGCGCGGTGTTGACGGCGCGCCGCCAGGCCTTGCGCGTGAGGTCGGCCTTGGGACCGAGACCGACGAGCAGCACACGCTCGGCGCGCAATCCTTCGAGGTCGGCGATCAGCCAGGACTCGCCGGCCTTGCCGCTGAAGTCTCCGCGTTTGAGGAGCCTCGAGATCTTTTCCCGGCAGCGCAGGTCGAGCGCCCGGGCTTCCGAGGAGAGTTCTCCGTCGTCGTGAACGGCGACGGCAAGACAATCGACCGGCAGCTCCGCGAGCGCCTTCGTCCAGATTTCAAACTGCATGGTTCGGTTCTTCCCCGGAGGGCGGCCGTGCTTTAAGGTCGCGAAGTGTAACTCAAGTCTGTTTGGGTGGGCGTTTGCTGCGGATACTCGACCGCTACATCCTGCGTGAAGTCGCCGTCACCTGGCTCGCGGTCACGGGCGTCCTGCTCGCCATATTGCTCACGAACCAGATCGCGAGGGTGTTAGAGCGCGCGGCGGAAAGCCAGTACCCGCGAGGAGTGGTGCTCGAGCTGATCATGCTCGGGGCGGTCCAGAACCTCGCGTTGATCGTGCCCGTAGGGCTGTTGCTGGGAATCGTGCTCGGGCTCGGCCGCCTCTACCACGACAGCGAGATGACCGCCGCCCAGGCCTGCGGGGCGGGAACCCGGCCGGTTCTCGGACCCATCCTGGGCTTCACGGCCGTGCTCGCGGCGCTCATTGCCCTGCTTTCCATGCACATCGCGCCGGCGGCGGCGGCCCGCATGCTCGAGCTGCGCAGCGAAGCCCTGCGGGCCGGCCAGTTCGCGCCCATCAGCGCGGGACGGTTCCGGATGTTCGGCGGCGGCAGCACGGTGGTGTACGCGCAGGGCGCCGAAAGCGATGGCACGTTGACACGCGTCTTCGTCCAGCGGGATCGCGGCGGCCAGATCGAGGTCGCGCTCGCGCAGCGGGCCACACATTCTTATTACGAAGACGGCAACCTCCAGGTGATCACGCTCTATGACGGCGAGCGCTTCGAGGGCAAGCCCGGGGAGAGGCGGTTCCGCATCGTGCGTTTCGCGGAGAACAGCATTCCGGTGCGGCTGCCGGCGTTGTCCGGCGGCGCGGTGGCGCTCGAAGGCCTGCCGACCGCGGTGCTCGCGCAATCCACCGATCCCAAGCTGCGCGCCGAGCTGCATTTCCGCATGGCATTCCCGCTCATGGCGGCTGTGCTCGCCGTGATCGCGGTGCCGCTCGCGCGCTTGCGTCCGCGGCAGGGACGTTATGCGCGCGTGGGTTTCGCGGTGCTGATCTTCTTCGTGTACATCCAGCTCACGATCGCGGGCAAGATGTGGATCGCGCGCGGCGTCGTGCCCGAGTGGTTAGGGTTGTGGTGGGTGCACGTCATCGTCGGCGTGCTCGCGGCCGCGATCCTGTTCGTGCCCGGCTATCTTTCGCGCGCGCGTTACCGGCGCAACATGGCCCGCAACCGCCTCCCCGCCGGCGGGCAGGGTGCGCCGGCATGAACCTGCTCGACCGCTACGTGATCCGCGCGATGCTGGGCGGCGTGCTGGTCGTCATGGCCGTGCTGCTCACGCTGCTCGCGCTGTTCCTGTTCGCGAACCAGCAGGACGACATCGGCATCGGCACCTACACCGCGCTCGATGCCTTCTGGTTCGTGTTGCTCAACATTCCGCAGCAGATCTACGAGCTGCTGCCGATCGGCGTGCTGATCGGCACCTTGCTCGGACTCGGCCAGCTCGCGCGCGGCAGCGAACTCACGGTGATGCGGGCAGCGGGCGTATCCGTGTGGCGGATCGCGGGATCTGTCGCCATGGCCGGCCTGCTGCTGGTCGCGCTCGCGGTGTTGTGCGGCGAGTTCCTGGCCCCGCCGCTGCAGTCGATGGCGAAGCAGCAGAAGGCGCTCAGCAAGTTCTCGAACATCAGTTTCGCGAGCCGCGGCGGCGCCTGGGTGCGCGACGGCAACCTGCTGATCAACGTCATGCAGCAGTCGGGGCGCGGCGAGTTCGGTGGGATGCGGGTGTTCGAGCTGTCGCCGGATCATCGGCTCGTGGCCATGTCGACCGCGGCCACCGCCACGGTCGAGCCGGACGGCAGCTGGCGACTCTCGCAATACGCAACGACGCGCTTCGACGGTGAGGAGATCAAATCGGCGCACGAGTCGAGCCGCGATTTCTCGTCGGCGGTCGGCGGAGATTTCCTCGGGCTGACGGTGGTCCAGCCGCGCGAGCTCGAGACCCGGGTGCTGTTCGGGCTGATCCGGCACCTGCGCGAAAACGGACTCGATTCCGCCGCGCAGGAGTTCGCGTTCTGGTCGCGCATCGCGCGCACGACCGCGATCGTGTTCGCGGCCCTGCTGGCCATCCCGTTCGTGTTCGGCAGCCTGCGTTCGGCGGGATCGGGCGCACGCATGCTGGTCGGCGTGCTGATCGGCGTGTCGTTCTTCTTCGTGCAGCGCACGCTCGAGAGCGGCGCGATCGTGTTCCAGGCGAGCCCGGTGCTGCTCGCCTGGATGCCGACGGTATTGCTGGCCACCGTGGCGCTGTCCCTCGTCGCGCGCACGCGGTGAGGCGTAGCGCCGGCTCCAGCTACTTGCTCTCGAGCAGGTCTTCCTGCGGCTTGAACAGCGACTCGTACTTGTAGAGTGGGATCTCGAACTCGACGCCCGAGGTTCGGGCCGCGAGGCGTTCGACGGTTTGCGTGCCGGGCTTGGGCGCCTCGGACGGAGCTGCCAGTGCGGGGTCGCGCTGCGCCGAGACGCTCACGAAGCCCTTGTCTCCCTCGCGGCGTCCCGCGAATTCGATGACCTGGCCATCGAAGGTGCGGAACGTTGCCCGATCCGTCGCGGCGGGCGCGGGCGAAGGCGCGGGGCGCACATCGTCGAAGTTCAATGACACCAGCGCTCCGGCCTGTCCTTCGAGGGACATCGCGGTGACCGGAGCGCGGCCGCGCGGAACCGGGCTCATGACGAAGTCCGCGTCGGGATTCTCGCGCTTCAGTAGATAGGCTGGCCCCCTGGCGGGCTTGACCGAGATGTCGTGGACCTGCGCGGCGGGAATGTCCGTGAGCAGGCGGTCTATCCAGCGCTTCTGGTCCGGATCGACGGTGAGCGTGGGCTGCGCCAGTGCGCTCCCGGCCTCCGCGGGCTTGCGCACGTAGACCGCGCTGCCCTCGGCGGTCTTGCCGACGATGAGCGGCCAGGATTTCTTTCCGGCGGCGACCTCGACCAGCGTGCTGGTGGCCGTGGGCGTGTCCGCGGCCTCGACTCCGAGCTTCGGGTAGTTCGCCGGGTCGCTGGTCTTGCGCTCGACGACTTCGAGGTTCGCGAGCGCGAATGCGAGATCGCGCACCCGCCTTGCATCCGCGGGGTAGTTGCGCTCGACGACGGTCCATCCGTCGGACTGGCGTTTCAGGGTGGTGTGGCTGCCGTCGCCGCGCGAGATGCGGATCTCGTCGACTTCCGCGAGCGCGCCGGCCAGATCCGGAAACACCCGCTCGCCCGACTGCACCGTCTGCTGGCGCGTGCGGCTCGCGTTGAGCCAGATTCCCGCGGCCAGCAGCACCGCCGCCGAAACGGCGAGGATGGTCAGCTTCCGCTGGTTCATGACGCCGCTCCCTTGCGCAGCATCGCGATCGCGCTGCGTCGGCGCTTGCGCCACAGCGCCATCGCGACGGCGATGAGCGCGAACACGCCGGGCACGACGATGATGTTGACGAACTTCACGCGTGCGCCGAGCCGTTCGATGTCACGGTCGAGCCCGGAGGTGACCGCGCGCAGTTCCTTGCGGATGCGCAGCTTCTGTTCCTGGAAACGCTCGATCTCGCGCGCCTGGTCTGGCGACAGCAATTCGTCGCCGGGTTGCGCGCTCTGCAGCTTGGTCAGGTTCTCTTCGGTCTGGCGCAGCTGTTCCTCGAGCTCGAGTTCGGTCGAACGGAATTGCGCGGCCGCCGTGCGGCGCAGGTCCTCGAACTTCTCGAACGGGCGCGAATAGGACGCGCGGCCGCGAATGCTGATGAGATCCGAGCTGCCGGCGAGATTGTCGAGCGCGTTCCAGACCAGCTTGCCGTTGTCCGCGAAGGACCGCGAAATCATCTGGCCGAGGAAGTTGCCCGTCTGCACCCACATGAAGTCGGAGAGCAGGTCGGCGTCGGCGATCACCACGACATTGATCGGCTTGGAGGACGCCTTGAGTGCATCCGGGGCCGCGGTCGCGCCCTCGGGCGGACCGTCCGGATAGGCGCTGGATGCGGCGCCCGAAATGCGCGCGGCCACGATCTGTTCGCCGCTGGGCTTGAATCCGTCGCGCAGCGTCGCCGGATCGGTGAGCATCGCGAAGCGCTGGCTCGGCAGCAGGCCCGCCTGCGCGCTCGTGCGGATCAGGGGCTCGAACTGCAGCTTGCTGCCTTCCTTCGCCTTCAAACTACCCGCGGTCGCGAGGTTGACGCTGGTGAGCGTGCCCGTGATCACGTCGCGCGCCATGGCCGTGTCGTCGAGGCCGAGGATCGCGATGTGCTGCGCGGGCGGATCGCCCTCGCGCATCGTCACGCGTAATCCGCGCTCCAGATCGACGACCACCTGGTTGCGGTCGAAGTCCACGCCCCAGGCCGAGAGCAGGGGTTCGAGGCTGGAGGACTTGTCGGCCGACATGGCAGCCATCGGATTGGAGGGATCGGCGCCCGCCGCATCCGCTTGTGAATTCGGGTCGACGAATGCGAGCACGTGGCCGCCGCGCATCACGTATTGGTCGATCGCGTACAGGGCCGCGGGTGGCAGGTCCTTCGGGTGAACGAGGACCAGCACGTCGATGTCGGAGTCGATCTTGCTGACCGAAACGTCGAGGTCGCGCACCGTGTAGAGCTGCTCGACCTGCTGATACACGACCCACGGCGGACGCGGACGACCGGTGCGCATGTCGAAGTCGCCCTGCATCGGCAGCGACGACAACCAGCCGACGACCGGGCGTTTGCTGGTGGATAGTCCGTAAATCAGCTTGGCGACGTCGTATTCGAGCTGTTGCTCGAGCTGCGAGTCCAGGAACGGGATCGACTGCTTGCCGTCGGTGGAATTGGTCGCGGCGAGGCCGAGGTAGATGTTTTCCGTGCCGATGCGCATCGGCGAGATACCCATCTCCGTCGCGCGGTCTTCCTCCTCGGTGAACGGTTGCGGGTCGATGACCTTGAGCGTGAGCTTGCCGTTCGAACGCGCCACCAGGTCCTCGAGCAGCTCGCGCACGCGGATGCCGTAGTTGCGGATCTGCGGATTCGGCGTCGCGGTTCGCTCGGAGAAGAACAGGTACAGGTTCACCGGCTCCTGGAGATTGGCGACGATGTTCTTCGTTCCGTCCGAGAGCGTGTAGATGTTGTTTTCGGTGAGATCGATCTGCGCGCCGCGCAGCAACGTGTTCGCGAGCAGCATGATGCCGATGAACAGCACGCCCACGATGGCGAGTACGCCGGCTCCGATGGTGGATTTCTTCATGACTATCGTGACTTGCGTGATTCGAGCGCGACCGCGCTCGCGGCCAGGAAAAACGCGATGACGAGCGTGAAGTACAGGACGTCACGCAGGTCGAGCACGCCCTTCGTGATGTTCTCGAAGTGCGTATAGAAGGAGAGCGCCGCGATCCCCTCGGTGATCCAGGGCCAGGCCCAGCTGCGCGCGACGTCGAGCACCATCGGGAACCCGGCCATCACGAGCAGAAAACACAGGAGAAACGCCAGGATGAACGCGATCACCTGGCTGCGCGTCAACGCGGACATGAACGAGCCCACGGATAGATAGGCGCCGGCCATCAGGAGACTGCCGATATACGCGGCGACGATGACTCCGTTGTCCGGCGAGCCCAGCCAGTTGATCGTGATCCACAGCGGCGTGGTGAGCACGAGCGCCAGCGCGATGAACAGCCAGCCCGCGAGGAACTTGCCGAGCACGGCCTGCCACATCGTGATGGGCTGGGTGAGCAGCAGTTCGATGCTGCCGCTGGCGCGTTCCTCGGGCCAGAAGCGCATCGACACCGCGGGGATGAGTATGAGGAACAGCCAGGGCAGCAGCAGGAAGAACGGCCGCAGGTCGGCCTGTTCTATCTCGAGGATCCGCCCGACGTAGAACGTGAGCAGGCCCTGGAAGAAAAGGAAGATGGTGACGAACACGTACGCGAGTGGCGTCGCGAAGTAACTCGCGAGTTCGCGGCGCATGATGGTACGAACGGGATTCAAGGGTTTCTCCTGTCCATTCCAGGTAGTCAGGCGGCGACAGCGCGGAACACGTCTTCGAGGCGGCCGGACGGCGCCTGCGCCTTGAGCGCGGCAGGGGTGCCGTCCGCGACCAGCTTGCCGTGCGCGATGATTACCGCGCGCGTGCACACCGCGTCGACCTCTTCGAGGATGTGCGTCGAGATGACGATGGTCTTCTCGCGGGCGATCTCGCCGATGAGCGCGCGCACTTCGTGCTTCTGCAGCGGATCGAGGCCGTCCGTCGGCTCGTCGAGGATCAGCACCGGCGGATCGTGCACGATGGCCTGAGCGAGACCCACGCGCCGCTTGAAGCCCTTCGACAACGTCTCGATCGACTGCTCGAGCACGGGTTCGAGCTGCAGGCGGCCGATCACGTAATCGAGGCGCGACTTGCGGCGTTCGCCCTCGAGGCTGCGCAGGTCCGCCATGAAGGAGAGGAATCCCCGGACCGTCATTTCGGCATAACTCGGCGCACCCTCGGGTAGATAGCCAAGGGCCGCCTTGGCGGCGAGCGGTTCCGCGAGCACGTCGTGCCCGCAGATGCTGGCGGTGCCCGCGGTGGGCGTGATGAAACCCGCGATCATGCGCATCGTCGTCGACTTGCCTGCGCCATTCGGGCCCAGGAATCCGAGTACTTCGCCCGGCTCCACGGAGAAGGTCAGGTCATCGACGGCTACGAGACCGTCGTAATGCTTGGTGAGGTTCTGCGTCTTTATCATGGCTTCATGGTGGCGCGGCCATATGAGCGATGGGGACGCGGCAAAGTTCCGCGATGCCCCGGGGCCGGGGATTCTGCAAAAGGAGGGCGCCGCCTTGCAAGGCGGCGCGAATCGGCGTTTATTTGCCGCGCCGGGAAACGATCGCGTCGATCTGGTCGCGGTACGTGCGCAGGATGCGGCGGATCTCCGAGGGCGCGGGGCGCTCGGCGAGCCGGGCGATCATCTCGGCGAGCTCGTGCCACTGCTTTCCCCAGCCTAACAAGCGCACCGCGTCCGCGATGACGACGTGTTCCATCTGCGTGACGGTGGTCGGCGGCTTTTCGGCCGGCTTGCGGGGTTTGGCCGCCGCCGCGCGCGGCGGCTCGCGCCGCAGCTTGGCCTGGGCGAGCTTCGCGCCCGAGAGTGCGGGCATCTGGCGAGTGGTTTCCGCCGTACGCCGGTTTTCGGCGGGGCGCGGATGCGCCTCGACGATGCGGCGGTTCTCCGTCGTCCGTCCGGTGGATTCGCGTTCGCGCGCCGGTGCGGCGGCGGCGGGTTTCGCCGCGAGCACGTCGCGGCGTTCACCCTCTGGCGTCGCGAGCGGGATGAATCGCTCGACCGACGTCAGTCCGACGAGCGTCGCGAGGAAACCCATGATCTCGATGCCTTCGATACAGGCGCGATCGCCTTCGAGCTGCCGCTGCGCGACGATGCGTTTCAGCGCGAGGATGCGCTTGCGCGCGAGCTGGATGATCCAGCGCTGCGGGCGTTCGTGTTTCGGCCAGGGTTGAACGTGCCAGTAACGCTCGTCGTCGAGCGCCGCGTAACGGGCGTGCAAATCGAGGCTGGCCTGCCAGCGGTCGAGCAGGGCTTCGAGCTGCGGGGGATTCCCCGAGGCGAGGTCATTGGCCATGCGCGCGAGGTTAGCGCCGTTACGTCCGGGGGCGCGGGATGTGGCGCACACCTTGGGCCCGCCGGGCGCGCGATTGTGCGCGACAGCACGTCAGGCCGTGGCATCGCGGCGGGCGGCGCGGCCGCGATCCGCCTCACCACCCCGGCTGGCCAGGGCCGCCTCGATCGCGAGCCGGTACTGCAGCGCCAGGTTGGACCAGCGGAAACGCTCGACGCGCGCCCTCGCCACGTCGGAGGAGTGGCCGAAGATCATCTTCTCGATCGCATGCCCGATGCCCGCGACGTCGGTGGGTTCCACCGTGACTCCCGCTCCGCTCTCGGTCAGTAGTTCGAACAGCGCCGCGCCGCGCGGCGCGAGCCCGAGGATGGGGCGGCCCGCGGCCATGTAGTCGTACACCTTGTAAGGTGTGGAATAGAGCATGTGATCGCCGACCACGGCGAGCAGCACGTGCGCGCGCTGCAGGACCGGCGCGAGCTCGGCCAGCGGCACGCGCGGCAATACGCGGACCAGATCGGACAGTCCGGCCGCGCGGATGCGCGCCAGCTCCGGCGCCGGCAGGTCTCCGTAGGTAGTCAGTATCCACTCGTGCCCGGGCTGGCGCGTGGCGAGCTCCCGCATCGCCGTGAGAACGGGGACCAGCGAGCGCCCGGTGAAGATCTCTCCCGCGTGCACGATGTCGATGCGTGCGTCCGCCGCGGATGGAGCTTGCACGCCGGGCGGGCGCGCGTCGAAGCCGTTCGGGACGACGTAGTTCTGCGCGCTGTTCGTGAACGGAAAGAACTTCTCGAACGACTCGCGCATCGACGGCGTGTTCAGCACGCGCACGGCGCTCTGTCGCACGAGACGGGTTTCGATGCGACGCGCGAAGGCCTGCGAGACTCGGCCGCGCCGCCAGCGCGGCCAGTCGTAGCCGCTCCAGGGATCGCGGTAGTCGAGGATGAGCGGCCAGCGCAGCGCGCGTGCGATGCGCGCGCCGGCGATCAGCGCCGAGTGCGGTGGGGAGGTCGCGATGACGACGCCGGGCGGCAGGTCGCGTGCGATCGACAACGCCCGGGCGGTGGCCGCGCGCGCCCAGCCATATTCCCAGCCGACCGGTGCGAGAGCGCGCCGCGCGAACGCGTTCACCGCGCGGCGCGTGAACCCACCGCCCGCGAGCGGTAGTTCGATGGGCTCCGCTACGCGGTGAATGCGGCCGCTCATCGGCAGTGTGTCGTCGGCGTCGCCGTGCGCGGAACTGCGCCGGTCGCTGGTCACGACGTGTACGTCGTAACCGAGCTGCGCGAACTCGCGCGCGAGGAAACTGAAGCGTTTCGCGCCCACCGCGGGGCTCGGCGCGAAGTGATAACTGACGATGAGCAGGGTGCGCCGCACGTTCATGCCGCCTTTCGGCGCAACGCGCGCACGATGTAGTCGTATTCCTCGCGCAGGATCAATCGCACCGCGACCGTGTAGACGACCGCGAACACGGCGAGCGCGCCGAGCACGTGGAGCGGCGTGCGCGGCAGGGTCGTGATCAGCGCGTGCATCACCCCGAGCGCGCCCAGCGAGGCGACCAGCGCGAGCCCCAGCTTGCCCCATTCGCCGAGCGCCGAGAGCGGCAGCTGGTATTTGCGCATCACGCGGCGGCCCAGGTAGTAAGACGTCCACGTCTGGCCGACGACGAGCCCGAGCGTCGGGCCCCACAGCCCGAACTTCGGCATCAGGGAGAACAGCAGCACCGCGTTGATGCCGAGCGCGACCGCGTTCGAGATCGCGAACGCGGCGTTGTCCTCGATGGCCCGCAACGGCACGGAGAACTGGAAGGTGTGGCGGACCATGAGCAACAGGAACACCTGGAAGAATGGCGTCGCCGCGACGTATTCGTCGGTGAATGCGATGCGGATGAGCGGCTCCGCGAAATACGTGAGCAGCAGCCAGGCCGGGCAGATGAGCGCGAACACCAGCGTCTGCGCGCGCCGCCACAGCCTGAGGCCGTCGGCCGGGTTGCGCTTCGCGCGCTTCACCATGTCCGGGAAGATCACGTCCGACAGCGAGGTCTGCACGATGTTGACCAGCGGCACCTGGTAGGCGGCGGTGGTGTACAGCGCCATGGGCACGGGACCGAGCTGCATGCCGACCACGACCTTGCCGAAGTCATTCGCCTTGTTGAGCAGCGAGCCCAGCCCGAGCGGCGCGACCAGCCGGATCTGCTCGCGGAACACCTCGTGTTCCCAGCGGAACACGAGCAGTCCGTGCATACGCAGACACACGTAGATCGCGACGTTCTTGAGTCCCTCGGCAACGACGATGGTCACGAAGATCATCTCGACGTCGCCGAACCAGTACGCCGCGCCGAGCAGCGTGCCGAGCCGCCACACGGTGACGATGAGCGTGTACGCCATGACCTGCATGGATTGGCCGTGCGCGAGCCAGTAGGCCACGAGCACTTCGAGATTGAGGAACAGGAACACGTAGACCGCGAGCAGCAGCCAGGACGAGGCGATCTCGTCCGGGACTATCCACTGCCGCGCCGCGGCGACGATCAGCGCGCTCACGAACCCGACCATCATCATGAGCACGGTCGTCTTGGTGATGTCGGTCGCGGCGCGTTCCGGTGTGCGCGCGATGAGGTAATTGAGATTCGCCGAGAGCGCGAAGCCGCCGAGCGAGGTGATCAGCATCGCCGTCGCCATGAACTGGCGATACCGGCCGTACTCGACGATGTCGAGCATGCGGACCAGCAGTAACGGACTCAGCAGCGCGAGCGCCTGGTTGAGGAGGCGCGCCGTGCTCAGCACCACGCCTCTCGAAACGAATGAGCTCACGCGCGGAACAGCCTTGAATTCTCGTGGGAGTGCATTGTCGTGCGGCAGTCAAACGTGTCGCTGTCGGACAAGGTAGGGACGCGCCTACATGCAATCCGGCAGCCTGCGCGCCGGAAACAGGACGGAGCCGAAACGACTTCGCAATGCGCGCCGCGTAGATTTGCGTGCCGACGAAATGACAGGGAGTTCGCGATGAACCAGAAGATGAGGACCGCCGAGGTCACGATCCGCCTGGAACCGGCGCTCACGACCTCGAGACTCGCCACCCTCATCGAACTCGCCGCCACGCGTCTCGTGCAGCAGGGTCTGCACGGCGCCCAGGCCTCGGTGGGAGTCTCGACGAACGTGACTCACGCCGCGCCAGCGCTCGTCGCGGGAAGGTTCAGCGGCGCGAACGTACGCGCCGTCGCGACTTTGCGCGCCGTCGAAGGAAGGCAGCACCTGGTTGCGATCGATGTGTTCGACGAATCGGGATTGATCGCGAGCGCGGAGCACACGCGGGTCGTCGTGGATGGCCGGGTAGGTCGCAGCGAGCCGGTGACGCTCGAAACCTGAGCGTCAGCGCCCGGTCAGTTCTTGCGCGTCAATCGAAGGCGAGCGCGTACACGCCGAGCGCGACGAACATCAGCGCGGCGACGATGCGCATGGCCTTCAGCGGCACGCGCTTCACGAGCGCATCCCCCGCGAACACCACCGGCACGTTCGCGATCAACATGCCGATCGTCGTCCCGATCACCACCGGCACGAGCGTCTGGAACTGCGCGGCGAGCGCGACCGTCGCGATCTGGGTCTTGTCGCCCATTTCGACCAGGAAAAACGCGAGCGTCGTCGCGAGGAACACGCCGTAGCGGGGCGGCACCTTGTCCTCGTCCGGCGCGCCGTCGGGAATGAGCGCCCACACCGCCATCGCGATGAAGGAGAGTCCGAGGATCCAGCGCATCGCGTCCGGGCCGATCACCTGCACGAGCCATGCGCCCACCAGTCCCGCGAGCGCGTGATTGAGCAGCGTCGCCGCGAGAATGCCGAGCACGATGGGAATGGGAGCCCGATAACGCGTCGCGAGCAGCAGCGCCAGCAGTTGCGTCTTGTCGCCGATCTCGGCGAGCGCGACGACGCCGGTTGAAACGAGCAGGGCTTCCATCGGGGCGCGGAGTGTGCATTCTAGAACTGAGCTGCGCCAGCCTCCATGGCGGCAGAATGGGTCAAGGGGCGGGTGAACGAGTCGGTCCACCAGCATGATGGGTGCAGGACCGGACGATCGAGCAATTGAATGCCCACGGGGCTGCTTTGGAAGGGCGATAGAGGCCCACTATCGCGTGCTACTGAGCCAGTCCAAGTTCGCGCTGATTAAGATGGAAAGTAGATCGTCAGTTCGTGAGGCCGACCAGCTTCAATCGCAACACTCGAGCATGTTGACGCTCCATTCGCGGATTGCGACTGTCACACTGCATCTGTAAGCTGCCGACCTACATGAGCGACGGACAGGGGACTGCGGGCATGTCTGCGCCGCTGATATGGCGATGAGCGCGACGCCGTTGCCAACTTTTAAGAAGCCGCCCGTAACCGAAGTCGTGGTTTCGGCGCAATTCGATCCGTTGCCCGGGTTTCTCACATCCCACTTCGGACTAATCTGGCAACGATTCAGATCGTCGTACCCGAAACTTGAGGAGCACCCAGTGCTTTCATCTGCGTTCGAGCGTCTTGGCACTCGCTCGCCGATGAACACGATTCAATTTCAGGTATCTAACCAGCCGGGTGCTCGCGCATGGTTCGTGAATGAGTCGGGCGACCAATTGGTTCAAGTTCAGAACGATCGATTCATTCGAAATTGGCGCGCGATGTCGAAGAGTTCCAATCCGTACCCGCGCTGGGACGAACACGTCCTGCCAAGATTTTTGGCTGAGTTTGATTTGTTTCGCGAAGCGCTAAACGTTGAGGGATTGGGGGCTCCGAATGTCAATCAACTTGAAGTCACCTACATCAACCATATTTGGCTGAATGATTTCTGGAAGACTCATGGCGATTTGCACCGGCTACTCCGATGGTGGGCAGGCGGCACTCTCGATGGGTTGCCTGTTGAGGCAATTAATCTCCAGGCTATTCATCAAATCGCGAACAAGTCCGGTGATTTTCTAGGTCGACTGCACGTAACGATGCAGTCCGGTGTTGGAAGGCCTCAGCCTGGCTCTGCGGAAGAGAAAGGGCTATTTGTGCTCAGTCTCACCGCTCGCGGGAAGCCCGATGGTGAGGGCGACCCCGGAATCCGTAGATACCTTGATATCGGTCACGCGGCCATCGTCTCTAGCTTTGAGAAGATGACCACAGATGAGGCGCATAACATATGGCAGAAGCAGCTCTCAGCCACTCATTAGAATCGTGGTCGATCGATTCAAAGGCGTTCTCGCCTTCGTTCTATTCAGCCGCGACATTGCCGGAGCCCGTTACAAGCGTGTTCACTTACGCGACGGGACCCGCTTGGCTGGACGAGATAAAGAACGAAATCGACGCCCTCAAACTACTACCTCCCGATTGGGATACGTATGGTGCGCCCAAGCCGAGTCCTATATTGCTTGGTGCCGCTTTGCCGTTACTGGCACAGGTCGTGTGTCGACTTACTCCGCGTCCTTCGGTTGTTCCAACCTCCGACGGCTCGGTGCAGTTTGAGTGGTATACGCGAGGTTTCGAAATCACAATTCGAATGATTTCCGCAACGAAGTTCCATCTGTCTGTCACCGATTTGCGCGGCGTTTTCGACGAGGTAGATAGTGCGTTAGACTTCGACCTGAGGCCTTTGGCGCGAGCTGTGGACGCGCTCTCCCTGCGGCAGTAGTAGCTAACTAAGACAAGCAAACGGACGCGATTGCGATTGGCAGACGATCAGAACATCCCGAATACCGATCACCTGTATCGCCGAGTCCCGCCTCTCTGGATCGTCTTTGACGAGAACAAGGGTGCCCGTCGCCCGTCGAAAGCCGCCTTCCAAGACAGCCCTGACCGCAGCCCAATGTCCGTGCATATAGAGTCCCTGTTACTTCAGAACAATTTGAAACCCGAAAGCGTCCTCGCCGGCCATGACGGCTATGGCCTCGTCTCCTTTCTCGCGGGATTTGCCCGCCAGCTCGGATGCGGAATTGTGGCCGACCCTCAGCCCGGCGACCCGGCCCATGGTCTGCTTGATGGGAAGAAGACCGAGGGATTACGCAAGAAGCTTCGCGATTCGAGTGAGTGGGTAGTCCTTCCACCGTAAGCAGACTTCAATTCTTCGTCGGGACATGGTTTGCGATCTGCCATTTCGCGGAACGGGCTGGGAAGCCAATTTCGATCGCACCGATCCCGTCGCATGCGCCCGGCCCAATCCTCCGGGCTTGGCCAGGTAAGCAAGTAATTGATTTGATTGGCGCTCCCTACCGGATTCGAACCGGTGTTACGGCCTTGAGAGGGCCATGTCCTGGGCCTCTAGACGAAGGGAGCGTCTGTTTGGGCAGGTCCAGAATTCGAGCGCGGTAGTATATGCGCCGCTTTCCACAAGCCAAGCGGAACTTTGAAGTCTTGAACGACGATTTGCGACCCGACGCGGCCCCACGGCCGCCTGCACGCATCATCCCCCGTGCCGAACATTCCATATCGCGCTCCGCGATCTCTCCGAACGCGTTGCGCGTGCTGTACCGGCTGCGGGAGGCGGGCTATGAGGCCTTTCTCGTAGGTGGATGCGTGCGCGACCTGCTGCTCGGAATCACACCCAAGGATTTCGACATCGCGACCAGCGCGCTGCCGGAAGAAGTGAGGCGTGTGTTCCGCAATTGCCGGTTGATAGGCCGGCGATTCCGGCTCGCGCACGTCTTCTTCGGTCGCGAGATCGTCGAGGTCGCCACTTTCCGCGCGCAGAGCGCGCCGGAGCCGGGCGCCGAGGTGGTCGAGCCGCCCGCGGATCTCGACGATGACGAAGTGGTCGATGTGGACCTCGACGACGAACTCGACGAGATCGTGGAAGGCGAGGAGGGCGCGGTGCTCGCGGAGGCGGGCCCGCACCAGACCGGATTCCATGGCGGACGCGAGATCGCGATGCGCGACCGCTCGCGCCACGCGGGCGCGGGCGACGACGACGAAGACCGCGTCACCGACGAACACGGCCGCATCCTGCGCGACAACGCGTACGGCACCATCGACGACGATGTGTGGCGGCGCGACTTCACCGCCAACTCGCTCTACTACAACATCGCCGACTTCTCGATCTGGGATTACGCCGGCGGCGTCGATGACATCAAGGCGCGGCGGCTCAAGCTGATCGGCGATCCGGTCACGCGATACCGCGAAGATCCGGTGCGCATGCTGCGCGCCGCGCGCTTCGAGGCGAAGCTGGGTTTCACGCTCGACGGCGAAACGGGCACGGCGATCCCGCGCCTCAAGGAACTGCTCGGGAGCGTGCCGCCGGCGCGCCTGTTCGACGAAACGTTGAAACTGTTCCTCACCGGTCATGGCGCGCGCAGCCTCGAAGTACTGCAGTCGCGCGGGTTGTTAGGCGAACTGCTGCCGACCGTCGCGGCCTATCTCGAGAAACACCCGGACGGCGCCGTCGCGCGGCTGGTCAAACAGGGTTTGATCAACACGGACCAGCGCGTCGCGCAGGGCAAGCCCGTGACGCCGACGTTCCTGTTCGCGCTGCTGCTCTACGGACCGATTGCGGAGATCATCGAGAAGCAGCCGCAGGAAAAGTGGCACGACATCGCGACTATTGTCGATGCCGTCGATCGCGCCGCGCGCCAGGCGCAGGGCCGCATCTCGATTCCGAAACGGTTTTCGCTCGGCGTGCGCGAGATGTTCGCGGCGCAGCCGCGTCTCGAGCAGCCGCGCGGCCGGCGCGCGTTGCGCATGCTGGAGCAGCCGCGGTTCCGCGCGGGCTTCGACTTGCTGCTGCTGCGCGCGGACATCGGTCTCGCGCCGCGGGAAATCGCCGACTGGTGGACCCGCGTGCAGGAAGTCTCGCAGACCGACCGCGAGGCGCTGGCCGACGCGATGGCGCGCGAACCGCGCGCCGCGGGTGAAGGAAGCGGTGGCCGCCGTCGCGGACGTCGCCGGCGCCGTGGCCGCGGTCGCGCTCCCGCCGCTTCATGAACGCGGCCGCGGGGGAGCTGGCCGAAACACGAATTGCCGCGCACTGGCTGCCGGCCTACGTCGGCGTGGGCAGCAATCTCGAAGAACCCGCGCGCCAGGTCGAGCGCGCGTTCGATGCGCTGGCCGGATTGCCGTCCACGCGTCTCGTGCTGCGTTCGCCGCTGTACCACACGCCGCCGTTCGGCGAAGTCGTGCAGCCCGCATTCGTCAACGCCGCCGCGGGCCTGCTCACGCAGCTTGCTCCTGAAGACCTGCTCGCGGCGCTGCGCACCATCGAGCGTGACCTCGGGCGTCTGCCGCCGCGCGAACGCTGGGGTCCGCGCGTGATCGATCTCGACCTGCTGGTAGTCGGACGCGAGACGCGCGCGAGCGAATCGCTGAAGCTGCCGCATCCCGGCATCGCCGAGCGCGACTTCGTGCTCTATCCACTCGCCGACATCGCGCCCGACCTCGAAGTGCCGGGCCTCGGGCGCGTCGCGAAGCTGAAGGAACGCGTGGCCAACCGCGGCGTCGAGAAGCTGTGAGCGTCACGGACGTCGAGACAGCGCCGGTCGCGACTTCGCCGGATCTGCCGGTGCAGCGCTACATCGTCGTCGAAGGTCCGATCGGCGTCGGCAAGACGAGTCTCGCGCGGAAGCTCGGCGATTCGCTCGACGCCGAGCTCGTATTGGAGCAGGACGCGCAGAATCCCTTCCTCGAACGCTTCTACAAGAGTCCGAAGTCGGGCGCGTTGCCCGCGCAGCTTTTCTTCCTGTTCCAGCGCGCGCAGCAGTTGGGCACGCTCAAGCAGCAGGACCTGTTCGCGCCGCGGCGCGTCGCGGACTATCTGTTCGAGAAGGATCGCCTGTTCGCGAGCCTCACGCTCGACCCGGCCGAGATGGCGCTCTACGAGCAGGTCGCATCGCGGCTCGACGTCGATCCGCCGCGGCCGGATCTCGTCGTGTACCTGCAGGCGCCGGTGGAGACGCTGCTGCAGAGAATTTCGAAGCGCGGCATCGCGTATGAAACGTCGGGCATCGACGCGGGTTATCTCTCGCGTCTCAACGACGCGTATGCGCGGTTCTTCCACGAATACGACCGTGCGCCGCTGCTGATCGTCAACGCGGCGAACATCGATCCGGCGCACAACCAGGCGGATTTCGACGAGCTGGTGGGAGCGATCCGGCGCATGAAGAAGGGGCGCATGTACTACAACCCCCTGCGTCACGGTACCATCTAGCCGCCAACGAGACAGAGGGGTTCCAGCGTGTATACGCATCTCGAGCAACGCGATTCGACGCGGCCGCCGGTTTCGCTGGCCACGCTCGACAAGATGAAGCGCGAGCAGGAGAAGATCGCGTGCATCACCTGCTACGACGCGAGCTTCGCGGTGCTGGTGGACCATGCCGACGTCGATCTCGTGTTGGTCGGCGATTCGCTCGGCATGGTGCTGCAGGGTCACGACACCACCGTGCCCGTGACCATGGACGACATCATCTATCACTGCAAGGCGGTCGCGCGCGGACTGCATCGTCCGTTCCTCGTCGCCGACCTGCCGTTCGCGAGTTATCCGACGCCCGAGATCGCGCTCGCGAATTCCGTGCGCCTGATGCAGGAGGGCGGGGCGGAGATGGTGAAGCTCGAGAGCGGCATCAACCAGCTCGAGATCGTCGAGTTCCTCGCGCACCACGACATCGCGGTGTGCGCGCATCTCGGCCTGAAGCCGCAGTCGGTGCACAAGACCGGCGGCTTTCGCGTGCAGGGCCGCAATGGCGACGCCGCGCGCCGCATGCTCGAGAACGCGAAGTCGCTCGAATCCGCGGGCGCGGACATCGTGCTGCTCGAGTGCATTCCCTCGGAGCTCGGCAAGGAGATCACCGACTCGCTCGAAGTGCCGGTCATCGGCATCGGCGCGGGGCCGGATACCGACGGGCAGATCCTCGTGTTGTACGACGTGCTCGACATCACCACGGGCCGCAAGCCGCGCTTCGTGAAGAATTTCATGGAGGGCGCGAACTCGAACCTCGACGCGCTGCAGCGTTTCGTGCACGCGGTCAAGCAGAAGACCTATCCCGCGCCCGAACATGAATTCCATTCCTGAGCCGCGCCGCGCCGGCATGGCCACCGTCACGACGATCGCCGCCGTGCGCGAACAGGTTGCGCGCTGGCACGCGGAAGGCCAACGCGTCGTGTTCGTTCCGACCATGGGCAACCTGCACGCCGGCCACATGAGCCTGATCGAGGCCGCGCGCGAACACGGCGACAAGTTCGTCGCGAGCATCTTCGTGAACCCGATGCAGTTCGGGCCGAACGAGGACTTCGCTCACTACCCGCGCACGCCGGGCGCCGACGCGACGATGCTCGAGGCCGCGGGCTGCGATCTCATGTTCATGCCCGACGTCGGCGAGATCTATCCGAACGGCGCGGACAACGCCACGCGCGTGGAGGTGCCCGGCATCTCGAACATCCTGTGCGGCGAATTCCGGCCCGGGCACTTCGAAGGCGTCGCGACCGTGGTCGCGAAGCTGTTCAACATCGTCGATCCGGACGTCGCGATCTTCGGCGAGAAGGATTACCAGCAGCTCACCGTGATCCGCCGCATGGTCGCGGATCTGTGCCTGCGCGTGCGGATCGTCGGCGCGCCTACCGTGCGCGAGAGCGACGGACTCGCGATGAGCTCGCGTAATCAGTATCTCGACGAGCAGCAACGCGCGATCGCGCCGACTATCTACCGGCAGTTGAGGCAGGCCGTGGCCGCGATCGAATCGGGAGTGCGCGACTACGCAGGCATCGAGGCGGCGGGGCGCGCGGCGCTCGACGGCGCGGGATTCCGTACCGACTACTTCAGCGTGCGCGACGCGAGCACGCTCGCGGCCGCGAGCCCGGACACGAAGCACTTCGTCGTGCTGACCGCGGCGCGACTCGGCAAGGCACGCTTGATCGACAACCTGCAGTTCAGCGCCTGATCGCGGCGCCGCGCGCGTGGGTTCGCTCGCACCCGGCCCGATCCACTGTCCTTCGTGCAAGGCGGAGGTTGCTCGGCACCCGTGGTTCGTCAGAAGGCGTGTTCGTGAGATCGTCTGCCCGCATTGCGGCGCGGCGCTCGAGGTGTCGATTCCTGCGTGGCCTCACTATCTCACGGCGCTGGTGGTGTCGCTCGTCGGCGAGGCCTTTGCGCTCGTACTGATCGTGCTGTTCCTTTTCCGCGAAGGGTGGTGGGTCGTCTTTGCGATCGCGGCGTTCACGAGCATCGAGTTCCTGCGCAGCGCCTGGTTGAGGAGTCGATCCACCGTGCGATGGATCAATCGGGGATCGATGGAACGGCGCGCCAAAGGAGCCTGGGCTCCCGAGTAGTCAGGTAGCGCGGCGTGCGTGTTCGGCAAGCGCCCACACCACGTGTTCCCGCACCAGCGCCGACGGATGTTCGCGCCGCGCGTGGAGCGCATTCACGTTCTCATCGGTAGTTGGCGCATTCCCCAGCGCCACCGCGATGTTGCGCAGCCAGCGC
>JAEYUC010000016.1 GCA_023433705.1 Pseudomonadota bacterium
TTTTTGGATGTTCACGCGGGCAAGCGCTCGGTGTCAACACGGATTCCATACCATTTTTTGTATGTTTCATGCCCATTCGCGAGCGGAAGTGAGCGATTTCACTAGGAAATCCTGGGCCCGTTCCCCAATTCCAGATGCCGTGCTGGCGGCGCGGCCGCACCCCACTCAAGATGCGCGCCCCACATGACCGTCCTCGCTCTCGCCCTGGTCCTGCTCGCGGCGCTCACGCACGCAAGCTGGAACATCTCCGCCAAGTTCGCCGCGCAGTCCCGTCACTTCGTGTGGCTGTTCTCGTTTGGTTCGGTGCTCATCTACGGACCCGTGGTCGCCGCGGTGCTGTATGTCGAGCGGCCGGTGTTCGAGGCGCGGCACTGGCTGGCGCTCGCGGCGACGTCGGTGCTGCATCTTCTGTATTCGGTGACGCTGCAGGCCGGTTACCGACAGTCCGATCTGTCGGTCGTCTATCCGATCGCGCGCGGCACCGGTCCGCTGCTGTCGTTCCTCGGCGCCGTATTGTTGTTAGGTGAAGTCCCGACCATCCAGTCGGTGATCGGCCTGGTGCTGATCGTCGGGGGCATCCTGCTGGTCGCCGGGCTCGTCGGGCATCACGAGCGCAAGCCGCTCGCGGGGGTGTTCTACGGACTCGGCACCGGCGCGTTCATCGCGGCGTACACGCTCAACGACGGCTACGCGGTGAAGGTCCTGCTGATCTCGCCGTTCGTCATCGACTTCACCGGCAACCTGTTCCGCATGCTGGTGCTCGCGCCGCGCGCGTGGCGCGACCGCGACCGCCTCGCGCTCGAGGCGCGTGTGTTCCGCAAGCCGGTGATCATCGTGAGCGTGCTCGGTCCGCTCGGCTACATCCTGGTGTTGTACGCGATGCGACTCGCGCCGATCAGCCACGTCGCACCGGCGCGCGAGCTATCTACCCTGGTCGGCGCGTGGGTCGGCTCGCGCATGTTGCGCGAGGATTCGGGTCCGTGGCGCATCGTCGGCGCCGCGCTCATCGTCGGTGGGGTCGTCAGTCTCGCGCTGCCTTCCTGACCGGCCGGCCTTTGCCGGAGGGCCGGCGCCAGCGAAGCGGCGGCAATGCCGCCACGGGTCGCGCGAGCCGGAGCCGCGAGCGAGCGGGGAACCGGAAGGTCGCATCATCGCGAGCGATTCCGAGCTTGTGCATGAGCCGGTCGGCGTCGAAGGGCGCGCGCACCTTCACGTCGTTGTCGAAGTAGCAATAGACGTCGCGCGAGCGTGCCTTGCGGGGCGGCGTTTCCGACGCACGACGCGCGTCGCGCGGCTCGCCGCCGCGCGACCATGCGTGGATGCGCTCCGCCCAGCGATCGAGAGCGGCATCCGTATAGCCGCTCGCGTAGAGCTGCTTGTCGCCGTGCAGGCGCAGGTACATGAAGTCCGCGGTCACGTCTTCGAGGTAAGGCCATTTGCCCGCGGTATCCGCGACCACCAGCGCCACGCGCGCCTTGCGCAGCTGCGAGATGAATTCGGGCGTCGCGAAACTGTCGTGGCGGATCTCGATGGCGTGGCGCAGCGGCCGGGCGGCGTCGATGCGCAGGCTGGAGCGACCGTGCAGGCGGCGGTCGCGCCGTCGCGCGAGAGCGAGTGCGTCGCGCGTATTCCGGGGCAGCATCGCGAAGAATTCCGCGAAGCGCTGCGGGTCGTAGTGCACGGATTGCGGAAACTGCCACAGGATGGGGCCCAACTTCTCGCGCAGCTCGAACACGCCCGATGCGAAGAAATTCGCGAGCGGCCGCTCGACGTTCTTGAGCCGCAGGATGTGCGTGATGTAGCGCGGCCCCTTCACGCCGAACACGAAACCGGGCGGCGCCGCTTCGCGCCAGGCGACATAGCTCGATGGCAACTGCAGCGAATAAAACGAGCCATTGATCTCAATCGTGGGGAATGCGCGCGCGGCGAACTCGAGCTCGCGGTGCTGCGCGAGATCGTCGGGATAGAAAACCTTTCGCCACGGCGCATAACGCCAGCCGGAGATTCCTATGCGCACGAGGCCCATGTGCCGAACTTTCCCGTGTCGGCGCACGGCGGACTGTCGGAAGACGGCGCGGATCGGGCGAATGCCTTCCGGGCTGACCCTGTGCACGCGCTGGCGAATCGGTTAGCTTGCCCGGCGAATGCCGGCAAGAACCGATGTCGATTTCATGCGCCTCGCGCTCGAGGCGGCTCGCGGCGCCGAGGCCGCCGGCGAAGTCCCGGTGGGCGCGGTGCTCGTCCAGGGCGACACCCTTCTCGCGACCGGAGCGAACTGCCCGATCTCGACGCACGATCCGTGCGCGCACGCGGAGATCGAGGCCCTGCGCGCCGGCGGAAAGTCGGCGGGCTCCTACAGGCTTTCAGGTACCACTTTGTACGTGACGCTCGAGCCGTGTGCGATGTGCGCGGCGGCGATCGTGCACGCGCGCGTGTCGCGACTCGTGTTCGGCGCGTGGGATCCGAAGGCTGGCGCGGCCGGCAGCACCATCGATATCTTCGCGCTGCCTTCGATGAATCATCGCGTCGACGTCTTCGGTGGCGTGCTCATGGAAGAGAGCTCACGCCTGTTGAGCGAGTTCTTCGCGACCCGGCGACGCGCGGCGGACTGAGCAGGCGCGGCACGCGCTTTGTGTTAGCGTGTCTCATCGTTCACGAGGGAGATCGAAACATGTCCGGATCCAAATCGATTGCCGCGCTCGTGGGCGCGGTATTCGCCCTGGGGGCAATGGCCGCGCTGGCCGCGCCGGTCAAGTACGAAATCGATCCGAAACACACGCATCCGAGTTTCGAGGCCGACCATTTCGGCGGCGTGTCGGTGTGGCGCGGTAAATTCAACAAGACCACCGGCAGCATCGTGCTGGATCGCGAAGCGAAGACCGGCACCGTCGACGTCGTCATCGACACGACCTCCGTGGATACGGGGCTCGACGAGCTGAATGATCACCTCAAGAAGGAGGACTTCTTCGAGGTCGAAAAATATCCGACCGCCACCTATCGCGGAAAATTATCGGCGTTCAAGGACGGCAAGCCCACCGAAGTGGAGGGCGAGCTGACCCTGCGCGGCGTCACCAAGCCCTTGAAGCTCGAGATCAAGTCGTTCAAGTGCATGCCGCACCCGATGTCGAAGACCGAATTCTGCGGTGCCGATGCGGTTGCCACGTTCAATCGCGACGAGTTCGGAATGTCCTGGGGCAAGAGCTTTGGGTTCCAGATGTGGGTGAGGCTGCAGATCCAAGTCGAGGCCCACCTGGCCAAGTAATCGGAATCGAGGGGCTCATGCGAGAGATGAAGTTTGCGCTGGCGTTGCTGGCGTCTGGAGTGAGTGTGTGCGCGGCCGACGTGGGGGCCCCCCTGTTCGACGGCAAGACACTGAACGGCTGGAAGCAGCTCGGCGGAGCGGCGGATTACCAGGTGATCGACGGCGCCATCGTCGGCTCGTCGCGTCCCGGGGTGCCGAACAGCTTTCTCGTGACGACGAAGGACTACGGCGATTTCGTGCTCGACGTCGACGTGCGCCAGGATGTCGGTCCCACGAACTCCGGCATCCAGTTCCGCAGCCTGTCCACTCCCGATTTCGAGAATGGACGCGTGCACGGCTACCAGGCCGACATCGACCCGTCGCCGCGGCAGTGGAGCGGGCAGATCTACGAGGAGGCGCAGCGCGGCTGGTTCTCCACCGGCGAGACGAATCCGGCCGCCAAGGCGCTCTACAAGTTCGGCGAGTGGAATCACTACCGCATCGAGGCCATCGGCCCGCGACTGCGCGTGTGGATCAACGGCGAGCCCGCGGCCGACGTGATCGACGACGCGACGAAATCGGGATTCTTCGGCCTGCAGGTGCATTCGATCGACAAGCCCGAGGATGCCGGCCGCACGACGAGCTGGAAGAACATCGTGGTGCGTACCAGGGACCTGAAGCCCGCGCCACCGATGGGCATCTTCATCCGCAACAACCTGCCTAACAACCTCGACGCCGACGAGAAGGCGCAGGGCTGGCGGCTGCTGTGGGATGGCAAGACCACGAACGGTTGGGTCGGCGCGCGCGGCGAGGGTTTCCCCGCGAAGGGCTGGACGCTCGACGACGGCGAGCTCGCGGTGGTCGCCAAGGGTGGCGGCGGCGACATCATGACCACCGAGGAATTCGGGGCGTTCGAGCTGCAGATGGACTTCAGGATCACGAAGGGCGCCAACAGCGGCATCTTCTATTTCCTGACCTCGCCGCACGACCCGGCGAGCGGCGCGCCGCTCGGGCTCGAGTACCAGGTCCTCGACGACGAGAATCATCCCGACGCGAAGCTCGGCGTCGACGGCAATCGCACGCTGGCCTCGCTGTACGACATCCTGCCGCGCGCCAGACTCATGACCAACGTCGGCATCGCGCCGAAGGTCGGCGCGTGGCAGCACGCGCGTATCGTCGCGCGGGCGGACGGCACGGTCGAACACTGGCTGAACGGCGTGAAGGTGCTCGAATTCAAGCGCGGCTCGGACGAATTCCGCGCGCGCGTGGCCGCGAGCAAGTTCAAGTCGACGCCGGGGTTCGGCGAGGCGCCGAAGGGGCGAATCCTGCTGCAGGATCACGGTGACGCCGTGGCCTATCGCAGCATCAAGATCCGGCCGCTGAACTAGTTAGCGCGGCTTCGATCCCGCGTCGACGACGGTGTTGATGGGAATCGCCACGGTGAGCAGCGATGCGAATTGAGAAACTCGCTCGACGAACTGCGCCGTTTCTTCGCCACGCGCGTAGCCGTGCTTCACGCGTGAATACCAGTGCGGATCCGAAAGGCGTGGCAGGTTCGCGCGCACGTCATCCCAGCGGTCGGGATTCTTCTTGCGCATCTGCGTGATGATGCGCGCGTCCTCGAGGTGCCCGATGCCGATGTTGTACGCGGCCATCGCGAGCCACGTGCGGTCCGGATCGAGGATGCGGGCCGGGATGCGTCCTCTGAGGTACGACAGGTAGCGCGCGCCGCCCATGATGTTGTCATCGGGCGAGAACACGTTCTTGACGCCCATTTTCTTCGCGGTGACGGGCATCAGCATCATCACGCCCTGGGCGCCCTTCGGCGAGACGGCCGCGGGCCGCCAGCGGGATTCCTGGTAGCCGAGGGCCGCGAGCACGCGCCAGTCGAGGCCCGTCTCCTTTTCCGCGGCCTCGAAGGCCGGGCGCAGGTGCGGGAGCCGGGATTCGATATGCGCGTGAAAGTCCGCCGCGAGGCGTTTGGGCAGCCGGGCAGTCCGGTGAGGGGGAGCCGCAGGGGTCTTGCCGCTCGTGTTTACGGACTTCTCCTGCCCGAGGGCGCGATGGGCCCAAAATGGCGGGGAAAATGCCGCAATCGTCAAGGTGACGAAGCCGCGACGGCTGACCAGGTTGTTCCTCCCCTTGGTTCTCAGCATCGTTCGGCTAGAATACGCGCCCCTCGCGGGGCCGCCCTAATTTTGAAGGTTTCCCGCGGACAGGTACCGAAGCGGTCATAACGGCGCCGACTCGAAATCGGATGGTCGGGTAATTCCGGCACGTGAGTTCGAATCTCACCCTGTCCGCCACTATTTTTCTCACCGCTTGCGCAGGTGAGATTGCTCACGACACGGGAGTGTCGTTCGTCCCTCGCTGCGCTCGGGACCACATTCGCGAAGACGCTCATGTGTCCAGTTTTGCTCTGCAAAACTGTCGAACTCACGTGCGTGAAACGAGCCCGAGTTCGACAACTTTGCAGAGCAAAGTTGGACAGATTCGCTCCGCGAATCTGGTCCCGCGCGAAAGCGCGGGATGAGCGACGGTCCCCCGCCGCGAACAATCTCACCCTGTCCGCCTCTTCGTTCGAAGTGGCACTAGCTACTGATCGAATGGTCATGCTCTTAATTTTCTCGCACTGGTCCATTCGCATCCTTGCGTCTGACTCAAACCACGACCCAGTTCTAATTTCGCGACATCCCCAGATATTGTCGCTCCAGAAACTCCCTTTCCCGGGCATTCCCGCACAACTCCATCGCCGCCCGATAAGCCTCCGCGGCTTCCGCATTCCTTCCGGCCCTCCGCAGCATATCGGCCCGCACCGAGTGAAAAAGGTGATACCGCGAAAGCTGCAGCGCTTCGAGCAGTCGCAACCCCGCGACGGGGCCCTCCAGTTCCGCGACGGCGACAGCGCGATTCATCGCGACCACGTCGCTGGGGACTAACGAATACAACTGGTCGTACAACGCGACGATCTGCGCCCAGTCCGTATCCGCGGCCGTCCGTGCATCACTGTGTACCGCGTTGATCGCCGCCTGCAGCTGATACGGCCCCGGCTCGTTCCGATGCAAACATACGCGCAGTAACGCCTGGCCTTCCTCGATGCGCGCCCGATCCCAGAGCCCCCGGTCCTGCGCCGCGAGCTGAACGAACGCGCCGTTCTCGTCCGTGCGAGCGGCCCTGCGCGCGTCGATGAGCAGCATCAGCGCGAGCAGTCCCTTCGCCTCCGGCTGCGACGGCAGCAGTTCCACCAGCAGTCGCCCGAGCCGGATCGCCTCGTCGCACAATTCATGGCGCACGAGTTCCGCGCCACCACTCGCGCTGTACCCCTCGTTGAACACGAGGTACACGACACCGAGCACACTCGCGAGTCGCGCCGGAAGTTCGTTCGCCTCGGGAATGCGATACGGAATCCCGGCCGCCCGGATCTTCGTCTTGGCGCGCGAGATGCGTTGCCCCATCGTCGGCTCCGGCACGAGAAACGCGCGCGCGATGTCGGCGGTGGTGAGTCCGCCGAGCAGCCGCAACGTGAGCGCGAGCTGCGCCTCCGTCGCGAGCGCGGGGTGACAACACGTGAAGATCAGTCGCAGACGATCGTCGTTCACATCGTGCTCCGCGGGCTCGTCGCGCTCGAGCAGTTGCATGGCGGCTTCCTGCCGCGCATCGCGCGTCGCTTCGCGCCGCAACCGGTCGATGGCCCGATTGCGCGCCGTCGTGATGATCCAGCCGGCGGGCGCGGGCGGCACACCGTCCGATGGCCAACGCTGCAAGGCGATCTCGAACGCATCCTGCACGGCCTCTTCGGCGAGCGAGATGTCGCCGAGCCGGCGCGTGAGTACGGCCACGGCGCGGCCGTACTCCGCGCGGAAGACCCGTTCGATCTCGCCGCTCAATGTGGGTCAGTGTTCGAAGAAGGGCCGCACTTCGACGGGTGTGGTCGTCGCGCGCGCCAGCTTGCGCGCCCAGCCGAGCGCGGCATCGAGATCGGGCGCGCGCAGGATCGTGAGACCCCCGATCTGTTCCTTGCTCTCGATGAACGGACCGTCGGTCGTCACGATGTCGCCACCCTGGTGGCGCAGGACGGTGGCCGTGTTGGCCGGATACAGGCCTCCGCCGAACACCCAGGCGCCGGACGCCTGCATCTCCGCGTGCAGTGCCGTCACGTCCGCCATGATTTTCTGCAGCTTCTCGGGTTCGGGCTGCGTCGATCCGGCGGGGTAACAGATGGTGAGCAAATACTGCTTCATGACGAATCCTCGACCGGCGACATGCCGGGTTCATCGCCTATACGAACGGCGAGAGTGAGTTTCGACAGGGATGGATGCAAGCGGGCGGCCGCTCACCCGGGATCGATCAGGCGGCGTCGTGCTGGGAGGAGTCGTCGGCTTCGCGCGCGGCGTTTTCGTAGTTCTGCGCGAAGACTTCGAGGAAGATGTGCGGCAGCGTGCCGGGCGGCATTTCGCACAGCGAACGATAGAACTCGCCGTACAGCTCCCAGTTGCCCATGGTCTTGCGGCGCGCGCTGCGTTCGAAGCGCGTGGCCAGGTCCCGCGGGTCGAGCCGGCCCACGAAATCCACGAAGGCCGCGCGCATCGCGTCGATCAGCGCCGCATCGTGGCGTCGCGCGCCCGCGAACGATTCGCGCATCCACTGGACCGCATCGAAGCGCCGGCTGTCGTGCGCCTTGAGCAGTTCCTGGATGAGTTCCTCGATGCCGTGGCGATCGAGCGAGGGCAGAAGATCGCTCGCGTCCTTCTCGTACGTCACGCGCAACTCGGTGCGTTGCGCCTGCTGCGAGCGGTTGCTTTCCTTGAGCCCCGAAAGGCTCTCACGCAGGAGCTGGCCGGCGAGGTGCAGCATGCGGGAATGCGCATCGGCCGGCAGCGATTCGGCGCTGATGCCCGCGCCGCGGCAGAACGCCATCAGTCCCGGCGAGATGTCGGGCGTGCCGCCCGCGACGGGAACGGTGGCAGGCTGCGTGATCGGCGGTGCCGTCTGATGCACCGCCTTCTGCTGTTTTTCCGCCGCGCGCGCAAGCCTTGCGATGCGGCGTGCGACGGCATCGGAATTCACCTCGAGTTCGGGCGCGGTCGACGGTTCCTTCGGCAGATCCTGGGTCTGATGCAGAGCGCGCGTGCGCGCCGAGACCGCCTGGCCGAACGCGTTCACCGGCTTGAGCTTGTCGTTCGACGTGTCCTGGCTCGCTTCGAGCAGGTTCTCCAGGCGCAGCGAGGCGCCGAGATCGCCGAGCGCGGGGGGGCGGCGACGGCTGCTCGTCGATCCGGTGCCGGGTTTCGCATAGAGCGCGCTGTCGTCCAGGCTGAAATCGGTGGCTGAATCGATCTGCACCTGGACGTGGTATTCGCCGATGCGCAGGATATCGCCCGTCTTGAGCTCGTACGGATTGTGGCTGCCGAGCGGACGGTCGCCGTCGTTGATGAACGTGCCGTTGCTGCTCGTGTCCTGCAGAAGGTATCGACCGTTGTGGAAAACGATGCGCGCGTGTCGGCCCGAGACGTAGCGCATTTCATCAGGCAATACCCAGTCGTTCTCGGAGGAGCGTCCAATGCTGCCGCCCGATACCCCAAGTACGAATGTGCTCCGGTCACCCAACCGGAGGCGTTGTTCACTGATGACGCGCAGCCTGAGCGCCATGGAATACCCTCTGGGCCCTAGCTTCCCGCTGCCCATGCGTGTATGAAGAGGCAGGTTAACGTCCCCTTAGTCCGCCAGATGGCATCCAGTCACATTTTCAAGATTATGTTCGTGAACCAGGGCAAGGTTTACGAGGTTTATGCCCGCAAGGTGAGCCAGGGTCGCTTGTTCGGGTTCATCGAAGTCGAAGAACTGGTGTTCGGCGAGCGCTCGACGGTCGTACTCGATCCGGGCGAGGAACGCATCAAATCCGAATTCTCCGGCGTCAAGTGCACGATGATCCCGATGCACTCGATCCTGCGCATCGACGAAGTGAAGAAGCAGGGCACCGCCAAGATCAGTGCGCTCGAGGGCGGCAACATCACCCAGTTCCCGCTGTCGATGTACACGCCCGCCGGCAACGACTCCGGCCCCCAGAAATAGGGGAAAAAAGGGGACAGATCTATTTATTGACGATTTCGCGCCCCAGGATCGCGCGCGATATCGTCACTAAATAAATCTGTCCCCTTTCTGTACAATTCGCGCCCTCCAATGATCGAGCTCCCAGGCGCCCCCGCAGTTTCCGATTTCCGCATCGCCAAACTGCGTCCCGCGCTCGAGGCCGTTCAACCCGGGCTTGGCGCCATCAGCGCCCGTTACGTTCATTTCGTCGATCTCGCGCGTGATCTCGATGCGCGCGAACGCGCGCTGCTCGAACGGCTGCTGACCTACGGGCCGCGCGAGAACGGCGCGCGCGCGGCGGTCGCCGGAGCCTCCGAAATCGTCATCGTGCCGCGCTTCGGCACGATCTCGCCCTGGTCGAGCAAGGCCACCGACATCGCGCACGTCTGCGGGCTCGAGGCGGTTTCGCGCATCGAGCGTGGCATCGCCTGGAGCATCGCCGGCGCGCAGCCCCTGTCGCGCGCGGTACTCGAGAAGCTGGCCGCGCCGTTGTTCGACCGCATGACGGAAACCGCGCTGCTCGATCGGGCCGAGGCCGCGCGCCTGTTCACGCACGAACACACGCGTCCGCTGCGCACCGTCTCGCTCGCCGAGGGCCGCGCGGCGTTGGTGAAAGCCAACACCGAGCTCGGCCTCGCACTGTCGGACGACGAGATCGACTACCTGGTCAGGAACTTCGCGGCGCTGAAGCGCGACCCGACCGACGTCGAGCTGATGATGTTCGCACAGGCGAACTCCGAACACTGCCGCCACAAGATCTTCAATGCCGACTGGATAGTCGACGGCCAGAAGCAGCCGAAGTCGCTGTTCGCGATGATCCGCAACACGCACGCGAAGAATCCCAAGGGCGTGCTCTCCGCCTATCGCGACAACGCGGCGGTGATCGAAGGTCCGCTCGGCAAGCGTTATTTCCCGAATCCTGAGAACGACATTTACGGCGCGGTCGATGAGCCCATCGACATCCTGATGAAGGTGGAGACTCACAACCACCCGACGGCGATTTCGCCGTTCCCCGGCGCGGCCACGGGTTCGGGCGGCGAGATCCGCGACGAGGGCGCGACGGGCCGCGGGGCGAAGCCGAAGGCCGGCCTCACGGGTTTCTCGGTGTCGCACCTGCGCATTCCGGGCTTCGAGCAGCCGTGGGAGAAGACGAACATCGGCAAGCCCGACCGCATCGTCTCGGGGCTCGACATCATGATCGAGGGGCCGCTCGGCGGCGCCGCGTTCAACAACGAATTCGGCCGGCCGAACATCGCGGGTTACTTCCGCACGTTCGAACAGGCGGCGGAAGGCGACGCACCCGATCGCGTGCGCGGTTATCACAAGCCGATCATGATCGCGGGCGGTCTCGGCAACGTGCGCCGCAAACACGTCGAGAAGAGCGAGATTCCGGTCGGCGCGAAGGTCGTCGTGCTCGGTGGTCCCGCGATGCTGATCGGCCTCGGCGGCGGCGCGGCCTCGTCGATGGGCAGCGGTAGTTCGAGCGCGGATCTCGACTTCGCGTCGGTGCAGCGTGGCAATCCCGAGATCCAGCGCCGCGCGCAGGAAGTCATCGACCGCTGCAGCGCGCGCTGGAGCCAGAATCCGATCCTGCTGATCCACGACGTCGGCGCGGGTGGTTTGTCGAACGCGGTGCCCGAAGCCGTGGCGCACACCGAAGGACGTGGCGCGGTCATCGATCTGGGCGCGATTCCGAACGACGAGCCCGGCATGTCGCCGATGGAACTGTGGTGCAACGAGTCGCAGGAGCGTTACGTGCTCGTGATCGACGCGGCGCGCCTCGGCGAGTTCGAGTCGATCTGCCGCCGCGAACGGTGTCCGTTCGCCGTGATCGGCGAGATGAATGACACGGGCGTGCTGGTGCTCGAGGATCGCAAGAACGGAACACGTCCCGTCGACATGCCGCTGGACGTGTTGCTGGGCAAGGCGCCGAAGATGCTGCGCGACGTGAAAAGCGTTGCGCCACCCCAGAAGCCTTTGGACCTCGCGTCGGTCGAGCTGCGTGATGCGGCGTACCGGCTGCTGAAATTTCCCGCGGTCGCGGACAAGACCTTCCTGATCACGATTGGTGACCGCACCGTGGGCGGCATGATCAGCCGCGACCAGATGGTGGGTCCGTGGCAGGTGCCGGTCGCGGACGTGGCCGTCACGATCTCGGACTACTTCGGACACACGGGCGAAGCGATGGCGATGGGCGAGCGCACGCCGGTCGCGGTGCTCGATGCGCCGGCCTCGGGCCGGCTCGCGGTGGCCGAATCGCTCACCAACATTCTTGCCGCCGACATCGGTTCATTGTCGAACGTGCGGCTGTCGGCGAACTGGATGGCTGCGTGCGGCGAACCGGGTGAGGACGCCGCGTTGTACGCGACCGTGCGCACCGTCGGCGAGGAGCTGTGCCCCGCGCTCGGCATCGCGATCCCGGTGGGCAAGGACTCGCTGTCCATGAAGACGGTGTGGAGCGAGGGCGCGCAGAAGAAATCGGTCGTCGCGCCGGTGTCGCTGATCGTCTCCGCGTTCTCGCCCGTCGGCGACGTGCGCGGGACCTGGACGCCGCAGCTGCGTACGGATCTTGGCCCGACCACATTGCTGCTCGTCGATCTCGGCTTCGGCAAGAACCGGCTGGGCGGCTCTTCGCTCGCGCAGGTGTACGGATCGCTGGGCGCACAGCCCGCGGATCTCGATTCGCCGGACCGCCTGCTCGGTCTCGCGGCCGCGCTCGCGGAGCTGCGCGCGCAGGGACTGGCGCTCGCGTACCACGACCGCTCCGACGGAGGCGTGTTCGCGACGCTCGCCGAGATGGCATTCGCCGGGCACTGCGGCCTCGACGTCAAACTACCGGCCGGCGCCAACGGCGCGGCGGGCGCGCTGTTCAGCGAGGAGCTGGGCGTCGTGCTGCAGGTGAAGACGGCGAATCTGGAACCGGCGCGCGAAATCTTCGCGCGGCACGGGCTCGGCGAGCACACACATGCGATCGGAACTACCACGCGCGAGATGCGAGTTCGCATCGAAGCGGCCACGGGCCGCGTCGATGAATCGTGGGAAGACCTGCGTCGCGCCTGGTCCGAGACATCGTTCCGCATGCGCGAGATGCGCGACGAGCCTGCCTGCGCGCGCGAAGAGTTCAACGCTGTCTGCGATCCGGGCTCGCCGGGTCTCAATGTCGCGTTGACGTTCGATCCTGACGAGGACATTTCCGCGCCCTACATCGGCAAGGCGCGCCCGCGCGTGGCGGTGCTGCGCGAGCAGGGCGTGAACAGCCAGATCGAAATGGCCGCGGTGCTCGAACGCGTCGGCTTCGAGTCGCACGACGTGCACATGACCGACGTGCTCTCGGGGCGCGTGAAGCTCGACCAGTTCCGCGGGCTCGTGGCCTGCGGCGGTTTCTCGTACGGCGACGTGCTCGGCGCGGGCGAGGGTTGGGCGAAGTCCATCCTGTATCACCCGGCCACGCGCGAGGCGTTCCAGAAGTTCTTCGAGCGCGCGGACACGTTTTCGCTCGGTGTCTGCAACGGCTGCCAGATGTTCGCGGCGCTCAAGGAGATCGTGCCCGGCACGGCCAACTGGCCGCGTTTCGTGCGCAATCGCGGCGAGCAGTTCGAGGGGCGTTTCTCGCTGGTCGAGCTCGCGCGCTCTCCGTCCATCCTGCTCGCGGGCATGGACGGCTCGATGCTGCCGATCGCCGTGGCGCACGGCGAAGGCCGTGCGGAATTCGCGAGCGTTTCCGATGCGAAGGCATTCGACGCGAGCGGCCTGGTCGCCGCCCGCTACGTGAATGGCGACCGCTTGGTCGCAACTACCTACCCCGCGAACCCGAACGGCTCGCCGTTCGGCATCGCCGCCATCACGAACGCCGACGGCCGCGTGACGATCACGATGCCGCACCCCGAGCGCTCGTTCCGCTACGCGCAGAACTCCTGGCGCCCCGACAACGCGGGCGAGTACTCCGGCTGGTACCGGATGTTCGCGAACGCGCGCAAGTGGGTTGGCTGATTCGGTTGGTGCCGGGTGAGAAATCGTTGAGTTAGCGGGATGCTTTCCGCGTGGCGGATGCCGTCT
>JAEYUC010000085.1 GCA_023433705.1 Pseudomonadota bacterium
GCTCTACGGAAGCTACAAGGCGCCGCGCGAGCTGCTGTGGGTCATCGGCATGCTCATCTATCTCGCGCTGATGGCCGAGGCGTTCATGGGATACGTGCTGCCCTGGGGCAACATGTCGTACTGGGGCGCACAGGTGATCATCAACCTGTTCGGCACGATTCCGGGCATCGGTCCGGATCTCGTCGAATGGATCCGCGGCGACTACGGCCTCGCGGACGCGACGCTGAACCGCTTCTTCTCGCTGCACGTCATCGCGCTGCCGTTCCTGATCGCGCTGTTGATCGCGCTGCACCTGGTCGCGTTGCGCCAGGTCGGTTCGAACAACCCGGACGGCATCGAGATCAAGGAGAAGCTCGGCAAGGACGGCAAGCCGCTCGACGGCATCCCGTTCCATCCGTATTACACGCTCAAGGACATCGTCGGCGTCGGCGTCTTCCTGACGTTGTTCGCCATCGTCGTGTTCTTCGTGCCGACCTTCGGCGGCCTGTTCCTCGAAGCGCCGAACTTCGAGCCGGCCAACCCGGTATCGACGCCGGAGCACATCGCGCCGGTGTGGTACTTCACGCCTTACTACGCGATCCTGCGCGCGGTTCCGGACCAGAAGCTCGGCGCATTGCTGATGGCGTTGTCGGTCGCGGCCTTCCTGTTCCTGCCGTGGCTAGACAAGGCGAAGAACAAGTCGATCCGTTACCGCGGAATCGCCTCGAAGTTGCTGCTCGGCGCGTTCTTCGTGGCGTTCGTGATGCTGATGTGGCTGGGCCTCAAGCCCGCGGACGGCATCTACGTGCTGCTCGCCCGCATCTTCACGGTCGTGTACTTCGGCTTCTTCATCCTGCTGCCGTTCGTGTCGAAGGCCGACGGCAATGGTCCGGTTCCTGATCGAGTGACTTACCATGCGCATTAAGAATGTCGCGCTGATCGCGCTGTTCTCGCTGATCGGGGGCACGGGCGCGGTTTCGGCCGCGGAGGGCGGGCACGCCAGCTGGCAACGTTCCGCCGACAACCAGATCACGAACCTGCCGTCGCTGCAGCGTGGCGCGCGCAACTTCCTGGACTACTGTTCGGGTTGCCACTCGCTCAAGTACATCCGTTATTCGCGCATCGCCGAGGACCTGAAGATTCCCGACGACGTGCGGGACGCCTATCTCGTCCGGCCGGGCGACAGCTTCACCGACTATCTCAAGACGTCGCTTCCCGAGAAGGACGCGATGGAGTGGTTCGGCAAGGCGCCGCCGGATCTTTCGCTGGTCACGCGTTCGCGCGGCAGCGACTGGGTGTTCAATTTCCTGACGACGTTCTACGCCGATCCGTCCAACCGTCAGACGGGGGTCAACAACCTCCAGCTGCCGGGCACCGCGATGCCGCACGTGCTGTCGAGCCTGCAGGGCGTGCAAACCATCGTTACGCAAGATGTCGAGCGGCCGGGACCCGAGGGCACCCCCGTAACGGTCGCGGAATTCAAAGGATTCGAGCCGGGTGTCGTCGGCAGTCTCACCGCGGAGCAGTACGATGACTTCGTACGCGACACCGTGAACTTCCTGCAATACGTGGGCGATCCCACGCAGGTCGAGCGGCAGAGTCTCGGTATCTGGGTCGTGTTGTTCCTGCTGATGTTCACGGCGATTGCGTGGATGCTGAAGGCGGAGTATTGGAAGGACGTCCGCTGAACGGTTCCTCGCGCCGCTTCAGCCTTAGGAGGAAGTGAGTGTCGAGCCGACGCGCTACGATGACGCTGTTCTCGGCGCCCGATGACCCTTGGAGTCATCGCACGCGCATCGTGATCGCGGAAAAAGCGATCGAGATCGAGATCGTCGACGTGGCGCCCGGGAAGTATCCCGAGGATCTGCTCGACCTCAACCCGTATCACACGACGCCCACCCTGATCGATCGCGACCTCGTTCTCTACGATTCGCGCGTGATCATGGAGTACCTGGACGAGCGTTTTCCGCATCCGCCGCTGATGCCCGTGGACCCGGTGTCGCGCGCACGCGCGCGGCTCGCGCTCTATCAGATCGAGCACGACTGGTACGACCTCGCGCGGAAGATCGACTCGGGCCAGGCGAAGGACACGGCGCAGTTGCGCAAGGAATTGCGCGACAACGTGCTCGGCAGCGCGGACCTGTTCAAGCTCAAGCCGTACTTCCTGTCCGACGAATTCTCGATGGTCGACGCGACGATCGCGCCGATCCTGTGGCGCCTGCCGCGGTACGACATCGACCTGCCGCCACCCGCGCAACCCATCCTCAAGTACGCGAACACCATCTTCTCGCGGCCCGCGTTTCGCGCGAGCCTTTCCGAGAACGAGCGAGAGATGCGGTTGGCATGAACGACCGCCCGCGCAACTCCAAGCGCCCATATCTCATACGCGCGATGCACGCCTGGATGATGGACAACGGCGAGACGCCGCACATCATCGTGGACGCGGAGAAGCCGGGCGTCGAGGTGCCGCGCGCCTACGTGAAGGACGGCAAGGTCGTGCTCAACCTCTCGTCGACCGCGACACAGCGGCTGGTGATCGGCAACGACTGGATCGAATTCGAGGCGAGATTCGCCGGCGTCGTGCACCACGTGCGGATCCCGGTGGTGACGGTGCTCGGCATCTACGCGCGCGAAACCGGCGAGGGCATGGTGTTCTCCGAGCAGGACCTGGGTCCCGAGCCGCCGACCAAGCCCTCGCCGCCCGATGACGGCAGCCGCCGGCCGCAGCTCAAGGTCGTCAAGTAGCCGGCTTTCCGTCCTGCCCCGGGACGAGTTTCACGACATTCATCACGCGGTGCTTCGACTTCCAGATGTCGTCGAGCGCGGCGTCCGCGTTTTCGCCTGCGAGTTGCACGACGCATAACGGGGGCTCGTGGCCGGGCAACGCCATGAAACTCGTGACGCGCATGGAGCGGCGGTGGGCGATCTCCGCGACGAGCGGCAGCACGTCTTCGCCCGCGCCGAGTGAGAACGTCACGCGAACCGCGCGCACCGGCGCGTCGAACACCTCGAGCAGCGCACGGAAGATGTCCGATTCCGTGATCAGCCCGACGAGCACGTGATTGCTCACCACCGGCAATGCGCCGATCTTGTGGTCGCGCATGAGCCGCGCGGCGGTCTCGAGCGGCGCGTCGGGCGAGGTGGTGAGCGGATCGCGCGCCATGAGATCCGCTGCGTAGATCCGCTTGCGCGCGCCGCTCATCTCGAGCGCCGCGACGTCCCCCGCGGCGTTGATCGCCAGCGGATTGATGTTGGTCGGAAACGCGTGCAGGACGTCCGAGTTCGACACGATCCCGAGCAGCTTCGGGCCGTCCGGCGACGGAGTGACGACCGGCAGGCGACGGATCTTGTGGCGCGCCATGGTCGCTGCGATGTGCGCGAGGGTGGCAGTGGGATCCACCGTGATGAGATCTCGCGTCATCCACATGTTGACGAACATGCGCGGTTACTCCTGCGGCCCCGCGCCGGCGATCATGTGCGTATCGGGTCGTTGAGCTTGGCGACCGCCGCCCGGTAGACGGCACCGGCCGCGCGGTAATCCGACACCGTGGTGCCGAGGTCGCGCGCGAGTCCGTCGGCGATGCCGTAGATCCAGCCGTGCACGCTCAGCGGCTGTCCGCGCTCCCACGCGTCGCGCGCGATGGTCGTCTGGCAGACGTTCTGCACCTGCTCGATGACGTTCAACTCGCAAAGGCGATCCTGTGCCTCGCCCTCGCTGCGGAAGTCGCGCAGCGAGTGCTCGTGTTTCTCGTGGACGTCCTGCACGTGACGCAGCCAGTTGTCGGCGAGGCCGACCCGCATGCGGCGCATCGCGGCCTGCACGCCGCTGCAGCCATAGTGGCCCACGACGATGATGTGTTTGACCTTGAGGATGTCGACGGCGAATTGCATGACCGACAGGCAGTTCAGGTCGGTGTGCACCACCATGTTGGCGATGTTGCGATGGACGAAGATGTCGCCCGGCAACAGCCCGACGATCTGGTTCGCCGGCACGCGACTGTCCGCGCATCCGATCCAGAGATAGGTGGGAGATTGCTGGCGAGAGAGCTTGGAGAAGAATTCCGGATCCTGCCGCCGGATCTTTTCGGCCCATTCCCGGTTGTTCTGGAATAGCTCGTCGAGTGTTGGCATGCGCCCGCGATCTTGAACGGCCCGGGAATATTTAGCAAAACATCCCGCGCTACAGTCTTCTTGATCATTTCACGGACGCCGCCGCTTCGGCGGCGTGAGGAGTGGCGCTTGCGCCTGATAAAGGGTTTACGCGTAAAAAGCATGCTTGATCCACTCGATGGCCCCGTCACGCACCACGAGCACATCGAACCGCACCCGGCACTTGCGAAGCTCCGGATACCTCTGCAACAGCAGCGAGGCGGTCGCGACGATGCGGCGTTGTTTGCTCCACCCGATGCTGGCGGCCGCGCCGCCGTATCTGTCGCTGCATCGGGTTCGCACTTCCGCGACGATCAGCAGATCGCCCGAGCGCGCGACGATGTCGAGCTCGCCCACGCGGCGCAGGAAATTGCGGGTGAAGATCGTAAAGCCCTGGGCTTCGAGAAAAGCCGCGGCGCTGTTCTCGGCCAGCGTCCCGGTCTGACGGCGATCCATGCCGTCGCTGCCGCGCGCGACCGGGCTCAGGGCGTGGGCGAGGGCAGCGGACTCGGGCCCAGCGGCACTGGCACGCCGTTCTCGATGCGCACCCATTCGAGCGAGCGGCGCACGCGCCCTTGCTCGTCGAGCGACAGCGTGCCCGTAAGTCCTTGCGGATTCAGCGGTGCTCCGCGTTGCAAGGCGCTCGCGATCCGATAGGCGTCGTAGCCGAAAGCGAACAGGCGGCCGCGCCGCGCGAATGCATCTCCGAAGGCCTGTCGCGCCACCTCGCGAACCTCGCCGGAAAGTCCCGTATCGCCGAGCATCCAGGGCATGTCCGGAAACATCATCCCGTCGATTTCGCGATTTGCCGACGGGTGCGGATCGTAGGCATCGCCGAGCGTATAGGTCGGAATGTCGCCCGCCAGGTGAAAGCGCAGCTGCGGCCGCAGGAGGCGGGCGGCGCCCGGCTGGCTCGGCGCGAAGATGAACTGGATGTCCGCGCGGCGGCGCGGCTCGAACTCGAGCTTCTGGCCGATCGCGGCCTGTACGCGCTGATGACGCGCGCGGCTGTCGTCGGTGCGCAGCACGTCCGTGATGCTTTCGCCGAAATCGTTGCGTACGCCGCCGAAGCTCGACTGCCCGAGCGTGTATCCGCCTGCCGCGCGCAGCTCTTCGTCGAACGCGGCGGCGACGCGATTGCCCCAGTCTCCTTCGGGAGCCAGCACCACGCCGCGGCGCTGCCCACTCGCGGCGACGAATCGCGCGACGGCGCGGGCATCGTCTTCGGGAGACAGCGCGAACTGGAAGAACCTCTGGGGTGCTGGCTGCTCGGCTGGCAGGAAGTTGAGCGCGAGCACGGGCGGGCGGGTAGACAGGATCTCGGACGCCGCGACGACTTCCTCGCGCGTGAGCGGACCGACGATGAATTCCGCGCCCGCGGCGGCGGCATTCGCGACGACTTCGGCGACGGTTCCGGCGGCGGTGTCGTACAGGCGCAGGCGCGGCCGCGAGTTGGCGGGCGCCTGGTAGTAGGCGGTCATGAAGCCGTCGCGGATCTGCGCGGCGGGCGCCGAGGTGCGGCCCGTGAGTGGCAGCAGCAGCGCGACGTGCGGCGCCTTGTCGAGCGCCGCGGGCTGGTCCACGCCGCCAACGCTGGGTTCGTTCGCGAGTGCGGCCAGCGCGGGGTGCGTCGGGAAACGCGAGCGGAATGCCGCAAGTCGCGCCGCGCCGAGCGTGGGATTACGCGCGTTGTCGGCCGCGATGGTTCCCGCTTCGATCCAGCCGCGGATCGTGGCGTCGCTTCCGGGCGGCGCGGTGAGCGCGATGCCGCGATCGGCGGCCGCGCGCAGCTGGGAGAGCAGTTCGGTGCGCGCCGCGTGGGCGTCACCGGGAGCGATGAAGCGCTCGCGCGCGAGTTGCGAGCGGATGCCGTCAACGAGGTGGCCGGTCGCGATCGCGACCTGCTGGCGTGTCTCGTAGTAGCGCGCCGCGGCCGCGGGCGCCGTCGGCGCCTGCATCGCGCTGATCTCGCGCCAGGCCGCATCCCCCTGGCCCTGTGCGAGCGAAGACTGGATGCGCAGCAGGTTCTTCTCGAGAGACTGTTGCTGGGTCAGGTCCGCGGTGATGGTCGCGAGCACACGATCCGCATCGGCCGGACGGCCCGCGGCCAGCCACGCGCGCGCGGCGCGCAGCAGGAATTCCGAACGGTCGCTGCCGGTCGTCTCGTTGCCGAGCCTCTCGTACACGGCGGCGGCGCCCGCCTGGTCGCCAGCGCGCACCAGCGCCTCGGCGCGATCCACGGTCGGAGGCCCGCCCCGCCGCGGGGTAGTTGGACAGGCGGCCAACATCAGCGCCGTGGCGACAACCACGGACAACATCAGGGTCTTGTTGAGTGCTTTCACTGAATTCATGCGTCGCTTAGCCTTCGCATTGGCCGCAGTCCATGCGGTGGAGAAGTATAGTGGTTGAAACCAAGGGGCGTCTCGCGGTGATCTCGACGCCCATCGGCAATCTCGGTGACCTGTCGCCGCGCGCACGCGATGAACTTGCGGCCGCTGAATTGGTCGCGGCCGAAGACACGCGCAGGACCGGGCAATTGCTGCAGACACTCGGGCTCTCGCGCCCGCTCGTGTCGCTGCATGAACACAATGAAAACGAGCGCATCGACGAGTTGCTCGCGAAATTGCGCGGTGGCGCGCGCATCGCGCTCGTGAGCGACGCGGGCACGCCGCTGCTGTCGGATCCGGGCTTCGAGCTGGTGCGGCGCGTGGCACAGGAGGGAATGAGCGTGGTCGCGGTGCCCGGACCTTCGGCCATCACCGCCGCTCTCAGCATCGCGGGTTTGCCCACCGAGCGGTTCTCGTTCGAAGGATTCCTGCCGGCGCGGCTCGCGGAGCGGCGCGCGCGCCTCGCGGCGCTCACGACCGAAACGCGCACGCAGGTGTTCTTCGAAGCGCCACATCGCATCGCCGAATCGCTCGAGGACATGAGCGCCGCGTTCGGCGCGACGCGCCGCGCGGCGGTGGCGCGCGAACTCACGAAAGTCTTCGAGACGGTGTATCGCGGCACGCTCGCCGAGCTCGCCGCGCTCGCGCGTGGCGACGCGAATTTCACGCGCGGCGAGATCACGGTGGTGGTGGAGGGCGCGCGCGACCTGCCCGACGAAGAGGGCGCGCGCCTCACGCTGGATGAAACACTGCGCGCGCTGCTGCCCGAGCTCGCGCCGAGCAAGGCCGCCGCGGTGGCCGCGAAACTCACCGGCGCGAAGCGCAATGACGCGTATGCGCGCGCGCTCGCGCTCGCGAAAAACGCCGAAAAATAAAGCTCCGCGCGATCTTGTACCTGCGATCCCATGCCGTTATGGTGCGCGCGGAGTCGGCCGGACGGTCGCTGCATTTCTCGCGAAATGTGGAGGAAAGTCCGGGCTCCTGCGGACGAGGTGCCAGGTAACGCCTGGGCGGCGTGAGCCGACGGAAAGTGCAACAGAAAGCAAACCGCCGAAGCTTCAGCAATGAAGCTGGCAAGGGTGAAACGGTGCGGTAAGAGCGCACCGCGGACGTGGCAACACGGACGGCACGGCAAACCCCACCTGGAGCAAGGCCAAATAGGGAAGTCGCCACGCAAGTGGCAGCGGGTGTCCCCCCGTGCTTCCGGGTAGGCCGCTTGAAGTCGCCGGTGACGGCGATTCCAGAGGAATGACTGTCCTCGACAGAACCCGGCTTACAGGCCGGCTCCAACTATGACAATTCAACGGGGTAAGCAGCCCATTGAACCATAAATGGTTCAATGGGCTGCATACTCCTTCCGTTAATGTTTCCCTTCGTTCTGGCTTGGATCCCTTCGCTCAGGCTTGGCGGGGACGGCTCCGGTCGAGTTTGTGCCTCTTCGTTTTGGCATCCAACGCCAAACTCCGAATTTCACCGTGACGTCGAGCCAGCGCGCGTGCATCCAGGGGCATACAGCCCCTTCGCTTCTGACCCACTGTATGAAGTACCGATGACAAGCTACTGATCGGTAAGCGCGCGTCTGCGCGAATGGCGCGCTGCGGTAGGGCAAAACCTACGTAAGTCGCTGTCGCCGATAGAAAATTTTGTGACTTATTTCTTGACCGCGTCCCGGGCCGTTTCTATAGTGGCGGCAAGTGGGAAAAAGTGGGGAGAAATGGGCCTGACACGCCTGTCGATCCATGTTTCGCGGTGCAGCAAAAGTGACCCTGGACGACAAGGGCCGGATGGTTCTTCCCACCCGGTACCGCGAGCACGCGCTCGAAAGAAGCCAGGGGAAGCTGGTCGTCACCGTGGACCGGGATCAGTGCCTCCTCCTCTATCCACTGCCCGACTGGGAACAGATCGAACGCAAGTTGATGAGCCTGCCGTCGCTGCACGCGCAGGCGCGCCGGCTGCAGCGGCTCATGGTGGGTCATGCCACCGAAATCGATCTCGACGGGCACGGTCGATTGTCGCTGACGCCCGAGCTGCGCGAGTTCGCGATGCTCGAGAAGCGCGGAATGCTGATCGGGCAGGGCAATCGCTGCGAATTGTGGGACGAGGCGCGCTGGAACGAGCGCCGGTCCCTGTGGCTCGCGAACGAGGCTACCGAAACGGGCCTGTCCGCGGAGCTCGAATCGCTCACGCTGTAGTTAGTTAGTCGATTCGGAATTGAAGGTTGTTAGGGGTGGGATGGAATGCCGCAGTGCGGATTCCATCCAGTGGCAAGGCGCAAGAAAACGGGGGCGGACTGACAGCCGCTTGAAACAGTGAGTGAATCGAACGCCCACATACCGGTGCTTGCCCGGGAAGCGTTCGAGGCACTCGCGGTACAGGCGGACGGCCTATATATCGATGCGACGTTCGGGCGCGGCGGGCACACGGCACTCATCCTCGGGGCACTCGGTCCCGAAGGGCGCGTGCTCGCGTTCGACCGCGACCCGGCGGCCATCGCGGCCGGCCACCGCCGTTTTCCCGACGAAGTGCGGCTTACGCTCGTCGGCGCGCCGTTTGCCGATATCGCCGCGCGCGTGCCGGAGCTCGTTCCGGGCCGGCCCGTGCGCGGCATCTTGTTCGACCTCGGCGTTTCTTCACCGCAGCTCGACGACCCCACACGCGGTTTCAGCTTCAGGGCGGACGGCCCGCTCGACATGCGCATGGATCCGACGAGCGGCGAACCGGTTTCCGCATGGCTCGCGCGAGCGAGCGAGCCTGAGATTCGCGAGGTGATCGCGACGCTCGGGGAGGAGCGCTTCGCGCGGCGGATTGCCGCAGACATCGTCGCGGCACGAAAGACTCAACCCCTGACCACCACGCTGCAGCTCGCCGAGCTCGTCGCGCGCGCCGTACGCACGCGCGAGCCGGGCAAACATCCCGCGACGCGCACGTTCCAGGCGCTGCGCATGCACGTCAACGACGAACTCGGGCAGCTGCGCCGCGCGCTCGAAGGCGCGCTCGAGTTGCTCGCGGTCGGTGGACGCCTCGCGGCCATCAGCTTCCACTCGCTCGAGGATCGAGCGGTCAAGCAGTTCATCCAGGCGCACTCCACCGTGAACCCGGTGTTCGCGGGCTTGCCCGTGATCCCCGAATCCGCTCAGCCGCGGTTGAAGCGGATCGGATCGAAGATCCGCGCGACGCAAGAGGAACTCACCGCCAATCCTCGTGCGCGCTCGAGCGTGCTGCGCGTCGCGCAGAAGGTGAGATAGATGTCGGCGCCCACCAACAAACTTCTCGTGTTCGCGATCCCGGTGCTGTGGGTGGCCGCGCTCGCGTCGGCGGCGGGCGCTATCTACAGTAAGCATCGCGCCCGCGAGCTGTTCGTCGAGTTGGAGCGGCTGAATGTCCGGCGCGACAATCTCGAGATCGAATGGGGCCAGCTGCAGCTCGAGCAGAGCGCCTGGTCGACACATGCGTTCGTCGAAAATGTGGCCGGCACCAAGCTGCGGATGGCGATGCCGCCACCGAAGGAAATCGAGCTGGTGTCGCCGTGAAGATCTTTTCTGGCAAACGCCGCGATTCCCGCGGACGGAGCGAGAGCGGGTCCGCGACCTCGGCGCGCGACGACGCCGGCAGCTTTCGCTGGCGCGCGAACTTCGTCCTCGGGTTGCTCGTGTGCGGCGCGCTCGGGCTCGCGTGGCGCGCGGTGGAGCTGCAGCTCAAGGAACACGAGTTCCTCGCGGGCCAGGGTGACGCGCGTTTCTCGCGTGTCGCGGAGATCAGCGCGACGCGCGGCACGATCACCGACCGTTACGGCGAGCCGCTCGCGGTCTCGACGCCCGTCGACTCGGTGTGGGTGAATCCGAAGGAGCTTGCGCTCGCGAGCGACCAGCTGCCGCGGCTCGCGAAGGCGTTGAAGCGCGACAAGAACGAAATCGCGCGCCGTCTCACCTCTAACCTCGACCGCGAGTTCCTGTACCTCGTGCGGCACATGCAGCCGGCCGAGGCGCAGAAGATCCGCGCGCTCGAAATTCCGGGCGTCTACCTGATGCGCGAGTACCGCCGCTATTACCCGGCGGGTGAGGTCGCGGGCCACATCCTCGGTTTCACGAACATCGACGACCAGGGCCAGGAAGGCCTCGAGCTCGCGTTCGATCACTGGCTCGCCGGCGAAGACGGCGCGAAGCGCGTGATCCAGGATCGCTACGGCAAGATCGTGCAGAACGTCGAGGAAATCCGCGCGATGCGGCCGGGCCGCAATCTCGTGTTGTCGATCGACCTGCGCATCCAGTACCTCGCGTACCGGGAGCTCAAGGCTGCCATCCGCGACCAGCGCGCGAAGTCCGGCAGCGTGATCGTGCTCGACGTGGTGACCGGCGAAGTGCTCGCCATGGTCAACCAGCCTACCTACAACCCGAACGACCGCGACCAGCTCAAGGCGCGGACGTATCGCAACCGCGCCGTGACCGACATCGTCGAGCCCGGTTCGTCGATGAAGCCGTTCGTCGTCGCGGCGGGCCTGGCGTCGGGCAAGTTCAACGACCATTCGGTCATCGACACCAACCCGGGCTACATCAAGGTCGGCGCCAAACTACTCGAGGATCGCCGCAACCTGGGCGCGATCAATCTCGCGACCTGCCTGGCCGAGAGCTCCAACATCTGCCTGACCAAGGTCGCGCTCGCGCTGGAACCCGCGCAGATGTACAACACGCTGAGCGGGCTCGGCTTTGGCCAGGTGACGACCTCGGGGTATCCCGGCGAGTCCGCGGGACTGCTGCCTCACTACTCGCACTGGCGGCCGGTCGGCATCTCCTCGATGTCGCGCGGCTACGGCCTGTCGGTCACGCCGCTGCAGCTCGCGCACGCCTACGCGACGGTGGCGTCGAACGGTACGTCGCGCCCGGTATCCTTCCTGCGCGTCGATTCCGCGCCCGAGGGCACGCAGGTGCTCGATGCGAACACGTCGCGCATGCTCATCCACATGCTCGAGGCCGTCGTCGCGCCGGATGGCGGCGGCAAGCGCGCCGCGATTCCGGGCTACACCGTCGCCGGCAAGACCGGCACCGCGTGGAAGGCCACCGCGGGCGGCTACGCGACGGATCGCTATCTCGCGGTGTTCGGCGGGATCGCTCCCGCCAGCGCGCCGCGCCTCGCCGCGGTCGTGGTCATCGACGAGCCCGGCGCGGGCAAATACTACGGCGGCGAAGTCGCGGCGCCCGTGTTCTCCGGCGTCGTGGGCGGCGCGCTGCGACTGCTCGCGGTGCCGCCCGACGCACCGATCGGCGACTCGACCCTGCCCGAGCGGAGGGTGGCGATCCGATGAACGCCCCGTCCGCCATGTCCCGCAGTCTCGCGAGCCTCGTCGAAGGCCTCGCCGAACTACCGCGCGACGTCCCGGTAACCGATCTCACGCAGGACGGACGCGCCGCGCGTCCGGGCAGCGCCTTCCTGGCGGTGCACGGCTCGGTCGAGCACGGATTGAAATACGCGCCTCAGGCGGTCGCCAACGGCGCGCGCGCGGTGCTGTTCGAGCCGGCGCCGGTGGCCGTGGTGCCCGATCTGCCGTCCGAGATCGTCGTGGCCCCCGTTCCGCGGCTGCGCGAACGCGCGAGCCTGATCGCCGACCGTTTCTTCGACTCGCCGTCGCGGCACCTGTCGGTGGCGGGCGTCACCGGCACCAACGGCAAGACCACCTGCGCCTATCTACTCGCGCAGGCGCTCGAACTCACGGGCCGCGCCGCGGCCTACATGGGCACCATCGGCACGGGCCGGCCGCACGCGCTCGCGTCGAGCGCGCTGACCACCGGCGACGCGGTGACCGTGCAGCGCACGCTCGCGGGCCTGCGCGCGGGCGGCGCGTCGAACGTCGCGATGGAAGTGTCCTCGCACGCGATCGACCAGGCGCGCGTCGGCGCGGTGCGCTTCCGGACCGCGGCGTTCACCAATCTCACGCGCGACCACCTCGACTACCACGGCACGATGGAGCACTACGGCGCGACCAAGGCGCGCCTGTTCGCGTCGCCTGACCTGCAGTCGCGCATCATCAACGTCGACGACGCGTTCGGCCGGCAACTCGCGATGGATCCGCGCGGCCGCGGACGGCTCATCGTGACCAGCCGCGGGCACCAGACGCGTGTACGCAGCGCCGACGGCTTCGTCCGCGCGATGCACGTCGAACTCTCGACGCAGGGCATCGGGATCGAATTCGAATCGAGTTGGGGACCCGGCGCGATTTCCTGCGGACTGGTGGGCGACTTCAACGTCGACAACCTGCTGACCGTGGTCGCCGTGCTGCTCGACTGGGGCCTCACTACCGAGGACGCCACGCGCGCGCTCGCGCGAGTGCACGCCGCGCCGGGCCGCATGGAAACCTTCGGCGGCCGCCACGCGCCGCTCGCGATCGTCGACTACGCCCATACGCCGGACGCGCTCAGGAAGGCGCTGCAGGCGGCGCGCGCGCATTGCGCGGGCCGGCTCGCCGTGGTGTTCGGCTGCGGCGGCGACCGCGATCCCGGCAAACGCGCGGACATGGGCGGCATCGCCGCGGAGCTCGCGGACGACATCGTGCTGACCGACGACAACCCGCGCAACGAATCGCCGCAGGCCATCGTGTCCGGCATCGCCGCAGGGATTCCCGCGGGCAAGCCGTATCGCATCGAGCACGACCGGGAGCGCGCGATTCGCGAAGCGCTCGGCGAAGCCGGCGAGCGCGACGTCGTCGTGATCGCGGGCAAGGGTCACGAGGATTACCAGATCGTGGGCGGCGAACGCCGCGCGTTCAGCGACGCGAAAGTCGTCGCGGCCGCGCTCGTGGCCCGCGCGGGGAGCGCGTCATGAAGCGCACGCTCGCCGAATTCGCGGAGAGTTGTGGCGGCACGCTGCGGGGCGCCGATCGCGCATATTCGGGCGTGTCTTCGGATACGCGCACGATCAAGGCCGGCGAGTTGTTCGTCGCGCTGCGCGGGCCGCGTTTCAACGCGAACGAATTCATCGATGCCGCGGCCAACGCGGGCGCCGCGGGCGCCGTGGTGGATGCGGCCAGCGACCGGCTCCCCGTCGAGAAGATCGCGCAAATCGTGGTCAAGGACACCCTCGCAGCGCTACAGCAGTCGTCCGTCGCGTGGCGCGCGCAGTTCTCGCTGCCCGTCGTGGGTGTCGCCGGCAGCAACGGCAAGACCACGGTCAAGGAAATGACCGCGGCCATCCTCGCGCAGGCTGGCCCGACGCTGGCGACGCGCGGTAGTTTGAACAACCACATCGGCGTGCCGCTCACGCTTCATCGTCTCGAGCCGACGCATCGCTTCGCCGTGATCGAGATCGGCACCAACCACCCGGGCGAGGTCGCCGACCTCTGCAAGCTCGCGCGCCCGACCGTGGGACTCATCACCAATGCCGGCGCCGAACACCTCGAGGGTTTCGGCAGCATCGAAGGCGCCGCGCGCGCCGAGGGCGAGATGGTCGCGGACCTCGAGCCTGGTCACACGGCCGTGCTCAACGCCGACGACGAGTTCCTGCCGCTGTGGCGCGGCATGACGCGCGCCCGGATCGTGACGTTCGGTCAGCGCAATCCGGCCGACTATTCCGCGCACGACGTGCGCACCGCGATCGGCGCCGACGGCTTCGTCACGCACTTCGAGCTGCGCTCGCCGCAGGGCAGTACGCCGGTCGAGTTGCATCTCGCCGGCACGCACAACGTGCAGAACGCGCTGTGCGCCGCGGCCGCCGCGATCGCGGCCGGGGCTTCGCTCGCCGACGTGCGCGCCGGTCTCGCCACAATGCGCCCGGTTCCTGGGCGATTGCAGCTGAAAACCGCGCCGAGTGGCGCCTGGATCGTCGACGACTCTTACAACGCGAACCCGAGTTCGATGAAGGCCGGGATCGAGGTGCTCGAGGGCGTCGACGCGCGCCGCTGGCTCGTCATGGGCGACATGGGCGAACTCGGCGATCACGCGGTCGAAAGTCATGGCGAGATCGGCCGGTTCGCGCGCGAGCACCGCGTCGACCGCCTGTTCGCGACCGGCAAGCTGTCGGCGCTCGCGGTCGAGGCGTTCGGCGCGGGCGGCGAGTGGTTCGCGGACACCGAGGCGCTGGCGCGCGCGGTGAACGCGGAGCTCACGCGCGAGGTGTGCGTGCTGGTCAAGGGTTCGCGCTCGGCCCGGCTCGAGCGCGTGGTCGATACGCTGGTCGGGAAGGTTCACTAACCAGATGCTCTACTGGCTCGCAAAACTCCTGACGCCTTACTACTCGGGATTCAACGTCTTCTCGTACCTTACCGTGCGCGCGATATTCGCGGTGATCTCGGCGCTCGCGCTCGCGTTGCTCTTGGGCCCGTGGATGATCGAGAAGCTCAGGTTCGGACGCGTCGGGCAGGTGGTCCGCGACGACGGTCCAAAGACCCACTTCTCCAAGGCAGGCACGCCGACCATGGGCGGCATGCTGATCCTCATCGCGATCTTCGTGAGCACGCTGCTGTGGGCGGACCTGTCGAACCGCTACGTTTGGGTCGTGCTGATCGTCACGTTCGGCTTCGGCGTGATCGGTTTCTGGGACGACTACCTCAAGCTCGCGAAGAAGAATCCGAAGGGACTCATCCCGCGCTGGAAGTATTCGTGGCAATCGCTGGTCGGGCTCGCGGCCGCGATCTTCCTGTTCTATACCGCGAAGACGCCGGCGGAGACCACGCTGTACCTGCCGTTCTTCAAGAACTTCGCGCTGCCGCTCGGGGCGGTCGCGTTCATCGCGCTCGCGTATTTCATGATCGTCGGCATGAGCAACGCGGTGAACCTCACCGATGGCCTCGACGGGCTCGCGATCATGCCGTCGGTGCTGGTGGGGTCCGCGCTCGGCGTGTTCGCGTATGCCAGCGGCAATGCGAACTTCGTGGAGTACCTCGTCATCCCGGCGGTGCCGGGCTCGGGCGAGCTGCTGATCTTCTGCGCGGCGCTCGCGGGTGCCGGTCTCGGATTCCTGTGGTTCAACACGTATCCCGCGCAGGTGTTCATGGGCGACATCGGCGCGCTGGCGCTCGGCGCCGCACTCGGCACCATCGCCGTGATCGTCCGCCAGGAACTGGTCGCGCTCATCATGGGCGGCATCTTCGTGGTCGAGACCGCCTCGGTGATCATCCAGGTGGCCTCCTTCAAGATGACCGGCAAGCGCGTGTTCCGCATGGCGCCTATCCACCATCACTACGAGCTCAAGGGCTGGGCCGAGCCGAAGGTGATCGTGCGCTTCTGGATCATCTCTTTCATCCTCGTGCTCGCGGGCCTCGCGACGTTGAAGCTGTGATGAGAACCGTCACCGACACCGCTCCGAACGCCGTCATCGTGGGCATGGGCCGCACGGGGCTTTCGGTCGCGCGCCACCTGCAACGCAGCGGCTTTCGCATCGCGGTGACCGACAGCCGCGAGCAGCCGCCGGAGCTCGAGGGCGTGAAGGCGCTCGGCGCCTCCGTCGTGACGCGCACCGGCGGGTTCGACGCGCGCCTGCTTGAGCAGGCCGACATCGTCGTTACGTCTCCCGGCGTGCCGCTCGACGATCCGTTCTTCTCGCAGGCGCGTTCGCGCGGCCTCGACATCGTCGGCGACATCGAGCTGTTCGCGCGCGCGGCGGACGCTCCGGTGGTCGGCATCACCGGCACGAACGGCAAGAGCACCGTGACCACGTTGCTGGGCCGGATGGCGGAACGCGCCGGCGTGCGAGTGCGCGTGGGCGGCAATCTCGGCCATCCCGCGCTCGACCTGCTCGATCGCGGTCCGACCGATCTTTACGTGCTCGAGCTGTCCTCGTTCCAGCTCGACACGACGCACTCACTCAAGCTCAAGGCCAGCGTGGTGCTCAACGTGAGCGCCGACCACATGGACCGCTACGCGACGCTCTCCGCGTACGCCGCGTCGAAGGCGCGTATCTACGCCAACAGCGAAAACGCCGTGGTGAACGCCGACGATCCGGAAGTCGCCCGCATGCCGCGCGCGGGACAACGCGTGCTCAGCTTCAGCCTGGAGAACACCACGGCCGATTTCACGCTGTCGACGCCTGTCGTGGGCGGCGGCGCGTGGCTCACGCGACGTGGCTCGGCGCTGCTGCCGTTGTCGGCGTTGAAGATATCCGGACGTCACAATGCCGCGAACGCGCTCGCGACCCTCGCGCTCGGTGACGCGCTGCGCCTGCCCATCGCGCCGATGCTCGAAGAGCTGCGCGACTTTCCGGGGTTGCCGCATCGCGCGCAGTGGGTCGCCGAGATCGGCAACGTCAGGTACATCAACGATTCGAAGGGCACGAACGTCGGCGCGACGCTCGCGGCGGTAGGTGGTTTGACCGGACCGCTGGTCGTGATCGCCGGCGGTGACGGCAAGGGCCAGGATTTCGCGCCGCTCGCCGCCGGGTTCCGCGGCAAGGTGCGCACTGCCGTGCTGCTCGGCCGCGATGCCGCGCTCATCGAGACCGCGCTCGCGGGCATCTGCCACACCGTGCGCGTCGGCACGATGGAAGAAGCAGTGCGCGCGGCCGCGCGATTCGCGCAACCGGGCGACACCGTGTTGCTGTCGCCGGCCTGCTCGAGCCTCGACATGTTTCGCGACTATGCCGATCGCGGCAACGTGTTCGCCGCGGCGGTGAAGGAGCTCGTGTCATGAGTACCAGGCGCGCACTCCACATCGACCCCATCGCGCTGTCGCTGGTCGCCGCGATCGTGCTGCTCGGCCTCGTCATGGTCACTTCGGCCTCGATCTCGATCGCGAGCAAGGAATCCGGCAACGCGTTTTCGTACCTCGAGCGCCAGCTCATCCTGTGCGTCGCGGGCTTCATCCTCGCGGCGATGGTGTTCTGCATACGCACCGAGTTGCTGGAGAAGATGGCCTGGCCGCTGCTGATCGTCGCGGTCGTGTTGCTGTTCCTCGTGCTGGTTCCGGGTGTCGGTCACGTGGTCAACGGCAGCCGCCGCTGGATCCGCCTGCTCGGGTTCAACTTCCAGGCGTCGGAGCTCGCGCGAGTGTTGACGCTGATATTCATCGCGAGCTACGCGGTGCGTCGCGACGCCGAGCTGCGCACGACGGCGATGGGTCTCGTCAAGCCGGTGGGACTTCTCGTGTTCATGGCGCTGCTGCTGCTCGCGGAGCCGGATTTCGGCGCGGCCTCGGTGTTGTTCCTCACCGGCTTCGGCATCCTGTTCATCGCCGGTGCGCAGCTGCGCTGGGTCCTGCTGATGGCCGCGGCCGGAGCCGGCGCGATGGCGCTGCTCGTCATGCTCGTGCCATACCGCATGGCGCGCGTCACGTCGTTCCTCGATCCGTGGGCGGACCCGTTCAACAGCGGTTTCCAGCTCACGCAGTCGCTCATCGCCATCGGGCGTGGGGAGTGGTTCGGAGTGGGCCTCGGCGAGAGCGTGCAGAAGCTGTTCTATCTACCCGAGGCGCACACCGACTTTCTGTTCGCGGTGCTCGCCGAGGAGCTGGGCCTGGTCGGCGTCGCGGCGACGCTCACGCTGTTCATCGCGCTCGTGTGGCGCAGCTTCTGGATCGCGCAGCTTGCTTCGCGGGCCGGGCTCAAGTTCCAGTCCTATCTGGCCGCCGGCTTCGGCCTGTGGCTCGGCGCGCAGGCGCTCATCAACATCGGCGTGAACATGGGCGTGTTGCCGACCAAGGGACTCACGCTGCCGCTCATGAGTTACGGGCGCTCGAGCCTGATCGTCACGCTCGCGTGGGTCGGCCTGCTGCTGCGCGTGTACCACGAGGCGATGCACGCCTCGCGCGGCATGGCGAGCACGCGGCGGGAAGAATCGCGTGCGCGACTAGCGGAGTCGGCCGCATGAGCGCCACCGTGAACCGCGCACCCGTTCTGATCATGGCCGGCGGCACCGGCGGCCACGTCTTCCCGGCGCTCGCGCTCGCGCGGCTGCTGCGCGCGGCGTCGGTCGAGGTCGTGTGGCTGGGCACCGCGCGCGGACTCGAAGCGCGCGTCGTGCCGGCCGAAAATTTTCCGATCGAATGGCTGTCGATGAGCGGACTGCGCGGCAAGGGCGTCGCGACGCTGCTGGCCGCGCCGTTCAAGCTCGCGCAGTCGATCTGGCAGGCGCTCGGCGTCATGCGTCGCCGCAAGCCCGGACTCGTCGTGGGGTTCGGCGGCTTCGTCACCGGGCCGGGCGGCGTCGCGGCCTGGCTCACGCGCCGCCCGCTCGTGATCCACGAACAGAACGCGATCGCGGGTTATTCCAACCGCAGTCTCGCGCACCTGGCGCGGCACGTGCTGGCGGCCTTCCCGGGCGCGTTTCCGCGCGGCGTCGACGCGCGCGTCGTCGGCAACCCGGTGCGCGCGGACATCGTCGCGCAGCCGCCGCCGGCCGAGCGCTTCGCGCGCCGCGAGGGCGCGGTGCGCGTGCTGGTGGTCGGCGGTAGTTTGGGCGCCGCCCGTTTCAACACCGTGGTGCCGTTCGCGATCCGCGAGTCGGGCCTCGCGCTGCGTGTCCGCCACCAGGCGGGCGAACGCGGCATCGACGCGGCACGCGCCGCGTATGCCGAGGCGAAGGTCGCCGCGGATGTTTCGCCGTTCATCGACGACATGGCGAGCGCCTACGCCGACGCGGACCTCGTGATCTGCCGCGCCGGCGCGCTCACGATCTCGGAACTGGCCGCGGTCGGAGTCGCCGCCGTGCTCGTGCCGTTCCCGGCCGCGGTCGACGACCACCAGACTTTCAACGCGCAGTTCCTCACGCGCGAAGGCGCCGCCGTGCTGATTCCCGACCGCGAGCTCACGCCCGCGCGTCTCGCGGCCGAGCTGAAAACGCTGTGCGCCGGGCGCGGCAAACTACTCGCGATGGCCGAGCGGGCGCGCCTGGTGGCGAAGCCGCGCGCGGCCGAGGACCTCGCGGCCCTGTGCCTGAGGGAAATGGGTCTCGGACAGCTGGGGGAGGCGGCATGAGCGATCGCATGCGCCGCATCCATCGCATCCACTTCGTCGGCATCGGCGGCAGTGGCATGAGCGGCATCGCCGAGGTGCTGGTCAATCTCGGCTACGAAGTGCAAGGCAGCGACCTGCGCCCGAACCCGGTCACCGACCGGCTCGCGAAACTCGGCGCGCGCGTCATGATCGGCCACGCCACCGAGAACGTCGGCAACGCGGACGTCGTGGTCACCTCGAGCGCGGTTTCGGCCGAGAACCCCGAGGTGGCGAGCGCGCTCGCGCGCCGTATCCCCGTGGTGCCGCGCGCCGAGATGCTCGGCGAACTCATGCGTTTCCGGTACGCGATCGCGGTCGCGGGCACACACGGCAAGACCACGACGACCAGCCTGACTTCCTCGATCCTCGCGGAAGGCGGCGAGGATCCGACCTTCGTGATCGGCGGCCGGCTCAAGAGCGCCGGCACGAACGCACGTCTCGGCGCGGGTCGCTACCTCGTTGCGGAGGCCGACGAGAGCGACGCGTCGTTCCTGCACCTGAACCCGATGATCGCGATCGTCACGAACATCGACAACGATCACCTCGGCACGCACGAAGGCGACTTCGAGCGACTCAAGCAGAGCTTCGTCGAGTTCCTGCACAACCTGCCGTTCTACGGGCTCGCGGTGTTGTGCGTGGACGACGCGCACGTGCGCAGCATCCTCACGCGGGTGAACCGCCCGGTGGTCGGATACGGATTCTCGGAGGGCGCGGACCTGCGCGCCGAGAACCTGCGTCGCGAAGGCTTGCAGACACACTTCGACGTCGTGCGGCGCGCGGACGGCCTGCGTCTGCCCGTCACCGTGAACCTGCCGGGCCTGCACAACGTGCTGAATTCGCTCGCGGCCATTGCCGTGGCGCTCGAGATCGGAATTTCGAGCGACGCGATCCGCAACGCGCTCGCGAACTTCCAGGGCATCGACCGTCGGCTGACACACGTGGCCGACATCCACCCTTCTTCCGAGAGTGGGGATGGCGGCGACCCGGTGACCATCATCGACGACTACGGGCACCACCCGACCGAAATCGCGGCGACACTCGACGCGATCCGCCAGGGTTATCCCGGCCGGCGCGTCGTGCTCGCGTTCCAGCCGCATCGCTATACGCGCACGCGCGACCTGCTCGACGACTTCGCGACGGTTCTATCCACCGCCGACTCGCTGCTCGTGACCGAGGTGTACGCGGCCGGCGAGGCGCCCATCGCGGCCGCCGACGGGCGCGCGATCTGCCGCGCCGTTCGCACGCGCGGCAAGGTCGAGCCCGTCTTCGTCGAGAAAGTGGAAACGCTGGACGAGCCGCTGCGCGCGGTACTCAAGCCCGGCGACGTCCTGCTGACGTGCGGAGCCGGTTCGATCAGCGCGGTCTCGCACGCGCTGCCGCAGAAGTTAGGGGCGACCGCGGCCCGGAGGAAGGCGTGACGTGCATGCCCGACGCCACTACAACGTGTACGAAAACGAGGCGCCCCAGGTGAGCCGGCCCGTTTCACATCCCGTGCCGGCCATCGCCGCCAGGTTCGCGCCGCGCGTGAAATTCGCGGAACCGATGTCGCGCCACACGTCGTGGCACATCGGCGGTCCGGCCGACGTGTTCTTCACGCCGGCCGACCGCACCGATCTGCTCGCGTTCCTCGAAACCCTGCCGAAGGGCACGCCACTCTTCTGGCTCGGCCTCGGCTCCAACCTGCTGGTGCGCGACGGCGGCATCCGCGGCGTGGTGATCGACACCACCGGCCTCGACAAGCTCGAGGAGATAGACCGGACGACGCTGTATTGCGAGGCCGGCGTGCCGTGTGCGCGCATCGCGCGCCGCTGCATCAGTCTGGAACTCGGGTCCGCGGAGTTCTTCGCGGGCATTCCCGGAACGCTCGGCGGCGCGCTCACGATGAACGCCGGTGCGTTCGGTGGCGAAACCTGGCCGCGCGTTCGTGCGGTCGACGTCTGCGACGCGCGCGGCCGCGAGCGCCGCCGCGACGCGCGCGAGTACTCGTATTCGTACCGCAGGATCGTCGCGCCGGTGCCGGGCGAGTTCTTCCTCGGCGCGGTGCTCGCGTTCGAACACCGCCCCGGGCTCACCGACGACGCGCTGCGCGAAATGATCGCGCGCCGCAAGGAAAAGCAGCCCATCGGCGAATGGAGCTGCGGCTCGACGTTCACCAACCCGCCCGGCGATCACGCCGCGCGCCTGATCGAAGCCGCCGGCCTGAAGGGACTGCGGATCGGAGACATCATGGTTTCGCCGAAACACGCGAACTTTCTCGTCAACGTAGGCGCCGCGAGCGCGGCCGACGTCGAAAAGCTGGTCGCGCACATACAGATGGAAGTGAAGCAGAAGTTCGGCGTTTCGCTGACGCCGGAATTCCGCATCGCCGGGGAGTTCGCCTGATGCGCCTGCGTCACGACCCCAAGGTAGTCAGGCACGTGACCGACGCGCGCGAGTTCGGCCGCGTCGCGGTGCTGCTCGGCGGAACCTCGAGCGAACGCGAGATCTCGCTGATCTCCGGCAATGCCTGTCTCGCGGCGCTGCAGAAACGCGGCGTCGACGCGCACCCCTTCGATCCGCGCGACAAACCACTCACCGAGCTCGTCGAACGAAAGTTCGATCGCGTTTTCATCGCGCTGCACGGGCCTGGCGGCGAGGACGGCACGTTGCAGGGCGCGCTCGAATTCCTCGGGCTGCCCTACACCGGCAGCGGCGTGATGGGCTCGGCGATCGGCATGGACAAGCTGCGCACCAAGCGACTCGCGCAGGCGGTCGGCATCCCGACCACCGAATACATGGTGCTGCGTTCGCCCGCCGATCTCGACAACTGCGTCGAGCGACTCGGGCTGCCACTGATCGTGAAACCCGCGACGCAGGGTTCGTCGGTCGGCATGACGAAGGTCGAGCGTCGCGAGGATCTCGCGGGCGCCTACCAGGCCGCGTCGCTGCTCGAACCGAACGTGTTCGCGGAAAGCTGGATCACCGGCGCCGAATACACGGTCGCGGTGTTGCAGGGCCAGGCGCTGCCGTCGATCCGCATCGAGACGCCGGCGACCTTCTATGACTACCAGGCCAAGTATTTCCGCAACGACACGAAGTACTTCTGTCCGTCCGGACTGTCCCCCGAGGCCGAGAAACATCTCGCGAACCTCGCCATCGGGACCTTCGCGGCGGTAGGCGCCGAAGGCTGGGGACGCGCGGACTTCATGATGGACAAGGCCGGCAAGCCCTATCT
>JAEYUC010000088.1 GCA_023433705.1 Pseudomonadota bacterium
GCGCTGCTCGAGTCCTTCGGCTACAACTACGACGACATGGCGCGCTCCGGCTACTCGTGGCCCGTCATCGACCTGCACATCCGCTACGTGAAGGCGGCGCGATTCGCCGAGACGCTCGACGTCGCGGCACACCTGCGCGAATGGGAACACCGGCTGCGCATCGACTATCTCGCAACGGACGCACAGAGTGGCCTCCGCGTGTGCAAGGGCACCAGCATCCAGGTCGCGGTGGACATGAAGACACAGGAGATGTGCCTCAAGTCGCCCGACATCCTGTTCCAGAAGCTGGGTCTCGCATGAGAGCCGCGTGGTTGTTAGGCGTGCTGCTCGCGGGCAGCCAGGCCCTGGCGGCGGCGGCCGCGCCGCCAGCCAACGCGGACGTTTCGGGCAAGAGCGTATTCAGTCATCCGGCGACGCCGGCACAGCTCGCGACGCTCACGGGCGCGGCCGCCCGGTCGATCGCGGATGCGAAGGTGGTTCGCGGGCGCTTCGTGCAGCGCCGCCATCTCGCCGGGCTCACCCGGCCGCTCGAATCCTCGGGCAAGTTCGTGTTCGCGCGCGGGTCGGGCATCGACTGGCACACGCTCCAACCCTTCGACTCGCAGTTCCTGCTCACCGGTTCGCGCATCACGCAGCGTGACGAGGGTGGCGTTTCGCTGCAGATCGAGGCCGCCGAACAGCCCGCGCTCGCGGTGGTGTCGCGCGTGTTCTTCGCGCTGTTCGAGCTCGATCTCGACAAGCTTTCGCAGGACTTCGAGCTGTACGGCGAGAGCGTCGGCAACGGTGGGTGGGTGCTCGGCCTCAAGCCGCGCACCGACGCGTTGGGCGGCGTGTTTCGCCAGGCGATCGTGCGCGGCGCCGCGGAGGTGTCGCGACTGACGCTCGAGGACGGCAACGGCGACGCGTCGGAGATCGAATTCCACGACGTGTCGTTCGACGCGCGCGGTCTGACGCCGGACGAGCTGCGGCGATTCTGATGTCGCCGCGGCAGGGGAATCCGCGCGGTCCACTGTTCCGGCTGGCGATCGCCGCCGTGATTGCGTTGCTCGCGTTCTTCGCGTTCGCGATCCTGCCGCGACTTCGCATCGAGACGAACCTGCTCGCGTTGCTGCCGTCCACGGCCGAGACGCGCGTCCAGCTCGGCGCGGTCACGCGCTTCGCGGATCGTTCGAGTCGAGAGCTCGTGTTCCTGGTCGGCACGGCGGATCGCGACCGGCTGCGCGATACGGGAACGGCTTTCGCGCGGAAGCTGACCGACTCCGGCGCGTTCGCGCGCGTCGAGTTCACGGTCGACGATCGTTACGTACGCGCGGCGCGCGAGGAGCGCGTGATGCGTGGTGCGCTGCTGAGCTCGCGGCATCGCGAGCAGCTCCAGAACGGCGAGCTCGCCGCACTCGAACGCGACGCGTTGCGCGCGGCCTACACGCCGCTCGGATTCGCGCGCCCGTTCGGCGTGGTCGACGATCCGCTCGGCATCGCCTCGGCCGCATTCGCCGAGCAACTGCCCGGCGCCGGGCACGCGCGCGTCGAAGGCGACATCCTGGTCGTGCATGGCGAGGACAAACACTGGGCGCTGGTGCGCGCGACGACGGCGGGCGATCCGTATCGCACCGAGACGCAGGGCGAGGTCACCGACGCAATCGCGGCCGCGCGCACGGTGGCAACGGATATCTCCGCTGACGCGAGTTTCGCGGCATCCGGCGTGGTGCTGCACGCGGCCGCGGCCGCGTCCAAAGCGCAAAAGGAAATCGCCACGTTCGGCACCATCGACCTGCTCGCGGTCGTGGCGCTGATCATGCTCGTGTTCTGGATGATCCGGCCTCTGCTGTTCACGCTGGTCACGCTCGGCATCGCGACGACCGCCGCCATCGCGGCCTGCCAGCTCGTGTTCGGCAACGTGCACATCCTCACGCTCACGTTCGGCACCAGTTTGATCGGCGTATCGGTCGACTACTCGCTGCATTACTTCGTGAATCGCATGCGCGACGGCGAGGCGCAGCCTCACAACATCGTTCCGGCGCTGATGCTCGGTTGCACGACGGCGGTCGCGGGTTATCTCACGCTGCTGTTCGCGCCGATCCCCGGGCTGCGGCAGATCGCGCTGTTTTCGGCGGTGGGTCTCGTCGTCGCGTGCGCCTGCGTCATCCTCATTTATCCGGGCCTCGACCGCGCGGAAATGAAACGTGGTGTGCCCGCCTGGGTGGGCCGGTTCGCCGCGCTGCGCGTCGAGGAGCTGCTGCCGCGGGGCGCATGGTGGGTCGCGGTGCCGCTGGTCGTCGCCGCATGCGCCTGGGGAATCAGCCGGCTCGACGCGCACGACGACATCCGCTCCCTGCAGCGGCCGCCGGCGGATCTCGTGACTTCGGAGAAACGCGTGCGCGACTTGTTAGGCGTGGGCTTCGACACGCGTTTCGTGCTCGTCACCGCCGAGTCGCCCGAGCAGGTGCTGCAACGCCTCGAGTCGTTGACGCCCGTGCTCGAGCGCCTGAAGTCCGAAGGCAGGATCCGCGGTGCGCTGAGCCCGAGTCCGAGCCTCGTGTCGCTCGAGCGCCAGCGCGCCGATCGCGAGCTGCTCGCTCGCGTCGTCTACGGGACGGACGGCGCGCTCGAACGGGTCATGCAACGGCTCGGATTCACGCCGGAGGCTATCTACGCGCGGCGCGCGGAATTCGCGGCCGGCGAAGCGCAACCGCTCACGCCCGAGGCCTGGCTCGCGAGTCCGCTGTCGGCGCCGGTACGCCATTTGTGGCTGGGCCCTCTCGACGACCAGCACACCGCCGTGGTCCTGCTCGACGGGAACCAGGCGCCCGAGGTGGTCCGGGCCGCCGTGAACCTTCTGCCGGGCGTGCGCTACGTCGACCAGGTCGCGGACATCTCGGCAGTGCTCGGCGAGTACCGGCGCATCGCGAGCTGGGTGATGCTGGTCGTGATCACCGTGATGATCGCCTGCCTGCTGGCGTTCTATCGTTCCGGCGCCGCGCTGCGTACCGCGCTGCCCGCCGCGGCCGGCATCGCGGTGACGCTCGCGACGCTCGGATGGCTGCAGGAGCCGATCAACCTGTTCCACGTGCTCTCGCTGCTGCTGGTGCTCGGGCTGGGTGTCGACTATGCGATCATCCTGCGCGAAGGACGCAGCCACCAGGCGGTGCTCGCCGTGACTCTCTCAATGACGACGACATTGATTTCGTTCGGCCTGCTCGGCTTTTCATCGGTGCCATTCGTTCGCTCCATCGGCATCACGGTGGCGCTCGGCATCGCATTCACGTTCCTGATCGCGATCGCCTCGAAGCCGAGGACCGCGGATGCGATGCAGGCGCGCGCAGCGGTGGAGCC
>JAEYUC010000093.1 GCA_023433705.1 Pseudomonadota bacterium
GACCGCCTGGTTTCCTTCGAGATCGACGATGCGGAACAGTTGACCGGCGCCTACGACGCCCATCCACGGTTCGCCGGCCGGGACGACGGTGTCGATCGATGCGCCGCTCATGCGTAATACCGTTCGGTGTTGACGAAGCCGCGTGCGTTTTCCGGGCAGCGCGTGCGGCAGGGATCGTCGGCGGTGGGCGGTTCCACGCGGCGCGCGGCGAGGCCGATGCCCGCGGGCGAGTAGTTTGGGCCGGCGGCGAGCGGAGGCGGTCCGGCGTGCAACAACACGATCGTGTCCATCTCGAAGCGCAGCTCGACGTACTGGCCGGCCTTCGAATGTCCCGGCGCAAGGCGCATGACGCCCTCGTCATCCACGACGACCTTGCTGAAAAAATTGATGTTCGCGACGAGATCGCGTTCGCCGAGGCCATACTTGCCGAGTTCGACCAGCATCGCTTCGCGACCGCTCACGTAGCGGGCGTTGCGTTGTTCCTGGAAGCGCGTGACCCCGTACTTCGCGGCGATCGATTCAGGGTCCGTCAGCCCGCAGAGCGGATCGTGCCAGCCGCAGGTGTCCGCGACGACGGAGCAGAGGATGCGCCCCATGTCCGAGTAACACACGCAGCCGGTAGTGAGATGCGCGGTGTGCTGCGCCTTGAGCGTGTCCGCCATGTTGTAACGCTCGAGCGGCTGCTCGCGGCTGTAAAAGAGGACGGCGACGTTCGCATCGTCCGCGCGCGCCGTGAGTCGCAGCGCCGTCCCGCGCCGCAGCACTCCCGACCAATGCGCTCCCCCAATGATTTCTTCTTCCCAGAGCATCGTTCTTTCGCCGACCTGTGCACGACTTTGGTGAGCGGGAGTGCAAGGGATGTACCAGCACGATGCGCGCCAGGATCACGTCCTTCGCACGGAATGCCCGGCGGGTTGCACTCGGATCGTGCCGTCGGCGGGTTGTTTGCATGTAGTTGGTGCAGAGATCGCGTTTCGTGGTTAGGCGACCGCCGGGCCGCGCGGCGGAAGCGCGGCACACCTCTTGCAAATTTGATCCGCAGAATGTGCGCCTAGGGTTCCGGTTGAGCGATCAACGCTGGTCCGAGAGACGCAGTCCGTTGGCACGCATGGACGCGCCGGGGATACACGGCGGGACAAAAGCCCGGGAGATGCCTCATGACCTAAACAACACGGGAGAGACTCTCATGGCTCGTACCTTTTCGCGCGCACTCATTTCCTTCGTGCTCGCAACCTTCGCGTTGACGGCCTCGCATTCGGCGAGCGCGGCCCAGGAAGAGACGAAGAACAAGACAGAATTCAAAGTCGCCTGGAGCATCTATGTCGGCTGGATGCCCTGGGACTACGCCGCTCAGAGCGGCATCCTCAAGAAGTGGGCCGACAAGTACGGCATCAAGATCGAGCTCACCCAGATCAACGACTACGTCGAGTCGATCAACCAGTACACCGCGGGCCAATACGATGCCTGCGTGATGACCAACATGGACGCGCTGACGATTCCCGCCGCGGGCGGCGTCGATTCCACGGCGCTCATCGTCGGCGACTATTCGAACGGCAACGACGGCATCGTGCTCAAGGGCGCGGGCAAGAAACTCGCCGACATCAAGGGCCAGAACGTCAATCTCGTCGAGCTTTCCGTGTCTCACTACCTGCTCGCGCGCGCGCTCGACACCGTCGGCCTCGCGGAGCGCGACATCAAGGTCGTGAACACCTCGGATGCCGACATGGTCGGCGCGTTCGCCGCGTCCAGCGTCACGTCCGTCGTGACCTGGAAGCCGTTGCTGTCGGAAATCACGGCCGTCCCGAAGACCACGCTCGTGTTCGATTCGACCAAGACCCCAGGCGAGATCCTCGATCTCATGATCGTGAACAGCGAAGTGCTCAAGGCCAATCCGAAGCTCGGCAAGGCGCTCGCGGGCGCGTGGTACGAGACGATGGCGCTGATGCAGGGCAAGGACGCGAAGAGCACCGCCGCGCTCGAATCGATGGCCAAGGCTTCGGGCACCGACCTGGCGGGATTCAAGGGCCAGCTCGCGACCACCTACATGTACTGGACGCCGGCCGCCGCGGTGGCCGCGACCACGAGCCCCGATCTCGTCAAGAAGATGGACCTCGTGCGCAAGTTCTCCTTCGATCACGGGTTGCTGGGTGAAGGCGCGAAGTCCGTCGACGTGGTCGGCATCGCGTTCCCGGGCGGCGTCACGCTCGGCGACAAGTCGAACATCAAGCTGCGCTTCGATCCGACCTACATGAAGCTGGCCGCCGACGGCCAGCTCTAAGCAACGCACGTCGTCGAGGGGGCGTCATGCGTCGACTCATCAATCAGCACCCGGGGCGGGGCGCGCGCTTCGCCCTGGGCGCCTTGCCGTTCGTCGCGCTGCTCGTGCTGTACGTCGTCGCGTCCAACCTCAGGCTCGCCGAGAACGAAAACGACAAGCTGCTGCCGGCGCTCGGCACGATCGCCGAGACGTTCCACGGCTACGCGTTCGAAGAGGACAAGCGCAGCGGCCAGGTGCTGTTCTGGGTGGACACCTGGGCCAGCCTGCGCCGCATCGGCACCGCGTTGCTGATCAGCGCCGTCTCGGCGCTGACGCTCGCGGTCGCGATCGGCGTGGTGCCGCGCGTGCGGGCGCTCGTCTCGCCGCTGCTCAACACGGTGGCGATGATCCCGCCGCTCGCGGTCCTGCCGATCCTGTTCATCGTGCTCGGCCTCGAGGAGACCGCGAAGGTCGCCCTCATCGTCATCGGCACCGCGCCCTGCGTGGCGCGCGATCTCGCGCTGCGCGTGGCCGAACTACCCAGGGAACAGCTCGTGAAGGTGCAGACGCTCGGCGCGTCCACGTGGCAGATCGTCTGGCGCGTCGTGCTGCCGCAGATGTGGCCGCGGCTCATCGATTCGCTGAGATTGTCGATGGGCTCGGCCTGGCTGTTCCTCATCGCGGCCGAGGCCATCGCCTCGACCGAGGGACTCGGCTATCGCATCTTCCTCGTGCGGCGTTATCTCGCGATGGACGTGATCCTGCCGTATGTCCTGTGGATCACGCTGCTCGCGGTCGCCACGGACGCGTTGTTGAGGCTGATACGCGCGCGCGGCTTCCGCTGGGCGGAGCCGGAGCGCTGATGGCCACCGTATCCGTCCGTAACGTCTGGAAGGAGTACGGCTCGACGGTCGTGCTCGAAAATCTGCGGCTCGAGATCGCCGATCACGAATTCGTGACGATCATCGGCGCTTCGGGCTGCGGCAAGACCACCTTTCTCAAGATGCTGCTCGGCATGGAACAGCCCACGCGCGGACAGATCCTGATCGACGGCGCGCCGATCCGTCCCGAACCCGATCCCGCCCGAGGCGTCGTGTTCCAGCGTTACTCGTCGTTCCCGCACCTGACCGTGCTCGAAAACGTGATGCTCGGGCTCGAGCTCCAGCAATCGAAGCTGATCGGCAAGTTGTTCGGCGTCGCGCGCCGCCGCGCGCGCGAGGCGGCGCTCGCGATGCTGGAGTCCGTGGGCCTCGCGCATGCGCGCGACCGTTATCCCGCGCAGCTCTCGGGGGGCATGCAGCAGCGCATGTCGATCGCGCAGGCCGTGATCTGCAAGCCGAAGATCCTGCTGCTCGACGAGCCGTTCGGCGCGCTCGACCCCGGCGTCACGCAGGACATGCACGAGCTCATCCTCAAGGTCTGGGCCGAGAACCGCATGACCATCTTCATGGTGTCGCACGACATCAAGGAGAGCTTCATGCTCGGCACGCGGCTCCTGACCTTCGACAAACTGCGCAACGACCCGCAGGCGCCCGAGGCGTATGGCGCGAGCGTGACCTACGATATGCCGCTCAACCGGCGCGCTGCGGCGATTCCGAAAGAGCCGAACGCCAGGGCGGTCAACGAGTAGGCATCGTTCCCAACTGGCGGCGAGGCCCCGCGAACGGGTAGCCTCACTCAAATGAGTGTCGGTCTTTCCGTGCTGATTGGGGGAGTACTCGCGGGAATCGCGGGGGTCGTGTTCTGGATGCGCGCGACGCGCGAGAAGGCGGAGCCGCCCGATCCGATCACCTCGACCACGGGTTCCAATCGCACGCTCACCGGCGGGCGCCCGGGTGATGCCGCGAGCTTCAACTGGAGCGAGTCGCTGCGACGGTTCGTCGCCTATGCGCTCGATGATGTCCCGCGCGACGCGCTGAGCGAGTCGCCGAATCCCGATCACGCGCCCGTGTTCAAGGCCGTGGCGGACATCCTCGAGAAGATCGAGGCGCGACCCGAATACATTCCGCGTCGGCCCTCGCTGCTGCCGAAGCTGCTCGCCACGGTGAACGACGGTGAGGCGCCGATGCTCGAGATCGCGCGCATCATCGCGCAGGACCCGGCGCTCACCGGCAACCTGTTGCGCATCGCGAATAGCCCCGCGTATCGCGTCAACAGCCTGCCGGTCGAAAGCATCGACCGCGCGGTGACGCTGGTCGGCGTACTGGGCATCCGCGCGATCATCACCACCGCGCTGCTGCAGCCCGTGATGACGGCGGGCTCCGGCCCGTTCTCGCGATTCCCCGAGCTGGTCTGGGAACACACGTTGTACGCGTCGGTGGCATCCGAGCACCACGCGAAGCACGTCGAGAAGGCGGAGCCGTTCATCTCGCAGCTCATCGGGTTGCTGTACGGCCTGTCGGCCATCGTCGTGTTCCGCATCGTGCGCGACCAGTTCGCCGCGCATCCGCACCTGACTCCCGAGCCCGCGAGCGTCGCCCGCCTGCTCGAAACCTGGGTGGCGCCGACGGCGGGTCGCATCGCCCAAAGCTGGGAATTGCCGCAACGGGTCCAGTACGCCCTCGAAAGCCAGACACTGGCCGCGGAACTGCAGCTCGAAAACTCGCTGGGCCGCTCGCTGAAATTCGGCCGGGTCGCGGGGGCCTTGATCGTGCTGTGCCGCCTGGGCCGGTTGACCCAACATGAGGCCCGGGCCATCTGCATTACGGGGGAGGGGCCGCGCGCCGAGTTGCAGCGGCTCTGGGACCGCCTCGCGCAGGCATACCTGCGGGGCGGCGCCTGACGAGAAACGCCCCCGATTCCCGGTCCACGAAACAAAAGCGTTTCAAGGGTGAGAGAAAATCCGCCCTCGTGACACAAGAGTATTCGTGGATCCTGGAACCCTACCGGGGTCCGCAGACCGATAGCTGCGGAACAAGACCCCCGTTTCCGCGCGACCAGAGCCCCGCCTTGGCGGGGCTCTTTTTTTGTGCTGCCCCCGGTAAGCTTCCCGGCCGAGCGGGGAGGGCACGGTGAACCAGGACATCCAGGGCGGCTGCATGTGCGGCGCGATTCGCTATTCGGCGACAACCAATCCCGCCAACAGCATGGTCTGCCATTGCCAGTCTTGCCGGCGGTCCGCGGCGGCGCCGGTGGTGGCTTGGGTCACGTTCGCGAAGGCGGAATTCCGCTTCACGCGCGGCACGCCGCATACATATGAATCGTCGCCGAAGGTCCGCCGCCATTTCTGCGGCAACTGCGGATCGCCGCTGGTCTACGAACATCTCGATACGCCGGACTTCGTCGACGTCACGACCTGCAGTCTCGATGCACCCTGGGCGTTTCCGCCGACCCATCATTCCTGGCTCAGCGACGACATCGGCTGGGTGAAATTCGGCGACGGGCTGCCCACGTTCCAGCGCTCGCGTTTTGGCGACCCTTCCTGAATTCGAGAGTGCGCGGCTGACGTTTCGCCGGCTCGAGCCCGGCGACTCCGGGTTCCTGATCCGGCTGCTCAACGAACCTTCGTTCATCGAACACATCGGCGATCGTGGCGTGCGCACGGCCGACGACGCGCGGCGCTACCTGCGCGAGGGGCCGTTCGCGATGTACGAGAAGTACGGGTTCGGATTGTGGCGCGTCGCGCGCCGCACGGACGACGAGCCGATCGGCATGTGCGGACTGCTCAAGCGCGAAGCGTTGCCCGACTTCGACCTCGGCTACGCCTATCTACCCGGATACTGGCGCCAGGGTTACGCCTTCGAGGCCGCGCAGGCCACGCTGCGCGACGCGGCGCGGCGGTTCGGATTGCGACGCGTGATCGGTGTCGTTTCGCCCGGGAATACCGCGTCGATCCGCCTGCTGGAGAAACTCGGCATGCGGTTCGAACGCGGTTTTCCCCAGGACATGCACGAGGATTCGCGCGAGCCGGAAGTACTCTTGTACGGCTGCGCGCTGGGGCCCGAAGGTCTCAGCGGCGCGTGACTTTCTCGCCGACGACGGTGCCAATCTTGCCGCCTTCGTCGACGCGCAGCTCCACGGGCTGATCGAAGCGCAATTCGCCGTCGACCACGCAGGTTCCGCAAACGTGAACCTTGACCGGATCCTTGCTGTTCCAGCTCCAGCCCGAGTCGTTGCGCTTCTGCACGTGGATGCCGCCGCGCACGCGCGCGCCGTCGCTGAGTTCGATGTCGCCATGACGCGTGACGAGCTTGCCCGCGACTTCCGCGCCTTCGAGTTCGATTTCGCCGTTGACCGTCGAGACGTCGCCGCCGACGCGCGAGCGCGCCCGCAGGTTCACTTCGCCATTGACGGTAGAGGCGGTTGCGCCGATGGAGGCGCCGGCGCCGACGCTCAGGGAACCGTTGACCGTGTTGGCGGACCCGACGCGTGCGTCTTCGTCGATCTCGATGCTGCCGTTGACCGTCTTCGCCTTCTCCGCGCTGGCGCCGCGGCGCACGCGAACATCGCCATTCACGGTGCTGAGCGTGCCGTAGTCCTTGCCGGCTTCCGCTTCGACGGTGCCGTTAACTGCCGTGATGTCGCGGCCATCGTTGCTGTACGCGTAAGAGCAGGCGGACAGGGTGGCAATGGCGGCGCAGGTGACGAGGACACGAAGAGTGCTGTTCATGAGTGGCTCCTTGTATGGGCTTTTGGACGAGTCACTCGCGAGCCGGGTTGCAACCCGGGTTCGAAACCTCGAGGCGCCGCGAAAAAAAGAAGCCCCGCTCGAGGCGGGGCTCATGGTCGCTTGCTTGCTTGTTTTGTGGAGGAGTGTTGTCGCTCTTCTTGTTCTTGTCCGAGTGCGGTCTTTGTTCAGCCGCTTGCTGAAGAAGGAGCAAGCGCTGTGCCAGACGATTCTGACGCGCGCACGCCACGGGAATCAGTCGGCTGGAGGCTCGAATCGGCAAATTGCGAGTTTGCGCAATATGTCACGTCAGAAATCTCTGGCAAGCTGTCAAAATCCTCGACACCAATAGCGGCCAGCCCGCGCGACATAAGACATGACGCGCGGCTGCTTCGGCTTTTCTTTCAACTGCTTAGACGCGAGCCGACGGTTGTAAATGACATCGACAGTCACCTTCGCGCGCCAGCGCACCCGATTCCTGGGCCTGACCCTGCTCCTGATGGCGCTCGCCTGTGCCGCGTCAGCCAATACCAGCGCCATTCCGCGGCCCGAAGGGCTGCAAAAGGACGTGGATTTCTGGATCCGGGTCTATACCGAAGTGACGACGAACGAAGGGTTCCTGCACGACGAGCGGGACCTCTCGGTGGTGTACGAAACGATCAAGTTCACGAACGGCGTTTCGCCGCGCGAGCGGCAGCGCCTCGTCGACGAACGCCGCGAGAAACACATCGCGGCCCTGCGACGTATCTCCGCCGCGCTGGCATCGAGCGAAACGCGTGCGGCGCTGTCCGCGGAGGACAAACGTGTGCTCGAGTTGTGGGGCCCGAACGCGAGCACGATCCTGCTCAACGAGGCGACCAAGCGCATCCGCTTTCAGCTTGGCCAGGCGGACCGCTTCCGCGAAGGATTGATCCGTTCGTCGACCTGGGAAACCCACATCGCCGAAACATTCGCGAACCAGGGATTGCCGCCCGAGCTCGCCGTGTTGCCGCACGTCGAGTCCTCGTTCAACGCGGCCGCCTATTCGAAGGTCGGAGCCGCGGGACTATGGCAGTTCATGCGGTCGACGGGCCGCCGTTACATGCGCATCGACGATGCAGTCGACGAGCGTCTCGATCCTTATCGCTCGACCGAAGCCGCGGCGCAGCTGCTGGCCTATAACTACCGCGTGCTCGGCAGCTGGCCGCTCGCGCTGACCGCCTACAACCACGGCGCCGCGGGCATGCGGCGCGCGAAGGAAACCGTCGGCACCGACGATTTCGTGAAGATCAACCGCACCTACACGAGCCGCTCGTTCGGCTTCGCATCGCGGAATTTCTACCCGTCGTTCCTGGCCGCGCTGACCATCGACGAGAATCCGGAGAAGTATTTCGGACCGCTCGAGCGCCGGCCGGAGCAGAAATTCCGCGAGATCAAGCTGCCCGCGTATGTGCAGCTCGCGACGCTGGAACGCACGCTGGGCGTCGATCGCGAAGAGCTGCGCATGCTGAATCCGGGCTGGCGTCCGGCCATCTACAACGGCTCGCGGCTCGTGCCGCGCGGTTACCTGCTGCGCATCCCGGTGACCACGGAGAACTGGACCGCGGAACTGCTGAGCGCCCGACTGCCCGCGAACGAGTTGTACGCGGGGCAGATCACGCCGCGTTCGCATCGCGTGCGCAAGGGCGAGAGTCTCGCCGAGATCGCCGAGCGCTACGGCATGACGGCCACGAGCCTCGCGAAGCTCAACGGGATGAACACGAACGCCACGCTGCGCGTGGGCCACCGGCTGCACCTGCCCGAGCAGATGCCGCGGCTGCTGAACGGCGGACCTGCGCAGGTCGCGGCGGTGGAGTCCCCGTCGCCCGAGAACGCGACCGCGGCGACTGCGCCGGGCGAGAATTTCTACGTGGTTCGTCGCGGCGATTCGCTCACCGCGATCGCGCAGCGCGTGCGGGTGCCGGAAGCCCAGCTTCTGAAGATGAACCGACTCAAGGATCCGGATCGGTTGTACGAAGGTCAGCGTCTGCGTATCGCGGGCGAGCCGACGGTGGTGGTTGCGGCGGCGGCCAGCGAGTCCGAACGCGAAACGCGCGTCGCGGCCATCGATGCGGCGCGCGGCGAAGCGCAGCGCGAAGGCGCCGTCGTGGAAGTGGTGCGCGAGGAAACGATGCGACCGCTGGCCAACGGCGAACCGCGGCGCGGACGCGCGCGCTCCGCGGCCGCCGAGGCGATGGTCGCGGCTACGACGCCCGATGTCGCGACCTCGGTCGTGCAGGCGGCGGAAGAAGCGCGCGAGCCGGTGTCGGCCTCGCAGGCCGAGGCCTTGAGCCCGGCGCTCGGCCCCGTGGCCGTGACGCAGGCGCTCGCGGATTCGATCGACTACCAGGTGCGCGACGACGGCACGATCCGCGTCGAGGCCACCGAAACACTGGGCCACTACGCCGACTGGCTGAAGCTGCCCACGCAGCGCCTGCGCAACCTGAACAAACTCAAGGCGAAGCAGCCCGTGCATCTCGGGCAGAAACTCGCACTCGATTATTCACGCGTGTCGCGCGAGGCATTCGAGCAGGCGCGGCGCGATTACCACGCGAAGCTGCAGGGCGAATTCTTCGTGCAGCACCGCATCGCGGGCACCGAGGTGTACATCGTGCGTCGCGGCGATTCGCTGTGGACGATGACGCAGAAGTTCAGCAACCTGCCGATCTGGCTGCTGCGCCAGTACAACCCGGATACGGATCTCTCGGACCTGCGTCCCGGCACGCAGGTCGTGATGCCCCGCGTCGAGGTTGCGTCTAGTTAAGACGGTGCCTGGCACGGAAAACCCGGGAGAAGCGGTAATCCCGCGGCTCCTTCTCCCGGGTTTTCCGTGCCAGGCACCTTCTTCGTCAGCGGTTGGCGAAGGCGCGGAGGCGGGGTTCCTTCTCGAGCTCGACGACGTATTCGGCGATCACGGTAGTCCCGTCGCGCGCTGTTTCGGGTATGCGCACCGTGAGCCGCGCGGAATCGCCGAGCTTCGCGATCGTGTCGGCCTCGGCCTTGTAGTACCAGGCGGTGCTCCACGGCGTGGGCAGCGGATACGGATCGGTGCGCAGTCCCGCGGTGCCCGCGCCGCGACCCGGCGCGCCGAGCACGAGCGGCATGCCGTCCGCCGCGACGATGGGTGGCTTGGCGCCCTCGACGGATTCGATCGGGACCGCGACCCAAAGGTACAGGTCGCGTGTGCCCATGCGATTGGTTTCGAAGGGCGCGAGGTACGCGAAGCGCACCGCGGAATCGCGCACCGCGGTTTCGCGATAGAGCTCGATGGGCCGGCCGAGCCGCGCGATGGTCATGCCGGTCTGGGTGTCGAGTTGCTCGACGACAGGAGAGTCGTTCGGCACCGCGGCGCAGCCGAGCGTGGCGGCGCAGGCGAGCAGGACAACCGTGTTTCCCCAGTGGCGAAGTCGCGCGCCGATTGTCATATTCACGCTTCGGTCAGGTAGTTGCTGCATTGAACACCGCAAGCTGTGACGCGCTCCAGATACGGCGCGCGACCCCAGTCCTATAATCTGAATTAGTGTAAGTGCTTGTTTTGTAACCAAATGCCAGCTGCAAAAAAACTTCTCGCACTCACGGCCCCGATCCTCGCCTGCCTGTTCGCAGGCACGGCATCGGGTGATGCGCTTCCCTATCATGCCCGCGCCATGGCGGCGGTGGGCGTGGAGCTTCCGCTCGCCGATCGCGTGCTGGTCCGCAAATCCGAGCGTCGGCTGTACCTCATGCGCGGCAACGACGTGCTTCGCGCGTATCGCATCGCGCTCGGTCTGAACCCCGGCGGTCACAAGGAACGCGCCGGCGACTTCCGCACGCCCGAGGGCAGCTATCGGCTCACGCGGCGCAACGCGCGCAGCGACTATTTCCTTTCCATCCAGGTTTCCTATCCGAACGACCAGGACACCAAGCGTGCGCGTCGCAACGGCTGGCAGCCGGGCGGTGCGATCATGATTCATGGTCTGCCGAACGATCCGCGTCATTCTCCTGACTACTACGCGACCCAGGACTGGACGGACGGTTGCATCGCGGTGACCAACGCGGACATGGTCGAAATCTGGATGATGACGTCGGACAACGTGCCGATCGACATACAGCCCTAACGGGACGTCGCCAAAAACAGGAATCCCGCTCTCAAGGGCCTGTTCACATGTGGGGCATCGCCACGGCGCCCAACATGTGAACAGGCCCTTGTACACTCGCTCCCCAAACAAAGGTGAGCCGGCTCGAGGGACTCTTGGAAACCAGCATCGTCATTCCCGATTTCGTGGACGCCCGCATCGGACCGCGCGGCAGCCTCGAAAACCTGTCCCAGGCCGAGATCGACAAGCTGCTCGATTCGCGGGCGGGCGGCCTCTACCAGCTGTTCCGCAAGTGCGCGCTCGCGGTGCTCAACTCCGGCAGCGAGACCGACAACGCCAAGGAGATCTTCGACCGCTACAAGGACTTCGAGATCGAACTGGTCCGCCAGGCCTGGGGCGTGAAGCTCGAGATCCGCAACGCGCCGGGCCAGGCCTTCGTCGACGGCGAGATGATCCGCGGCATGAAGGAGCACGTCTTCGCGGTGCTGCGCGACGTGATCTTCATCTCCAACGAGATCATCGAGAGCGGCCGTTTCGACCTGCAGGATCCCGCCTCGATCTCGAACGCGGTGTTCCACATCCTGCGCAACGCACGCGTACTCGACTACAAGTCGAAGCCCAACCTCGTGGTCTGCTGGGGCGGTCATTCGATCGGCGAGGCCGAATACCAGTACACGAAGAAGGTGGGTTACGAGCTCGGCCTGCGCGGCATGGACGTGTGCACGGGCTGCGGGCCGGGCGCGATGAAAGGACCCATGAAGGGCGCCACGATCGGGCACGCCAAGCAGCGCATCGTGGGCGGGCGTTACGTCGGGCTCACGGAGCCGGGAATCATCGCGGCCGAGCCGCCGAATCCCATCGTGAACCAGCTCGTGATCATGCCGGACATCGAAAAACGCCTCGAAGCCTTCGTGCGCATGGCGCACGGCATCGTCGTGTTCCCGGGCGGAGTGGGCACGGCCGAGGAAATCCTCTACCTGCTCGGCATCCTGCTCGAGCCGGCGAACGCCGAGCAGCCGTTCAAGGTGTTGCTGACCGGGCCGCGCGAGTCGGCCGACTATTTCACGCAGTTTTCCCGCTTCATCGAAGGCACGCTGGGCAAGTCCGCGATGGAGAAGCTGCACATCATCGTGGGCGACCCGCCCGCGGTGGCGCGGTTCATGGTCACGACAATGGAGCAGGTGCGCGACTACCGCCGCAACCACAACGACTCTTACAACTACAACTGGCTGCTCAAGGTGCCACCGGCGTTCCAGCGCCACTTCGACGTGACGCACGAGTCCATGCGGGCGCTGCGCCTGTACCGGGACCTGCCGGTGCACGAGCTCGCGGCCGACCTGCGCCGCGCGTTCTCGGGCATCGTCACCGGGAACGTCAAGGAAAACGGCGTGCGCGCGATCGAGAAGTTAGGCCCGTACGAGCTCACGGGCGATCCGGCCGTGATGCGCCTGCTCGACGAGCTGCTCCAGGCGTTCGTCGCGCAGCAGCGCATGAAACTCCCGGGCAGCGCGTACCGTCCCTGTTACCGGCTCGTCGCGTAACAATAATCAATCAAGCGTTAAATCGGCGCGCGCAATTGGCGCGTCACCGCGACATAACGAAAAAATCTCTGCGACCTGCGCCGCATCGTCGGCAATAGGTCCCGTGCTCGTGAATCAGTTCCTGTCGTTTCGGTGCGACGAAAAAGTAGGCTTACGTCAACCGAAGGAGAAACGCATGAGCGCCTCAGACAAGAACAGGGGAAACACGGCCAACGGCGCGCCGCCACCGGTTGGTACGGACGCCTACGCCGCGTGGCTCGAGCGCATGCAGCGCACGCGCGGCCGGCACGCGGCGATCACCAAGAACCTGTACACCTGGTCTAGCTACAAGCACTGGGCCGACAAGGTGAAGGGATCCTGGGAAGACGAGCCCGCGCCGGCCAAGAAGTAGCCGCAAGCAAGCGAAATTACACCGCGTAGGAAACGCGGGGTTTCACGGCGCCGGTGAGCGCCGGGATGAAGATGAAGTCAATCGTTGGAGTCCAGCGCCTCACGGGCGTGGGTTGATGGGCCGCTCGGCCCGTTCTCAGCCGCCCAGGATGAACCGCGCGTCGTGCGCGCCGGTCTCGTCGGAACCCTCGATCACGACCTCGGGCGCCGGGACCACTTCGGGCGCGGGCTGCTCGGCCAGCGGCGCCGGTTGCTCGAGCAACACACGTTCCGGCTCGAGCCACGCCAGCAGGCTTTCCCACTGGGCGCGATCCTCCTTGACCACGTACGGCTTCATCTCGTGGATGCCGACGCCGAGTTCGGCGGCGCGCACGTAGTTCTGCGAATCCCGCACCGTCGCCACGATCGGGATGTCGAGTTTCTCGAGGAAGCGCATCAGCGCCTGGAACATGAGCGTGTTCTTGCGCACGCGGTTGGCGATCACGCCGATGCGGTTTTCCGCCCGCTTGATCTTCGCGACCAGAAGCAGGTCCGCGATGCAGCGCGACGCGGCATGGATGTCGATGTCCGAAGGCAGCACGGGCACGAGGACCTTGTTCGCGTCGCGGGTGAGCTCGGGCAGCGAGCGCCCCTCGACCGCCGCGGGGCTGTCGACGATGACCTTGTCGGTGCCGTCCGGAATGCGCATCTGCCACGAACGGGTCGTGCGCGAGTCCTGTTCGAACGTCGCGATGCCGTGGATGTGCGGTTGCGGCGCCTTGCGCTTGCGCAGCCAGCGCGTCGCGGACCCTTGCGGATCGCGGTCCATGAGAACGGTCGAATCGCCACGCTGCGCGAAATACGCCGCGAGATTGATCGCGAGCGTCGTCTTTCCGGATCCCCCTTTAGGGTTTAGGACGACGATGCGTTGCATGTGCGGGGCGCGCCTCTGTCGAAGGACTTGTCAGAATGTGGTTCTGATGTGAACTGCTCGAAAGACTAGCGACGTGGGTGGGGTGGCGCAACAAAGGTCCATGGTGACTGTGACCGCGGACACAGCGACCCCGGACCCGTGTTCCTAGGATCGATCCCATGGAACGTTTTCTTCTTCTCTGGGACGAGCTCGACGACCTGATGGGCGCGAGCCGCTACATGGTGAAGAACACGGCGATGGCGATCTGGAGCAGCGTGCGCAAGCGCTGATCCGCCTCCCGGAAGACCCGTTCCAGGGCTTGAATTAAAAAGCCCGCGCCCGCACCCTCCGGGCGCCATGACTACCTCAACCCCTGATAACAAGGCTGAAAACAAGGCCAAGGAAACCCTCGGCTTCCAGGCCGAGGTCCGTGAGCTGCTCAAGCTCATGATCCATTCGTTGTACAGCCACCGGGAAATCTTCCTGCGCGAGCTGATCTCCAACGCCTCCGACGCCAACGACAAGTTGCGCTTCGAATCGCTGAGCAAGCCTGAGCTGATGGCGGGAGACACCGAGCTCGCGATCTGGATCGAGGTGGACAAGGACAAGGGCACGCTTTCCATCCGCGACAACGGCATCGGAATGAGCCGCGACGAGGCGATCTCGAACCTCGGCACCATCGCGCGCTCGGGCACCGCGGAATTCTTCAAGAAGCTGTCTGGCGATCAGCAGAAGGATTCGCAGCTCATCGGCCAGTTCGGCGTCGGGTTCTATTCTTCGTTCATCGTGGCCGACCGCGTCACCGTGTTGTCGCGCCGCGCGGGGCTGCCGGCCTCCGAGGGCGTGCGCTGGGAATCGGCCGCGGACGGCGAGTTCACCATCGAATCCATCGAGCGCCCCGAGCGCGGCACCACCATCCTCTTGCACCTCAAGGATGAGGCGAAGGAATTCCTCGACACCTGGCAGCTGCGCTCGCTGGTGCGGCGTTATTCCGATCACATCGCCTTCCCGGTACGCATGCCCAAGGAAGGCGCCGCGACGCTCGAATACGAGGCCGTCAATCGCGGCACCGCGCTGTGGGCGCGGCCGAAGTCGGAAATCAAGGACGAGGAATACATCGAATTCTTCCATGCGCTGTCGCACGGCTCCGGCGATCCGCTCACGTGGTCTCACAACCGCGTGGAAGGCAAACGCGATTACACGAGCCTCATCTACATACCGGCGGCAGCGCCGTTCGACCTGTGGCAACGCGACGGCGCGCGCGGGCTCAAGCTCTACGTGCGGCGTGTTTTCATCATGGACGACGCCGAACAATTCCTGCCGCTGTATCTGCGCTTCGTGAAGGGCGTCCTCGATTCGGCGGACCTGCCCCTCAACGTGTCGCGCGAACTGCTGCAGAACGACGGCGAAGTCGACGCGATGCGCGGCGCACTGACGCGGCGCGTGCTCGACATGCTGGCCAAGCTCGCGAAGGACGAGCCGGAGAAGTACAAGGCGTTCTGGCGCGAATTCGGCGCGGTGCTCAAGGAAGGCCTCGCCGAGGATTACGCCAACCGCGACAAGCTGTTGCCGCTGCTGCGCTTCGCGACCACCAACCTCGAAGGCGACGCCGAGGAAACTTCACTCTCCGACTATGTCGGCCGCATGCAGACCGGCCAGGACAAGATCTACTACGTCGTCGGTGAAAGCCTGGCGGCGGCGCGCAGCCATCCCGCCATCGAGGCGCTGCGCGCGCACAACGTCGAAGTGCTGTTGTTAGGCCGGCGCATCGACGCCTGGGTCATGGATCACCTGCGCGACTTCGAAGGCAAGCAGTTCAAGGATGCGACGCGCGGCGATCTCGAGCTCGGCAGTCTCGCGAGCCCCGAAGAGAAGAAAAAAGCCGAGGAACTGCTCGAGGAGAGCAAGCCGCTGCTCAAGCGCGTCAAGGATTCGCTCGGCGACCGGGTCTCGGAAGTGCGCGTGAGTACGCGCCTCAAGGATTCGGCGGCGGTGCTGGTCGCGGGCGAGCACGATCTGTCCGCGCCGCTGCGGCGTGCGCTCGAAGCCGCGGGCCAGAAGGCGCCGGAGAGCAAACCGGTTCTCGAACTCAACGTCGAGCACCACGTGGTGAAGTACCTCGAACAACGGAAGGAGGCGCAGGATTTCGACGAGCTCGCGCTCGTGTTATACGAGCAGGCGATGCTCGCCGAGGGCGCGCAGCTGCCCGATCCGGGCGCATTCGTGAAGAGGCTCAATCACCTGTGGATGCGACTTGAGTAACGACGAGCTGCTGAGACCGACGCTTTCGGAATACCGCCAGGCCCCGGCGCTCTACAACTCGACCGGATTCGCGTTGTCGGCGTTCTTCGGCGGTCCCCTGGGCGCGGTCCTCTTCGGCCTGTTCAACAGTCGGAGACTCTCGCGGCTGTCGGCGGACCTGCCCGTGTTCGTCGCGATGTGCGCAGCGGCCTTCTTCGTCGTCTATCTTTTCGATGGTTCGGGCGTGCTGGTCTCGCTCGGCGATACGCTCGGGATGAATCCGAGCCGCACCGTCCAGCTCGTCCTGCGCGCGCTGGCGCTCGGCTGCTTCGGCGCCATCTACTTCCAGCAGCGCAAGTTCTACCGCGCGGGGCAGGTGAGCGGCACGAAGCCGCTGTCGGCCTGGTTGCCGGGCATCGTCGCCGTGGTGCTGGGGGTGTGCGCAAATGTCGCCTTCGTCCGCTGGATTCTCGCGCATCATTGAGGCCATGAACGATTCCGACCAACAGGGCGGAGGGCCCACGACCGCCGCGATGTATGCCGAACAGGCGTTCTATTTCCTCGAGCGCCGCCGCATCGCGGACGCGCGCCGCGTGCTCGCCGAAGGCCTCGCGAAATATCCCCAGGACCCGGACCTGCTGTTCCACAGCGCCCAGGCCGACTGGTTCGGGGATGACGCGCGGCGCGCCGAGGAAACGGTGCGCCAGGTGCTGGTCGCGTCTCCCCACCACGCGCCGGCCCGCCAACTCCTCGCCGCGCTGCTCACGGAGCGCAATGAATACGCCGACGCGGAGCTGCTGCTCATCGGGCTGCTGCGCGAATATCCGGAAAGCGCGGATCTGTACGGGCGTTACGCACGGCTCATGCTGCGTACATTGCACCTCGACAAGGCCGAGCAGCTCGCGCGGGAAGGGCTGCGCTACGACCCGGAAAACGACGAATGCCTGCTCGCCGCCGCGCTCTGCGACACCGCCCGCGGCGGAAGGCGGAACGAGGCCCTGGCCAAACTACTGCAGGCCCACCCAGAATCGCTGAGCTCGGTGCATGCGCTGGTGGTCGCGCTGGTCGACAGCGGACGCATCGACGAGGCGCACCGCATCGCGCAGGGCGCGATGCGCGCGGATCCGGCCAATGAAAACCTGGTCACGCTGGTGCGCGAGCTGCGCATCCAGAATCACTGGAGCATGAAACCGTTGTGGCCGCTGCAGCGCTGGGGCTGGGGCGCGTCCATCGCGATGTGGATAGGCGGCATCGTCGTGATCCGCGGGCTCGCGAAGTCGGCGCCGGAGCTCGCCACCCCCGTCGCATTCGCGTGGCTGGCCTACGCGATCTACAGCTGGGTCTGGCCGCCACTCATCAGGCGATTTCTGTGAACGACACTCCGCGGACACTGGCCGAGCTCGAAACGAAGCTGCTCGGCGACCCGTTCGACACCGCGACCCGCCTCGAATACGCGCGCGCGCTGCTCGCCGCTTCGCGCGAGGCCGACGCTCTGACGCAATACGACCTGGCGCGCAAACACGGCGACGCGCCGCCGCTGGATGAATTCGAGCGGCTGCGCGCGCCGCCGCCGCCGCGCGAGCCGGTCAAACTCACCATCGTCGCGGGCGGCGTTCCGGATTCGCGCGGCGCCGAGGTCGTCTCCATCGCGCGCCCGGTCGCGGAGAAGGACAAGACGCGCTTCATGCACATCGCCGGCATGGAGGATCTCAAGAAGTCGATCCGGCTGCAGATCATCGAGCCGTTCCTCAATCCCGGTCTCTTCGCGAAGTTCCGCAAGAAGGCTGGCGGCGGAATCCTGCTCTACGGACCGCCGGGCTGCGGCAAGACGATGCTGGCGCGTGCGGTCGCCAACGAATGCAACGCGAGCTTCCTCGCCATCGGCATCGCCGAGATCCTGTCGATGTGGCAGGGCGAGAGCGAACGCAATCTCGCGCTGATGTTCGAAAAGGCGCGCGCACAGAAGCCCTGCGTGATGTTCTTCGATGAACTCGATGCGCTCGCCTTCGCCCGTTCGAAGGCGAGCTCCGACGTGAGCCGCAAGATCGTCAACGAATTCCTCTCGCAGCTCGACGGCTTCGACAACCAGAACGACCAGGTGCTGATCCTCGCCGCGACCAACATGCCGTGGGACGTGGACCCGGCGATGAAACGGCCGGGCCGCTTCGCGCGGCAGGTGTTCGTGCCACCGCCGGACGCGCCGGCGCGGGCGCGCATCATCGAGCTCGCGCTCGAGAGCGTGCCCCACGGACAGATCGACGTGGGCGCGATCGCGAAGGTCACCGAGCAGTATTCGGGGGCCGACGTGGACGCACTCGTCGAACGCGCCAAGGAGTACGTGCTCACCGAATATCTCGAGACCCGTCGCGAGCGCGAGATCACGCAGGAAGACCTGGTACGCGCGGCCGGGGAACTCGTCCCCACCACCCAGGACTGGCTGCGTACCGCGCGCAATCTCGTCAAATACGCCGGTGGCGACGACAGCTACCGCGACCTCGAGAAGTACCTCAAGGCCAACAAGCTCCTATAATCCGGGCCCTCACACTCGATGGGAGGTCCTCGCGATGAGAACGAAGTCACTGGCATTCGCGTTGCTCGCTTGCCTGCTCGTGGCCTGTTCGCAGCGCGAGAAACCCGCCACGCCGACTCCTGAAGATTCGGCGCCGTCGGCGACATCCTCATCCGCCGATCAACCGACCCCAGGAGTCGAAAACATGGCATTGCAGAAAATCGACATCGCGCCCGGATCGGGCGCCGAGATCAAGTCCGGACAGTTCGCGCTGGTCCATTACACGGGCTGGCTGTACGACGCGGGTGCGCCCGAGAACAAGGGCAAGAAGTTCGACAGCTCGGTCGATCGCAACGAACCCTTCGAGTTTCCGGTCGGCGGCCAGCGCGTGATCCGCGGATGGGACGAAGGCGTGGTGGGCATGAAGGTCGGTGGCAAGCGCCGGCTCATCATTCCGCCCGACATGGGTTACGGCGATCGTGGCGCGGGCGGTGTGATCCCGGGCGGCGCCACGCTGGTGTTCGACGTCGAGCTCGTGGAGATCCGTTGATGCGGCGCGCGGTCGTCGCGCTGGCCCTGACTACCGGCCTCGCGGCCGCGGCGGCGCAGGCGGCCACGTTGGTGCATGCCGGCCGGTTGATCGACGGGGTTTCGGATGACGTCCGGACCAACCAGACGGTCGTCGTCGAGAACGGCCGGATCACCGCGATCGAGGCCGGCTTCCGCCAGCCCGCTCCCGGCGATCGCGTGATCGATCTGAAGCAGGGCACGCTCATGCCCGGCTGGTTCGACATGCACGTGCACCTGACCGGCGAATACAGCCGCACCTCTGAGATCGACAGCTACAAGAAGAACGAAGGCGACGTCGTCATCGATGGCGTGGTCTATGCGAAGCGTACGCTCGAGGCGGGCTTCACGACGGTGCGCGACCTCGGCGACTCGTATCGCGCGGCGATCTCGCTGCGCAACGCGATCAACGCCGGCAAGGTGCCTGGACCGCGCATCGTCGCCGCGGGCAAGTCCATCGCCACCACCGGCGGCCACGCCGATCCCACGAACGGCTGGGCGCGCAAGTTCCCGGCCGATCCGGGCCCGGCCGACGGTGTCGTCAACGGCGTCGAGGACGCGCGCAAGGCGGTGCGGCAGCGTTACAAGGACGGCTCGGACACCATCAAGATCACGGCCACCGGCGGTGTGTTGTCGATCGCGAAGAATGGCCTCAATCCGCAATTCACGGAGGAGGAGATTCGCGCCATCGTCGCGACCGCGCGGGACTACGGGTTCAGGGTCGCCGCGCACGGCCACGGCGCCGAGGGCATCAAGCGCGCCATTCGCGGCGGCGTCGATTCGATCGAACACGGCACGTTCATGGACGACGAGGGCATGAAGCTCATGAAGGAGCGCGGTACCTACTACGTGCCGACGATCTCGGCCGGGCGCTGGGTGTTCGACCAGGCGCAGGATCCAAACTACTTTCCCCCGGTCGTGCGTCCCAAGGCGCTGCAGGTCGGCCCCCAGATCCAGGGGACGTTCGCGAAGGCCTACAAGGCCGGCGTCAAGATCATGTTCGGCACCGATTCCGGCGTCGGCAAACACGGCGACAACGCGCGCGAGTTCGCGCTCATGGTCGAAAGCGGCATGCCCGCGATGGAGGCGCTCCGCGCCGCGACCTCGGTTCCCGCGAAGTTCCTCGACCTGTTCGACCAGACCGGCAGCATCGCGGTGGGCAAGCTCGGCGAGCTGGTCGGTGTGCCGGGCGATCCGCTCACCGACATCAAGGTCACGGAGCGCGTGGTGTTCGTCATGAAGGACGACACCGTCTACAAGGCCCCGTGATGCGCACGGAAGTCCTGACGCTCGCGGGACCCGCCGGCGCGCTGGAAGCAAAACTCGAATACGAGGACGCCGAGGCCGCGCCCGCGGCCTTCGGTGTCGTCTGTCATCCGCATCCGCTGTTCGGCGGCGCCATGGACAACAAGGTCACGCACGTGCTCGCGCGGGCGATGATCGAATCTGGTGCGCCGACGTTCCGCTTCAATTTCCGCGGCGTCGGCGCCAGCGGCGGCGCGTTCGACAACGGGCGCGGTGAGGTGGACGACCTCGCGGCCGTCGTGGCGGAGGGACGCCGGCGTTACCCGTCCGCCGCGCTGTGGTTAGGTGGCTTCTCGTTCGGCGCCTTCGTCGCGCTGCGGGCGGCGGAGCGCCTGGCGCCCGCGAAACTGGTGGCCGTGGCGCCGCCCGTGGCGCGCTTCGAGCTCGGCGACGTGACGCATCCGGATTGCGACTGGATGCTGGTGCAGGGCGACGCCGACGATGTCGTTCCGCCGGATGCGGTGCTCGCCTGGGCGGAGAAGCAACCTCACAAACCGAGGCTGCACGTGCTGGCCGGCGCGGGTCATTTCTTCCATGGCCGGCTGCACGACCTCAAACCACTCGTGCTCGATTTCCTCGGGTCCTGAAACGCAAAGAGCCCGTGCATCGCGAGATGCAGGGCTCTCTGGTCGCTTCGCGCGTCGTGGCACGCGCGAAACAATCGAGCGGCTCGATGCCGTGAACTATCAGTTCACCAGCGCCTTGAGGCTCTTAAGAGGCAGGACGCGAACCTTCTTGGAGGCCGGCTTCGCCTTGAAAACCATCTTTTCCTTCGTGAAGGGGTTGATGCCCTCGCGCGCCTTCGTCGCGGGCTTCTTCACGACCTTCATCTTGAGCAGGCCGGGCAGCGTGAACAGACCGGGTCCGCGCAGGCTCTTCTTGATGATGCCGTTGAGTGACTCGAATACCGCGGCCACTTGCTTGCGGGACAGGTCAGTGTCCTTGGTGATCTGGGCCACGATCTCCGACTTCGTCGGTGCGCCACCTTTCTTTGCCATTACTCGACTCCTCGTTGGAAAAATTCGCAGCGAAAAAAATGCTTCGCCGCTTTCGATTCGGCGCGAAACATATCACACGGTTACGCGCAGGCAAATGTTTTTCGGCGCTCGAGCATGCTGAAAATGCCTTGTTTTCTAGGCTCTCGCGCACACGCTCGAGTTTGGACCGGGTAACGTCGCGCCGGGATTCGAGCGCGTGAGCTGTACGAATCTTCGCCATCCACGCGAGAGTGCGAGCGTCGAATCGCTGTTGAAGTGCGCGTTAAGTCTTTGTAGCGACGGGCCGGCGGCCCCTTTGAATTGCGGCGCGCGCGCGATTCACGCGAAGTGAAACAGGCGCAACAACACGCCGAGCAGCAACAACGCCCACAGCACGGAAAGGTCGATTCCGCCGATCGGCGGAATCAGGCGGCGAAATGGCGCGAGAATCGGCTCGCAGATCGCGCCGAGCAGGGCCATCGGCGGGGAATAACCGGCAGGAACCACCCAGGAGAGCACGGCGTAGATGATCAGCGCGAACGTGTAGAACTGTATGAATGCGCGCAACAGCGTCAGGAACGTCAGCTGTATCCAGGTGACCGGATCTAACACGAAGCCGCCGGCGAGAGCCTGGACCACGCCAATGGTTAGGGCGGCGAAAAGGATGATGGCGACGACGGAGGCCGTGTCGACCTTGCCCGCGGGCGGCAGTATGCGCCGCAGCGGCATGATCACGGGGTTGGTCACGACGAGCACCGCGTGCGCGATCTGGTTGCGGAAGTCCGCGCGCGACAGCTGCATGACGAAACGCAGGATGAGGACGTACAGGTAGATGGTCAGCAGCGAGTCGACCAGATAAACGAGTGCGTTCATGAGCGTGACTTGTCTCCGAGGGTCTGACCGAAGGTTTGCGCCATCTCGCGGCCGCGATCGGTGGCGGCGCCGAGCGCCGTGGCGACGATACCACGCAGGTTGGACGCCTCGAACGAGCGCAGGGCGGCTTCGGTCGTCCCGCCCTTGGAAGTGACTTCCGCGCGCAGGCGCGCGAGATCGCCGTCACTGTCGCGCGCCATGCGACCCGAGCCGTACAGCGTCTGGATCGCGAGCTCCTGCGCCGCGGCGCGATCGAGCCCGAGCTTTACCGCGGCTTCCGTCATGAGTTCGGCCAGCAGGAAGAAGTAGGCGGGACCGCTGCCCGACAGCGCGGTGACGACGTCGAGCGCGTCCTCGTCGGTCACCCACACCGTCGTGCCGACCGCGCCGAGGACCTGCGCGGCCAGCTCGCGCTGCGCGGCCGTAAGGGAGGGCGGGCCGAACATGGCCGTCGCGCCGGCGCTGTTCAGCGCGGGCCTGTTCGGCATCGCGCGCACCACGGCGACGCCGGGTCCACACCAACGCTCGATGTCGCCCACGCGGATACCCGCGGCGATGGACAGCACCAGCGGAGGGCGTGCGCGGAAAGTTTCGGCGAGCGGTCGCACCGTCCCGGCCATGTCCTGGGGTTTCACGGCGAGCACGACCACGTCGGCGCCGGCGATCGCCTCGCGATTGTCCGCCGTGACGTGTACGCCGAGCTCGTCGGCAAGCTGCACGCGCCGTTGCTGGACGGCTTCTCCGACGCTGATGTTCTGCGCGGGCAAGCCGCGAGCGATGAGGCCACGGATGAGCGCGCCGCCCATGTTTCCGCCGCCGATGAATGCCGCAGTGATGTTCATCCGGATCCCTTGGAGAATTGCCTAAGGTTAGCGCGCCGTCAGGATCGTGGCCCGAAGATCGCGGTTCCGACCCGCACCATCGTCGATCCTTCCGCGATGGCCGCCTCGAAATCCGCGCTGGTGCCCATCGAAAGCGTGTCGAGGCGGAAGCCGTGTTCGTTCAGGTAGTTGAACACCTGCCGGGTTTCGCGAAACCAATGCCGCTGACGCGCGATCTCGGATTCGGCGGGAGGCATGCACATGAGTCCGCGCAGCGCGAGGCGCGGCAGCGCCGCGACGGCCTCGGCGAGCGCGCGAAGCTCGGTGGCGGGAACGCCGCCCTTGCTGGCTTCTCCGCCGACGTGGAGCTGCAGGCACACGTTGAGCGGCGGTGCGTGGAACGGTCGCTGGGCCGAGAGCCGCTCGGCGATCTTGAGGCGGTCGATGCCGTGCACCCAGGCGAAATTCTCGGCAATGGGGCGCGTCTTGTTAGCCTGGATGCGACCGATGAAATGCCAGGAGAGCTCGCGCCCCGCGAGCTCGGCGATTTTCGGCAGGCATTCCTGTAGAAAATTTTCCCCGAAGTTCTCGATACCGGCCCGCGCGGCGGCTTCGATTGCTGCGGCGCTCTGACCTTTCGAGACGGCCAGAAGCGTGACGGAGTCGACATTTCGGCCGGCTTCGCGGGCCGCGGCCGCGATCCGGGCCTGCACGTCGCCCACTGCCTGCGAGCAATTCTGCGGAAGGGATAACATATTGATCACTGATACCCGGGTCTATACTCAACGGCGTTTTCCAAGGGACCAACATGGCCGTCGACGTCGCCCAGCTCCTCGCTTTCGCCGTAAAGAATAACGCCTCGGACTTGCACCTGTCCGCAGGCGTCCCTCCGATGATTCGTGTCGATGGCGACATGAAACGTATCAACATGCCCGCGCTGACCCACAAGGAAGTGCACGGCATGGTGTACGACATCATGAACGACAAGCAGCGCAAGGCTTACGAAGAGTTCTTCGAGACGGACTTTTCGTTCGAGATCCCCAAGCTCGCGCGCTTCCGCGTCAACGCGTTCAACCAGAATCGCGGCGCCGGCGCGGTGTTCCGCAACATTCCGTCCACGATCATCTCGCTGGACGACCTCGGTGCGCCGAAGATCTTCCGCGACCTGTGCATGCTGCCGCGCGGCCTCGTGCTCGTGACCGGCCCCACGGGCTCGGGCAAGTCCACCACGCTCGCGGGCATGGTCAATCACTGTAACGACAATCGTCCCGATCACATCATCACGATCGAGGACCCCATCGAATTCGTGCACGAGAGCAAGCGTTGCCTCGTGAACCAGCGCGAAGTGCATCGCGACACGCTCGGCTTCTCCGAGGCGCTGCGCTCGGCGCTGCGCGAAGACCCGGACGTCGTGCTCGTCGGTGAAATGCGCGACCTCGAGACGATCCGTCTCGCGCTCACCGCCGCGGAAACCGGCCACCTCGTGTTCGGCACGCTGCACACCAGCTCCGCCGCCAAGACCATCGACCGCGTGGTCGACGTGTTCCCTGCGCAGGAAAAGGAAATGGTGCGCGCGATGCTCTCGGAGTCGCTGCGCGCGGTCATCTCGCAGACCCTGCTCAAGCGCAATGGCGGCGGTCGCGTCGCCGCGCACGAAATCATGATCGGTACGCCGGCCATCCGTAACCTGATCCGCGAAGGCAAGATCGCGCAGATGTACTCGGCGATCCAGACCGGCGCGCAGCAGGGCATGCAGACGCTCGATCAGTGTCTGGCCGACCTCGTCACCAAGGGCGTGGTCAGCAAGGAAGAAGCCCGATACAAGGCTTCCAACAAGGACAGTCTGTAACGGGCTCGCGCCCGGGACTCAACCCGGTTCGCAAAGCCGAACCGGGTCCGTGAAGCGGCAAAGCCGCGGAAGAGATAGGTAGTACGCATGGATAGAGAACAGGGCATCAAACTAATGCAGGACCTTCTTCGTCGCGTCGTCGACAAGAAGGCTTCCGACCTGTTCATCACCGCGGGCTTCCCGCCGGCGATCAAGATCGACGGTGAGGTACGGCCGCAGTCCGAGCGCGCGCTGACCGCCGAGCAGTCGGCGGTGCTGGTGCGCGCGATCATGAACGACCGCCAGACCAAGGAATTCGACGCGACGAAGGAGTGCAACTTCGCGATCGCGCCGCCGGGCATCGGCCGTTTCCGCGTCAACGCCTTCGTGCAGCAGGGCCACACCGGCTGCGTCATCCGCCTCATCAACTCCAAGATCCCGACGCTCGAGGAGCTGGACCTCCCGCCCATCCTCAAAGAGGTGGTGCTGTCCAAGCGCGGACTCGTGATCCTGGTCGGTGGCACGGGCTCGGGCAAGTCCACGTCGCTGGCCGCGATGGTGGGTTACCGCAACGAAAAGACGCGCGGCCACATCGTCACCATCGAAGACCCGGTGGAATACGTGCACCAGCACAAGGGCTGCGTGATCACGCACCGCGAGGTGGGCGTCGACACGGACAACTGGCATGCGGCGCTCAAGAACACGCTGCGCCAGGCGCCGGACGTCATCCTGATCGGCGAAATCCGCGATCGCGAGACGATGGAATACGGCATCCAGTTCGCCGAAACCGGTCACCTCGTGCTCGCGACGCTGCACGCGAACAGCTCCAACCAGGCGCTGGACCGCATCATCAACTTCTTCCCCGACGAGCGGCGCGAGCAGCTGCTCATGGATCTGTCGCTCAACATCCGCGCGCTGGTGTCGCAGCGCCTGGTTCCGCGCGAGTCCGGTTCCGGACGCATCGCGGCGATGGAGATCATGCTGAACTCGCCGCTGATCCAGGACCTCATCTTCAAGGGCGAGGTCGCGAAGATCAAGGAAGTCATGTCGCGCTCGACGCGTATCGGCATGAAGACCTTCGACCAGGCGCTCTACGAACTGTACGAGGCCGGGTTCATTTCCTACGAAGACGCGTTGCGCAATGCGGATTCGAAGAACGAGCTGCGGTTGCGCATCAAGCTCGAGAGCAAGCGCGAGGTGAAGAACCTCGACGACGGCGGCGCGCTCACGATCATCGACGAAGAGCAGCAAGGCCGCTCGTTCTAACCAACAACAAGGTCCACATGTCAGCGGTGAACGAAAAGCTCGTCGAGACGGTCGAGGTCAAGGGCTCGGGCGATAGCGGCCCGATGGTGCTCAACACCCGGCCGCTGTTCAAACTGATGGTCGAACGCAAGGCATCCGACCTGTTCTTCACCTCGAATTCCCCGATCAAGGTCAAGATCGAAGGCCAGATCCTGCCGATCAACAAGCAGGTGCTGTCGCCGGAGGCGGTGCGCCAGGCGGCCTACGGGCTCATGACGCCCGACCAGCTCGAGCACTTCAAGCGCGAGCTCGAAATCGACTTCGCGATCTCGGAGCCGGGCCTCGGCCGTTTCCGCGTCAACGTGTTCTACCAGCGCGGCTATCCCGCGATGGTCATGCGCTACATCAGCGCCGACATGCCGCGGCTCGACCAGCTCGGGCTGCCGGACATGTTCAAGGAACTCATCATGATGAAGCGCGGGCTCATCCTGATGGTCGGCGCGACGGGATCGGGCAAGTCCACGTCCATCGCGGCGATGATCAACCATCGCAACGAGAGCTCGTCGGATCACATCGTCACGATCGAGGATCCGATAGAATTCCTCCACACCAACAAGCGCTCGATCGTGAATCAGCGCGAAGTGGGTCTCGACACCAAGTCATTCGCGCGGGCGCTGCGAGGCGTCATGCGCGCCGCCCCCGACGTCATCCTCATCGGCGAAATCCGCGACAAGGAGACGATGGAAGCGGCGATCAACCTTTCGGGCACAGGTCATCTCGTCCTATCCACCCTGCATGCGAACAACAGCGCGGAGACGCTGGATCGCATCATCAACATGTTTCCCCAGGACCAGCACAAGCAGATCTTCCTCGATCTGTCGCAGTACCTGCGGGCGATCCTTTCGCAGCGCCTGGTGGTTGCAAAGGACGGCAAGCGCATGGCCGCGATCGAGGTCATGCTCAATACGCCCTACATCACGGAGCTCATCAAGCGAGGCGACGTGAGCGCGATCAAGGAGGCCATCGTCCAGAGCTCCGAGCGCGGGGTGCAGAGCTTCGACGTGGCGCTGCTGAATCTCTTCAAGCAGAACAAGATCGACATGGAAGAGGCGCTCGCGAACGCGGATTCGCGCTCGAACCTCGAAGCCAAGATCAACTTCGGCTGATAAACGGGATAAATGGGGACATTCCCCGTTTCCTGGCAAACGGGGACAGGCCTCGTCAAGATTGCGCTTGACAGCCGCCTTTCCAGGCATAGAATGCGCGCCCCTATGCATCCTAACTACCGCAATTCATTCGCCCGCACCGCGATCGCGCTGCCGCAAGACCCGATTCTGTCGAATCAGGCCGGCGACCTCGCGCGCGCGCTTCGAGGCGAACGGGATTTCGGGAACCTGATGTTCTAGCTCTTCGTGGAATCGGAGAGCGGCGTTCGGCAGCTCTCCGCAAGGCTCTCATACGAGGCCCCGGTCAGCCGCCGCTGATCGGGGCCTCGCCGTTTGGGGGCCATACAAACTTTTCGAATTCGGTGCGACGCCCATCTTTCGATGGAGGGGCGGCGCGCCGTCAGGAGGTCTTTGTCTCGAAATTTCGCAGCGGTCCGGTTTCGAAAGCCGGCTGGCGCGCTCTCACCTGGCAGCAGTCGTGGGTGCGTGTACCGCGAAGCAGCGGGGCAGTGATCGCAACAGGCTAGCTCAGTTGGATAGAGCAGGAGATTGAGATTCTCCCTGTCGCGGGTTCGATTCCCGCGCCTTGTTACCAGCAAGAACTGGAGTGTTGCTTGAAACGCGGGACGCGAGTCCCGCATCGAGGTGACCCGGCGAGGCGGCCGGCGTCGCGAGGCCTTCGGGCCGGACGGCGCAACCGCGTCGCGGCGCGCCCGGCGCCCTGAGCCGCCGGAGTGCGCGGCGGACGGGGCCGTGGAACGTCGGGCGGGAGCGCGCGTGTGGTCGTCCATGCGTCCCGCCGGACTCACTACGGCGATGACGCCGCGCGACCGGTGGACCGTTCCGGGGGCGTGGGAAGCCTCGACCTATTCGGCGAATCGCCGCGGGCAATGGGGCCGGCGGCGATCCGGATCGTGACGCGGGATCGATCGACCCGCGTCACGAGGTTGGGAAGAGATACGAAGGAGAAGAACATGTTGGGTTTGAAGCGTGTGGCAGTCGCTCAGTACGAGCGCGCCGTGGTGTTCCGCGAGCGCAGCCTCGAGCGTGTGCTCGCGCCGGGCGTGTACTGGCTGTGGGATCCGCTCGCGCGTACGACCGTGGCGACTTACGACGTGTCGGTGCCGGAGTTCAATCCGCCGCGCGCGGATGTGCTGGTAGGCGAATCGCGCGCGCTGCTCGAGCCGTTCGTGGACATCGTCGAGCTCGGCGACCGCGAGGTGGGCCTCGTTTACAAGAACGAGCGCCTGTCGGGTGTACTCGCGCCGGGTTCGCGCCAGCTCTACTGGCGCGGTCCGGTGAAGGTGCGCGTCGAGGTGCGCGACATCAGCGCGGAATACGCGCTCGATGCGCGTACGGCTCGCGTGCTCGCGGGCGCGAAGAACGCGAGCGGCGTGGACGCCGCGATCGGCGTGGTCGAAGTGCCGGATACGGCCGTCGGCCTGCTGATCGTCGACGGCGAGCTGCGCGAGATTCTGAAGCCGGGTCTTGCGGCCTGGTGGAAGTTTCAGCGCGTGCTGCGTGTCGAGCTCGTGGATCTGCGTTTGCAGGCCATGGAAGTCGCGGGTCAGGAAATCCTGACGCGCGACAAGGTGAGCCTGCGCGTGAACCTGACGGCCCTGTGGCAGGTCACGGACGCGGTCAAGGCGCGTACGACTGTCAGCAACTTCGTGGACTACGTCTACAAGGAGCTGCAGTTCGCGCTGCGCGAGGCCGTCGGTACGCGCACGCTCGATGAGCTTCTGACCGACAAGGGCGCGATCGACCGCGAGGTCGCCGCGTCGGCGGCGAAGCTCGAGGCGAGTGGACTCGCGGTGCGCTCGGTGGGTGTGAAGGATGTGATCCTGCCGGGCGAGATGAAGACCATCCTCAACCAGGTGGTCGAGGCGGAGAAGCTGGCGCAGGCCAACCTGATCCGCCGCCGCGAGGAAACGGCCGCGACGCGTTCGCTGCTGAACACCGCGCGCCTCATGGAAGAGAACCCGACGCTGATGCGTCTGAAGGAGCTCGAGACGCTGGAGAAGGTCACGGAGAAGGTGGACAAGATCACCGTCTACAACGGCCTCGAAGGTGTGTTGAAGAACATGGTGCCGGGCCTTGCGCGGGCATCGTAGGAAAACCGGCGGGCCACCAGATTCAGCTTCTGGGGCTGGTCCGCCGGCGAGCACCCTCGAACGAATGGTGAATATATGGGCGAGAAGAACTACGAAACTTTGAACGTCGAGGGCGGGCGCCACGTGAAGATGTGGACGCGCGGCGTGCCCGTGGACGAGCAGGCGAAGAGCCAGCTAACGGACATCGCGCGCATGCCGTTCGTGCACTCGCACCTGGCCGTGATGCCCGACGTGCACGTCGGCAAGGGCGCGACGGTGGGCTCGGTGATCGCGACCAAGGGCGCGATCATCCCGGCCGCGGTGGGCGTGGACATCGGCTGCGGCATGATGGCGGTCCAAACTACCCTGAAGGCGAAGGACCTGCCCGAGTCGCTCGCGTCGCTGCGTGCGCGCATCGAACGCGCCGTGCCGCATGGCTCGGTGACGGTGCGCGGCCGCGCGCACAAGGGTTCCTGGGGCAACACACCGGATTCGGTGGCGACGCGGTGGAAGACGCTCGAAAAGCGCCACGAAACCATCGTCGCGAAGTATCCGCGCCTGAAGAACAAGGAACCGCACAAGCAGCTCGGAACGCTGGGTGGCGGCAACCACTTCATCGAAGTCTGTCTGGATACCGAGCAGACCGTGTGGGCGATGTTGCACTCGGGTTCGCGCGGCATCGGCAATCTGATCGGCCAGCTCTTCATCGAGCTGGCGCGCAAGGACATGAAGAAGCACTTCATCAACTTGCCGGACCAGGATCTCGCGTACCTGGTCGAGGGAACGGATCACTTCGACGACTACGTCGAGGCGATGACCTGGGCCCAGGACTACGCGGCCGAGAACCGCCGTTCGATGATGGACGCGGTGTTGCGCGTGATGCGCGAGGAGCTGCGTGCGTTTCAGTTAGGCGAGGTGGCGGTGAACTGCCACCACAACTACTGCACGCACGAGACGCACTTCGGAGAGGACCTCATCGTGACCCGCAAGGGCGCGGTGAGCGCGCGCAAGGGCGAGCTCGGGATCATCCCGGGATCGATGGGCGCGCGCTCGTACATCGTGCGCGGACTCGGAAATCCCGAGAGCTTCGAGAGCTGCTCGCACGGCGCGGGTCGCGTGATGTCGCGTACCGCGGCGCAGAAGCGTTTCACGGTCGAGGACCACAAGGCCGCGACCGAGGGCGTGGAGTGTCGCAAGGACGCGGGCGTCATCGACGAAACGCCGGCCGCGTACAAGGACATCGACGCGGTGATGGCGGCGCAGCGCGATCTCGTCGAGATCGCGTACACCCTCAAGCAGGTGTTGTGCGTGAAGGGTTGAAGAGGCGCGTCATTCGTGACGCGCCTTTTCTTTTGTTTACGACTGGAACACGGCGCGCGAATCGAACACCGGCCCGTCCACGCACACGCGTTTCATCGCCGGGCCATCGGGCGTCATCACCTTCACCGTGCAGCCCGCGCAGCCGCCGACCGCGCAGGCCATGAACTCCTCGAGCGAGACCTGGCAGGGGACGCCGTGTTTCGCGGCGACCTTCGCCATCGCCTCGAGCATCGGCGTCGGTCCGCACGAGAAGACCTCGACCTCGGCCTTCGCGGCCGCGTCGAGCGAGCCTAACCACTCATCCGCGAGCTGCGTGACGAAGCCGTCGTAACAGCCAGGGAATCCAGCCTTCGATGCGAGCCGGCTCGGCACGCCCCAGCCATCGAGCAGCGGCATGCAGGCGATGCTGCCCGCGGGCATGCCGGACACGAGGATCGTCGACGGGCGCGCCTTGAACGGGAAGGGAATCTCCGAGCCCATCAGCACCAGCGGCTTCCAGGCATCACTCTGCGCAGTCATCCACTCCGCCAGGAAAACCATCGGTGGAATCCCGACGCCGCCGCCGACGAGCAGCGCGCGCGGGCGCTTCGGATCGGGGCGAAATGGCTGACCGATCGGTCCGAGCACGCTGATCGAGTCGCCCGGTTTGCGCCGGCTCAGCGCGCGCAGACCCGGGCCCACGATCTTGTAGAGAATCTCGATCCAGCCTTCCGCGGCATCCACGCGCTGGATGGACAGCGGTCGACGCATGGGCACGTCCGGATCGCAGGTGAGATGCACGAAGCTTCCGGGCAGCGCGCGCGCCGCGCACTTGGGCGCCGCGATGCGCAACACGAACTGCTCGCCGGGCCAGCTTTCCTGCGCGATGAGTGTGCCGTCCTCGAGACAGATGCTGCCGCGGTGCGCGGGGTGAACGCCGGCGCCGCGGCCGGGTTCTTCTTGCGGCAGCGCGTTCATTTGCCGCGGCCTTCGATGACGGCCTCGAGCACGGCCATGCGCACCGCGACGCCGTTGCGTACCTGCTCGCGGATGACCGATTGGCGCCCGTCCGCGACGTCGGATGCGATTTCGATGCCGCGGTTCATCGGCTGCGGATGCATGACGATCGCATCCGGCCTGGCCTTCGCGAGCCGCTCCGCCGAGAGTCCGAACTTCGCGAAATACCGGTCCGCGTCCGGGATCTGCGCCGTCGCCATGCGCTCCTTCTGGATGCGCAGCATCATGACGACATCGACGTCGGCGATGCCCGTGTCGATGGACGTAAAGCGCTCGCAGCCGGCGAACTCACCCGCGTCGGGCATCAGCGCCTTCGGCGCGACGATGCGGATCTCGGCGACGCCGAGCGTCGCGAGCACGTGCCAGGCCGAGCGCGCCACGCGCGAGTGTTTCACGTCCCCGACAATGGCGACCTTGAGGGCATCGAACCGGCCCTTCGACTGCAGGATGGTCAGCGCATCGAGCAGTCGCTGGGTGGGATGCGAGACGCTGCCTTCACCGGCGGACAACACGCTCACGTGAGGTTTCACATGCTGGGCGACCAGGCCGGGCACGCCCGATTCCGCATCGCGGATCACGAACACATCCACGTGGCAGGACTCGAGCGTGAAGATCGTGTCGAGCATGCTCTCGCCCTTCACGCGCGAGGAGAGCTGCACTTCGAGGTTCACCACGTCGGCGC
>JAEYUC010000055.1 GCA_023433705.1 Pseudomonadota bacterium
CACCCATGCGATGCCGAGCCACAGGACCGACTTTAGGATTGTCTTAACTAGGACTCGTACCGATAGCGCACCCAAGCGCTGAGAAGGCGGAGATGAGTCTTGTGATTCGGTATCCATGACGTCTAACGATTGAGTTGAGCGGCGCGCACGCCGGCAGTAACGAGTGGCACTTTATCCCTCACGCGTCCGCTCCAACGAGGTGTTAGGCCGCTGCAGCGCGCGACCCTTGACGCTAATGTTCATCGAAGTTGAGACCAAAGCCACTATGAAGATACTCCGCCACCTTTAGCGCATCGGCCCGTGAAGCCACGGTAATGTCTGCGAGCGAAAGTAGTACCTCGCTCGTACCCGCAACAGGCGGAGACACATGCTCAACAGCAAGATGTGATCGGAATCCGGAAACGCCCGGCGCCACGACCGGGGCGATTGGCCTGTCGAAGGCGACGGTTCCGCCCTCACCCGGCACTTTCTCAAGATCCAGGTGGCCGTTAATCACTCCCACCGAACTGTTGGGAGTAAAGAGCGAGATGTCGATGTAGACACGTGTCACTGCTGCGGCCTAACGGTTGAGTTGAGCGGCGCGCGCGCCGGCATTCGAGCTTGGCACTTTATCCCTCACGCGTCCGCTCCAACGATTTGTTAGGCAGCATCGTTGCGCGATTGCATCTCGACGAAAGTGGCGACATGTCGCAGATCCTTTGGATCGACGCCAGCGACGCCTTCGAAGCTCTTGAGCTCCCGGAGTGTTTGCCCTTTAGGGGTAAACGCCAAGAGTCTGAATAGGGCCCAACGATAGTGCCGATTGGAGTCCCGTACAACGAGCGGCACAACCCACTTAAGGTCAGCAGCCGACAGGTGAGGCGCGAGTGCTTCCGCCAACGCTCCTGCGGTGGCCCAGCGATGTTGAAGCTGGGACTTTTCGACCAGCGACTTGCGAATTGCGGTTACGGACTGAACGTCCCCCCATTTAGAAAGTGAACGAGCGGATGTCACCACGACTCCGTCCCACTTAGAACCCAAGCCAGTTTCAAGCTCTGCGCGAGCCTCAGGTGTAGGGCGCTGTTCGCCCAGATCCTCGAGGTGGCGGCAAAGCGCAGCGAGGTCTGTGTGAGGCGCGCTCATGCTGCCTAACGATTGAGTTGAGCGGCGCGCACGCCGCAGTTTGAGCTTGGCACTTTATCCCTCACGCGTCCGCTCCAACGATTTGTTAGGCGAATCTCACCGCGATCAGTCCACCAATGCCACCGGTCGCCCCTACTAAGAAGGCAACAAGTGACGCTCCCGCAGCGACGTCCCAAACTGATAAGGCTGGGGAATCGTATGCGAGCCAAAACATAGAGCAAGCCGCGGCCAATCCTACTGAAAGCGCACCTCGCCATGCCTGCACGGACCTGCCGATGCGCGCGGCTGCCGCTCCTGCAATCAACGCAACGGTAATCCATCCTGCGATTTCCAGCCAAATCTCGGCAGGACTTAGCCAAATGGCAGTCCGCAGGTTGTATGGATTTTCCGTGACATCTTGAGCTGGACTGACGTCATCGCCTGACAACGTGTCCACACTTATTCCTCCGACGAAGGAAGTGCGCTCAGCCAGCGATGGCGCGGAAACAATCGCCGATACGCCCAGAAGAAAGAAGCCGACCAGCGCAACAGCAAATCCTGCGAGTATACCTGGGAGGTCTGCGGTGCGCATGCGATTCGCCTAACGGTTGAGTTGAGCGGCGCGCACGCCGGCGTATGAGCTTGGCACTTTATCTCTCACGCGTCCGCTCCAACGATTTGTTAGGCCGCCTACGAGGTGACGGTGGCTGACAGTTCTTGCTGCTTCCCGCGCAGCTTCGCTCGTGTCCGACCCTATTCATCTGAGCCGTCGAAAGAGAGATGGAGCAGAGACGACAATGAGGCCAAGCATGGTAAGGCGACCAATTGGCGTTGGCCAGAGATCAAAGAGTTTCATGCCTACAAATGGAAGGCCAACGATGCAGAGCAGCAACATAAGCCCGAAGCCACAAGCGAAACAAGCGAAAAGCCACTTGGCGTACCACAGTGGTCGACGTCTCAATGAATCGGAAGTGACGTTGCTCACAGCGGCCTAACGATTGAGTTGAGCGGCGCGCGCGCCGACGTGGGCTACTGGCACTTTATCGTCCCCGCGTCCGCTCGAACGAGGTGTTAGAACGCACACGCCTGATTTCTCCGAAGCTGATTCAGTCCCTTGGCACAACGTATCTGGCGCTTCGCGCCCATCCGTGACACCTGATCGAAGGGCGCTCGCCGAAGCTGGATCGCAGGATGCCGCCGTGACCCAAGCGGCGCAACCGCGCTTACCTTAACCGGTTGGGTTGCCGCGTGCGGGCCCTCGGCCGCGTCGCCGGGGATTACCTGGCCGCAACGCCGACCGGACTTGCGATTTATCTCGATGGCTCGCTCGAGCAACGCTTCCGATCGAGTGACGTTCGGGCCATCCACTTGGATGGGCCGCTTCCCTTGCGGCGCCGCGAAGACGAAAGGTGAGTTTCTGGAGAGAATCTCTCCGCACTCCGAAAAGATTTGTGCGTTCTAACGGTTGAGTTGAGCGGCGCGCACGCCGGCGTATGAGCTTGGCACTTTATCCCTCACGCGTCCGCTCCAACGAGGTGTTAGGCGGCGCCATACTTGCGCAAGAGTTCCGTGACTCGAGGGCGAGTGTGCCTGTCACCACGATCATCCACCTCACCCTCATCAAATGCCAGGAAAATGTCCCAGGCAAAGGCTGGCACTTGCGAGCCGCAATGCAAGATCATGAGATCGTAAATGTGATTTGCGCATGTATCTGCATCGGCCCAGTTCAGTGATCCGGAAAGGTAGCGCTGCGCCAGATCAGCAGCGATGAGATTGCACCGCTCTCGTACATCGTTCGGCGCCGAAGCGGCGGACAAGCCGACGTCCTGAAGCGTGAGCATGCGTTGTGCAGCGATTTCGAGCGAAGAGTTCACTTGAGCCGCCTAACGGTTGAGTTGAGCGGCGCGCGCGCCGGCACCTGAGCTTGGCACTTTATCCCTCACGCGTCCGCTCGAACGAGGTGTTAGCTCGCATTGTCGAAACGCAATCCAAATACGGACTCCTTTCCCGTCAGCACAATCGACTGCCCAGACGAATGACTGCGTGCGAACCCCTCATCGACGCAAAAGGTGTCGTTGAGCACCGTGGGCACGGCGCGCAACTTCAGACGATATTGGCAGAGCACTGCTTTGGCGCCACCCCTCTTTACCTCCTCAATCTGATATTCCCTCTGACTCAAGGTACCGAAGACTTGGGTGTATGCGGCTGGGAGACTCATATAGAAGAAAACATAGAGGAAATAGACCATGACTGCGAACCCCGCGACCACTTTTACGGGAGCCGGGATCGTCTCTGTCCTGTCGGGCTCTCTGCGGGGACGGAGCTTTAGTAGGCCAGCAAATAGGAGTGCGCAGTAGATCGCTGCGATGAGCATCGCGACCCATCTAAACATTTGACTTGGGATGAAGTGCATGCCGGTCCCCAACATGCCCAGAAAGAATGGCACGAGGAGAAATGCGAGAAGGAAGGTCCGTAGTGCGTTGGGGTGCACGCAAGCGTCCGAGTGCGAGCTAACGGTTGAGCTCAGCGGCGCGCGCGCTGATGTATGAGCTTGGCACTTTACCTTTCACGCGTCCGCTGCAGCGAGGTGTTAGAACGCACACGCCTGAACTCTCCGAAGCTGATTCAGTCCCTTGCCACACTCTCTCTGGCGCTTCGCGCCCATCCGTGACACCCGATCGAAGGGCGCTGCCCGAAGCTGCTTCGCAGGATGCCGCCGCTGAACCAGCGGCGCAACTGCGCTTACCTTAACCGGTTAAATCACTACAGGAAGGCCGCCAGCCGCTGCATCGGGGATTGCCTGGCCGCGATGTTGACCGGACTTGCGATTTATCTCGGAGGCTCGGTCGAACATTGCTTCCGACCTGCTGAACTGTCCGCTTGATCGGTGCGTTTCCGCGATAGTTGGGCGCCGCGGCAAGGAACGGTGGAACCCTCGTGATGATCTCCACTCGATGCGGAAAGAATTGTGCGTTCTAACGTTTGAGCTGAGCGGCGCGCACGCCATCGTCTGAGCTTGGCACTTTATCTTTCACGCGTCCGCTCCAGCGAGGTGTTAGGCGTCGCTACCACACTCTATCCCTGCACGCCTCAATCCTGGCCCAGATCTCGTCGCTGCCGCTCTTCCACACGCCACCTAAGAGATCGCGGAAGTCGGCGTTTCTGCGCGCTTCAGACTCAATGCGATCTATGAACGAAGGTCCGTAGTACTCGATTAGGTGCTCGAGAGGACCCGCCGCAAGGACTTCCGTAACTTCGTCGGGCGGATCGAGCTCAACGATGCGAAGGATTGTTGCCCAAGAGTCTTCTGCTCCCGACAACTCTTCGCCACCGATGATTTCCATGAATCTCTCCACAGCCCACCAAAGTGGATGCCCGCCATCGAGCAGCGTTGGGTCGAGCTGAGCTTGGATGTAAGCCTTGGCCCATCCGTCGATATCTTGTGAAGACCTTGCCATGACGCCTAACGGCTAAGCTCAGCGGCGCGCACGATGCGGCCTGGGCTTGGCACTTTATGGTGGGCGCGTCCGCTGCAGCGTGGTGTTAGAGCGCACATGCCGTTCCTTCCCGAAGCCGATTGAGTCCCTTGC
>JAEYUC010000054.1 GCA_023433705.1 Pseudomonadota bacterium
CGCCTAGGCCCCTTCTCCCGGGTTTTCCGTGCCAGGCACCATTTCAAAGACCCGTGTCGATTTGCGACGATCCCGAACGACCAGTTTCCAAGGAGACCCATCGTGAAATACCTGTGCCTCGTCTACCTCTCGCCCGAGCAGTGGAGTTCCATTCCGGACGCCGATTGCGCCCAGTACGGCAAGGGGTTGCGCGACAGCGGCCACTGGATCACGGGCTCGGCGCTGCAGCCCACGCATTCCGCCACGACCGTGCGCGTGCGCAACGGCCAGGTGTCCGTGACCGACGGTCCGTTCGCCGAGACCAAGGAACAGCTCGCAGGCTTCTACATGATCGAGGCGCGCGACCTCAACGAGGCCATCTCGCTCGCCTCGAAGATCCCGCCCGCGCGCACCGGCAGCATCGAAGTGCGGCCCGCGCGCGAGCTCGACGTCCCCGCCGAACTGCGCCCGCCCGAGGCGGCCCGCAGCACCGGCTAACCCGCCAACAAAGGACCATTCCATGCACTCGCAGATCTTCGTCAACCTGCCCGTCAAGGACCTGAAACGCTCCGTCGACTTCTTCACGAAGCTCGGCTACACGTTCAACCCGCAGTTCACCGACGAGAACGCGACCTGCATGATCCTCGGCGACAATCTCTTCGTGATGCTGCTGGTCGAGAAGTTCTTCAGCTCGTTCACCAGCAAGGGCATCACCGACACGACGAAGACCACCGAGGTGCTGACTTGCGTTTCGTGCGATTCGCGCGCGCAGGTCGACGACCTTGTCGCGAAGGCCCGCGCCGCCGGCGCGAAGGTACCGCGCCAGCCCCAGGACCACGGCTTCATGTACGCCCACGGCTACGAGGATCTCGATGGTCACACCTGGGAGCTCGTGCACATGACTGGCCTCCCGCCGCAGGCTTGAGCGAGAACCCGTTTCCCCGCATGACCGACTTCGTCACCTCGCGCGACGGCACGCGTATCGCCTACGAAATCACGGGCTCGGGCCCCGCCGTGATCCTCGTCGACGGCGCCTTCTGCTGCCGCGCGATGGGCCCGATGCCCAAGCTCGCGAAAGAGCTCGTGCCCCACGGCCTGCGCGTGCTGACTTACGACCGCCGCGCGCGCGGCGAGAGCGGCGACACGAAGCCTTACGCGCTCGAACGCGAGATCGAGGACATCGACGCGCTGATCGGCGCCGCCGGCGGCCGGGCCTGGCTGTATGGCATCTCGTCGGGCGCCGCGCTCGCATTGGCGGCCGGCGCGGCCGGCTTGCCCGTCGACGGCCTGATGCTTTACGAACCGCCGTTCATGGTCGGCCCGCACGCCCGCACCGTGCCGCCCGATCACACCGCCGCACTCACACGCATGATCGCGGAAGACCGCCGCTCCGATGCGGTGACTTACTACCTGCGCGACATCATCGGCATTCCGCGTATCCTGCCGTTCTTCTTCCGCCTCACCCCGATGTGGCGAAAGATGAAGGCGATCGCGCCGTCCCTGCCCTACGACTCCGCGGTGATGGGCGACTTCCAGTTGCCCGCGGTGCGCGCCGCCGCGATCCGTGTTCCTGCCCTGGTGCTCGACGGCGAGAAGACCTGGCCCATGCTGCGCGACGCCGCCAGCGCCCTTGCGGGGGCGATTCCGGGCGCACGGGCGCGCTCCCTCCCAAAGCAAACTCACAACGTCGCCGCCCGGGCCATCGCCCCCATCCTGGCGTCATTTATCAAGTCGTAACTCGTTGATTTGTGACGGCCGTGGGCCCGCGGGGAGAATCCGCCCCGGCCGGGTCAAGTGCGCCGCCGGGCGGCCGTTAACGGGTCGGGTCAATCCACAACGAAAAACCGCCCCATGACAGCCACCTCGCCGGCCAGCACGGAAGAACACGTCGACCAGCTACTTCGAGCCGCGATCGCGGACGAGACGCTCACGTTGCCGCCGCTGCCGCAGATCGCCGTCGAGGTCATGCGCCTCACCCGTGACGATCCGCGCACCGACGAGGAAAGCGACGCCAGCGCCGCCGAACTCGCGCGCTTCATCCAGCGCGACGTGTCGCTCGCCGGCCAGGTCATGCGCGTCGCGAATTCCGCGCTGTACGCGCGCCGCACGCCCGTCGTCACGCTGTCGCAGGCCATCGCCTGGCTGGGCGTGCGCGAGATCCGCAACATCGCCTACGCCGCGGCCGTGCGGGGCCAGGTGTTCAACTCCGCGTATTTCCACCGCGAAATGGCGGAGATCTGGCGCGAGTCGGTCATCACCGCGTTGTTCGCGCAGGAGATCGCGCGCCTCAAGCGCCGCAACGTCGAGTCGGCCTATCTATGCGGCCTGCTGCATCGCGTGGGGTATGCCGTGATGCTGAGCCGCATGGGCGCCTCGGCACTCGAGCACCAGCTGTCGATCGACGCGATGACGGTCACGCGTTACGCAGCCGAACACGAGTCCCGTGTCGGCGCACATCTCGCGGCTACCTGGCACCTGCCACTGTCGGCCGCGTCCGTGATCGCGCACTGGCGCAATCCGCTCGACGCGGGCCACGCCCGCACCGAGGTCATGGAAGTCGCGCTCGCGCGGCAGATCTCCGATGAGCTGCGCTCGCCCGGCGCGGGCGGTGAACTGCCTGACTCGATGCTCGGCCCGGTGTCGCGCTGGATGGACGACCTGTCCATCTACCCAGACGAACTGTTCACGATCATGGCGCAGCGCGCCGCGATCTATGCCACCGCGGAGAGCTTCGCGTGAGCACCCCAGGCTGGAATCACACCTTCGACGTGGTGGTCATCGGCTCGGGCCCCGCGGGGCAGAAGGCCGCGATCCAGGCCGCGAAGGCCGGGCGGCGCGTCGCGGTCATCGAACGCGACCGCCAGGTCGGCGGCGCGTGCGTGCACACCGGCACGATCCCGAGCAAGTCGCTGCGCGAACACGCGCTGCGCCAGCGCGTGCGCCAGGTGAACCTCATGGAAGCCCGCCTGCAGTCGCTGCTCGACGGCGTCGGGGGCACCGTCGCCGCGCACGACGCGTACATGGCCGCGCAGCTCGACCGCAACGACATCACGCTGCTGCGCGGACGCGCGAGCTTCGTCTCCCCGCACGAGCTCACGATGCGCCGCATCGACGGCTCGCAGTCCAGCATCCACGCACCGATCATCATCATCGCGACCGGCTCGCGCCCGCGCGTGCCGCACAAACTACCGATCGACCATGAGCACCTGCTCGACAGCGACTCGATCCTGTCGCTCGCCTACCTGCCGCGCAGCCTGCTGGTGCTCGGCGGCGGCGTGATCGCGAGCGAATACGCCTCGATGTTCGCGGCGCTCGGCTGCGAGGTGACGCAGGCGGACGAGCTCGACCAGCCGCTCGCGTTCCTCGATCCCGAGCTCACGGAGTTCTACGTCGAGGAGCTGCGTCGCAACGGCGGCGAATACCTGCCGAACGCGGAGGCCGTGAGCGCGCGTTTCGACGGCATCTCGCAGGTGCGCACGGAGTTCCGCGATGGCCGCGTGATCGTCTCGGACAAGGTGCTGGTCGCGCTCGGCCGCGTCGCCAACATCGACCATCTGAATCTCGAGGCTGCGGGTATCCAGCTCACGGAGCGCGGCCACGTACGAGTCGACGAGAACCTGCAAACTACCGTGCCTGGCGTCTACGCCGCGGGCGACGTGATCGGTCCGCCGGCGCTCGCGTCGGTATCGATGGAACAGGGTCGGCGCGCTGCGTGCCACGCGCTCGGCTTGCTGGTCCCGTCAGATCCGGTTTCGCGCCTGCCTTCGGGCGTTTACACGATTCCCGAGATCGCCACCGTCGGCCTCGACGAACACGGCGCGCGCCGGCACTTCGGCGGCGCGCTCGTCGGCCGCGCGCGTTTCGAGGAGATTGCGCGCGGTCACATCAACGGGAGCGCGCGCGGAATTCTCAAACTCATCGCCGATCCGGGCGGCCGGCGCGTGGTAGGCGTGCAGATCGCGGGCGACTCGGCGACCGAGCTGGTACACATCGGGCAGATAGGCCTCGCGGCCGAGCTGGACGTCGACGCCTACGTCGACAACGTGTTCAACTTCCCGACGATGGCCGAGGCGTATCGCATTGCCGCGCTCGACATCGTGAAGCAGCGCGCAAAGTACATGACACCGGATACGGTGGCTGACGCCGCCGCGGCGGTTCTCTAGCTACAGACCGAGATCGCTCAACCCGGGATGCTCGTCCGGCCGCCGCCCCAGCGGCCAGCGGAACTTGCGCTCCGCCTCCGTGATGACCACGTCGTTGATGCTCGCGTGCCGCCGGCGCATGAGCCCCAGCTCGTCGAACTCCCAGTTCTCGTTGCCGTACGAACGGAACCAGTGGCCGGAATCGTCGTGCCACTCGTACGCGAAGCGCACGGCGATGCGCGCGCCCTCGAACGCCCAGACTTCCTTGATCAGCCGGTAGTCGAGCTCCTTCGCCCACTTGCGCTTCAGGAACGCGACGATGGCAGGACGTCCCGAGAAGAACTCGGCGCGGTTGCGCCACGCACTATCTACCGTGTACGCGAGCGACACGCGCTCGGGATCGCGCGAGTTCCACGCATCCTCCGCGGCGCGCGCCTTCTGCGCCGCCGTCTCGCGCGTGAACGGCGGATACGGCGGTCGTCCCACGGGCGCGTTCATGTTCAGAACTGCTGACCGAAGCGGATTCCGACGGTACGCGGACGGGTCACGACGGAGTACACGTGGCCACCGGCTTCGGACGCCACGCACAGTGACACGTCGCACTCGGCGTAGCGGTAGAGATGCGCGCGCTTGTCGAACAGGTTGTCGACGAACAACTCGAAGTTCCAGTTCTCGGCCGCCATGCCGAACGACAGGTCGGCGAGCGTGTACGAGCCCTGGACGCCGAGCGCGTCCGCCTCGTAAGGCAGCAGCGCCGAAGTCGAACTACCGTTGTGTACGCCGGACACCTGCACGTGGCCATCGAGCTCGGCGATCGGGAACTCGTACCGCACGGTGAGATTCGCCTTGAACTTGGGCGTCGTGGGCAGCCGCTGGCCATCCGGCGCGAATTCCTCATCGGCGCACACCCCGCGCGGCAGCGGATTGCCATCCGGGTCCAGCGTCTTGCAGAAGTCCTCGGCCAGCTCGGCCTCCTGCACCGCGAATCCGCCGTAGACGGAAAACGCGTCGGTCGGCATCCATTGAACGTCGACTTCGACGCCTCGCAATTCCGCCGCACCCGCGTTCGATACATTCGTCAGGCCGTTCTCGCCGAGGAACGAGAACTGGAAGTCGTCCCACTTGCCCACGTAGACCGCACCGTTGAATCGCAGCCGGTTTTCGGCCCAGGAAGTCTTCCAGCCGACCTCGTAGTTAGTCAGGAAGTCCGCCTTGTAGGGCGGGAAAGTGCCGCGGCGGTTCACGCCGCCGGGACGGAATCCCTCCGAGATGGTCGCGTAGAACATCGCATCCTCGGTCGCCTGGAACGACGCGTTCACGCGGAAGGTGTTGTCTTCCTTGGTCACGGTCTTGTCGAGGTTGGTGCACGGCGCGGTTTCGAAGACCTGGCCCGTATCGAAACATGAAAGCTCGCCAGTTTCCGATCCGAAAGGGTTGGTCGCGCCGAAGCCGAAGAATCCTTCGAGTGAGTTCTCGTACTTGAAGAAACGCAGGCCGCCGGTCAGCGACAGCCGCTCGGTCGCGTCGAACGTCACCTCGCCGAACACGGCGTAATCGCGATCGACGCGCCATTGCTTCGTGAGCCAGAACGTGTCGTCCCAGCCGGTGACGTCGCTGTCGTCGTTCAGGCCGGTGATGTTGTATTCCTGCTGGATGTCGTGCGTCTGGCGCTGGTAGAACAGGCCGGCGACGAACCGCACGCGGTTCTCCGAGGGGCTCGAGACTCGCAGTTCACCGCTCAACTTGGTGTAACCGTCGTTGCCCTCGATGAACTGCGACGGATTGATGAGCTCGCCCGCGTTGTCGTAGAAGTACACGCCCGATCCGTTGAGCGTGTCGTAGAAGAACGAGTAGTCGGAGTAGTCGGAGTTCGTGTCGACGTCGCGCTTGAGATAGGCGCCCGAGAACGTGACGTCGAAGTTGCTGATCTTTCCTTCGATCGCGAGCGCGGCCTGCATCCACTGGTCTTCGTAGTCCTCGGGATGAAAGTGCGCCACCTCGAGGTCGCCGAAGTTGCTGTCGCCGGCGTAGATGCCGTTGCCGGTGCGCTTCTGGGCCATCACCGTGGGCGTGATGCTCCAGTTGTCGTTGAGATCGATCTTGAGCGCGGCGCGAGCGCCGTAGGTATCCGAATCGTTGTAGTTGTCCTCGGCGAGCGAGTTGATCGAGATTCCCGAGGTCGGGAACGTGCGCGTGGTGGCGACGTTGTCGATGTAGCCGGCGTCGTGACGTGCCCAGCCGACCAGGCGGATGGCCGCGTTCTCGCTGAGCGGAATGTTCACGAAGCCTTCCGCGACGTATCCAGGATCGCCGTCGGAGACGAAGTTCGTCTCGACGCCATACCCGCCCTGGAAGCCGCTCGGATCCGGCTTGTTCGTGATGATGCGGATCGTGCCCGACTGCGAACTCGCGCCGTACAACGTGCCCTGCGGGCCGGCGAGCGCCTCGACGCGCGCGATGTCGTACATGTGGATGTCGAGCGCGCCCTGGATCGTCGTGATGGGCTGTTCGTCGAGATACTGGCCGACGCCCGGCTGGGGACCTGAGTGGTTGCCGTTGTCGCCGGCGGCCGCGCCGCGCATGAACACGCGCGCGTATCCGGGCGCCGCCTGCTGGAACGAAACACTGGGCAGGTACTTCACGAAGTCGTCGAAGCTCTTCACGCCGAGGTCTTCGAGACGCTCGGTGCCGATGGCCTGGATGCTGAGCGGCACGTCCTGCAGGTTCTGCTCGCGCTTGAGGGCGGTGACGACCACCTCCTCCATGCCGCGAATGGCGGGCTCTTCCGCCTGCTGCGCCTGCGCCATTGGCGAGGCCGCGAGGATCGCGCCCGCGAGTGGAAAACCGGTCAGGAGTGCACGGCCCTGTCTGGCCTGCTCACGTCGGATCTTGCGCAACTTGCTACGAGTCATCGTTGCTCTCCCCGTGCGTCTTCTTCTTATGGGGACAGACTTCAAGTCTGTCCCCAGCCGCGGATCAGTGTATGCCTTTCCCTTCCGGATCAAAACTGCGGAGTAGATGGATACCTCGAAAGTACCTCACCCAATGCCTCCTCGAGGGGCCCCAAAAAAGGCTGGAAGTGTTTCCAGTGATCGACACCTTCGCGAAAAATCGGCTGGCGAACCTGCTCCGAGCTCGCGGTACGCACTGCCCTGCGATTTTCGTGAAAACGCAAAACCGCCTCTTCATAGGGCAAACCGCAGTAAGCGAGCAGCCGCCGGACCTCGCCTTCCGTGTCCTCGATCATGTTCTCGTAGAACACGCGGTGCACGCGCCCCGGCAACGCTTCGTCGAAATGGGCCATCAGCTCGACGTAATCGCGGTAGTAGCGGCCGATCTCGCCGAGGTCGTACGTGAAATTCTGGCCGCGCGCGAAGTGCTGCTTGAATCCCGAGAAGCAGCAGCCGAGCGGGTGGCGGCGCGCGTCGACGATCTTCGCATTCGGCAGCATCAGGTGAATGAAGCCGACGTGCGCGAAGTTGTTAGGCATCTTGTCGATGAAGAAAGGCCGGCCGGTCTTGCGCTGGATGCGCGTCTGGCGGATGTAGCGCTCGCCGAGCGCGCGGATCTCGTCGGCGTCGAACTTCGCGAGCGCGCGTGGATAGGCGGCGCCCGGCTCGCGCGAGGTCCGATTGCCCACCGCGCGCGCCAGCATCGCGACGTCGGGTAGTTCCATCGTGCCTTCCACCTGCGAGTGGGAGGCCAGGATCTGTTCGATGAGCGTCGAGCCGGACCTTGGAAGGCCGACGACGAAGATCGGATCGGGCGCATCGCAGCCCCAGCCCGCGCGGTCCGCGAAGAATCCGCGCGTGAGCAGCTTCTTCGAGCGTTGCACGTGAGCGGCATTCTCGTCGGCGTCGTAGCGGATCTGTCCGCGGCGCAGCCGGTTCCCTTCCGCGTAGTGACGGAAGGAGTCCGCGTATTCGCCGGCATCTTCGTGCGCCTTGCCGAGCGAGAACTCGAAATGCAGGCGGTCGTCGGTAGTGAGGTCGGCGCGCGCGAGCTGCACGCGCATGGCGTCGGCCTCTTCCGGCGTGAATCGAAAGGTCTTGAGATTGGCGAGGCTCCAGTACGCCTCGCCCAGATGCGGTGCGAGTGCAATGGTCCTGCGGTATGCCTCGATGCTCTCGGCATTGCGGCCGGCCGTCTTGAGCGAGTGGCCGAGGCTCATCCACACCTTGGGCTGGTTCGGATAGTCCGCCAGAACCGCGCGGTATTCCTCGATGGAGGCCGCGTATTCCCCGATCCGGCCGAGGATGGCGGCCTTGAGGTTGCGATAACCCGGATTGCGCGGCTCGGCGGCCAGCAGGCGCTCGACTTCGGCGAGCGCGGCCTCGGACTTGTGCTGCCGGTGCAGCACGGTCGCGTAGTTGTGGCGCGCGGCCGCGAAGCCGGGCGCGAGCTCGAGGCAGCGCGAGAGCAGGTTTTCCGCGTCGGAGTAGCGCCCGATGCGCGCCGCGACCTCGGCGAGCATGCGGATCGCGGCGACGTCGGTCGGGTGCCGCTTGAGGAACTCGCGCAGCGTGCCTTCCGCGTCCGGGATGCGGTTCTCGCACAGCGCGGTCGCGGCGAAGAGCAGTTGCGGATCGCGGGTCGAGTGGCGGATGGATTCCGCGTACGCGGCATCCGCGGCCTCTTTCATCTCGAGCGCGGTGTAGTGATCGCCGAGCGCGCGCCAGGCGTCCGGCAGCGCCGGGCGGTAACGCACCGCGCGTTTCAGCGCGGCGATCGCGTCTTCGCCCCGTCCCATCCGCCCGAGCGCGAGGCCGGACAGCGCCAGCGCGTTGGGCTGGTCGGGAATGACCTTGAGGATTTCATCCGCCTGTTCCGCCGCCGCCCGGGGATCGACATCGAGGAGTCGCGCGGCGTTCGCAAGCGCGACCTCGAGTGTCCCGGCGGTATTGCCGGATAGGGCGGCGGTATTCACGGGCGTTTGCGGGCGGAGAGATCCTTGATCAGTTCGTACCACATCTTCACGCCTTCGTAGAACGACTTCACGGGGATGCGTTCGTCGAGGCCGTGCGCGAAGGAATCCTTGTCGCGGATGAAGGTCGGGTCCACGCCGTAGGTCGGGATGCCCGCCGCGCGGAACACGAGGCCGTCGGTCGCGCCCGAGGCCTGCTGGGGGACCACCGGGACGCCGGGGTAATGCTTCTGCACGACGCGCGTGACGGCCGATACCACGTCCGGCCGCAGCGGCGAGGCGTCGCTCGACATCGGCTCGTCGATGGTCGCTACTTCCACGTCGGCGCCCACGACGCGCGCGAGCTCGAGCCGCACGTCCTCGACCTTGACGCCCGGGAAGATGCGGCAGTTCACGATCGCGGTGGCGCGCTGCGGCAACGCGTTGTTCGCGTGGCCGCCGTCGAGCCGTGTCGCGACGCAGGTGGTGCGCGTCTGGCCGACGTACGCCGGGTTCGTCGCGAGCAGCGCCGCGGCCGACTCGTCGCGCGGATTGTCGGCGAAGCGGATCATCGCCGCGCCGAGCTCGCCCGGGGTGGTCTTGCCGGCCGCGCGCAGGCCCGCGATCGTCGTGTCGTTCCACATCACGGGAAAGCGGTACTGGCCGAGCTTCACGAGCGCGTCGGCCAGATCGTAGATCGCGTTGTCGGTGCGCGGCGCCGAGCTGTGGCCGCCGGAATTGCGGGTAGTTAGCAGGAAGTCGGCGTAGGTCTTCTCGGCGGACTGCAGCCCGAAGTACAGCGGCTTGCCGGTCTCATCGTCGAGAGTGCCGCCGCCGCCGTCCGAGTTGAGCGCGTATTCGGCGTCGATGAGCGCGCGGTGGTCGCGCACCATCGCGACGGTGGTCGCCTGCGAGGTCTCCTCGTCGCCGCTGAAGTAGATGATGAGGTCGCGCTTCGGTACGTACTTCTCGGCCTTGAGGCGCAGGAACACCGCCGAGAGCTGGGAGATGCCGTGCTTCACGTCGTACGTGCCGCGGCCGTAGAAGAAGCCGTTCTCCTCGACGAGCGTGAACGGATCGCGCTGCCAGTCCGCCGGCTTCGCGTCGACGACGTCCATGTGCGCGAGGAACAGGATGGGCTTGCCCCCCGTGCCGTCGCCGCGATAACGCACGACCAGCGTCGCGGTCTTGTCGCCCGGCCGGTCGAACGGCACGATCTTGACGTCATCGGCGGGAAAACCGCCGGCGCGGAATTCGCCGGCGAGGTATTCGGCCATCGCCGGAACCTGGTCCTTGCCGAGCACCGTCTGGAACGCGACGGTTTTCGCAAGGATCTCGCGCGCCTTGGCTTCGGCGGGTCCCGGTTTGTCGGCAGCGACGACGGCGGTGGAAATGGAGAGAAGGAATACGGCGAGGATGTTCTTGTGCATCGATGACCCCGTTTCGAATGGGCTCATCTTAGCCTCGCTTTGATGATTCCGTGCGCCGTGAACACCGCGATGAACGGCAGGAACGACGACAACAGGCGATTACCGATGAAGTACGTCGAGACGGCGGAAGCGACCAGGGTGATCCCGAGGAGCAGCCATGATGCCCGGCGCACCGTGCGCGGATCGGCGTCGAGCCCGATATAGCCGCGCCTGTCGAACAACGTGAAGCAGACGCCGGTGGCGAGCACCCAGTACATCATGGCCGTGCCCTCGAGCCGGCCGTATTCGGCGTTGATCCAGGGCCAGCGCGTCAGCAGCCCGACGGTGCCACTCGCGAAGTACAGCGCGATGCCGAGATAGATGCGGTTGAGGATCGCGCCGCGGCGCACGAGCAAGATGGTGCCGAAAAAGGCGAGCGCCGTCGCCGTGTAATAAGGCAGGCGCCACTCGACCTGCTCGCGCGGATTCGCGATCGCCATGTAAAGCAGGAAAACCGCGAGCGGCATCGCTTCCACGGCCCGCAAGGCGAAGGCCCGCATGGAATATGATCTGCTCATGGAATCGACGGCACCCGACTGGGTCTCCGAAACGCGCTTCGGTAAATGGTTTCTCTCCACGGAGACCTGGTTTCGTTATGTGCTTTCACAGGCGGTTTCCGACCTGCGAGCGCTCGCGGGTCCGGACCTGCCTGGATCGTTCAACCGTCTCATGGACGTCGGCTGCGGGCAAGGACTCGCCTTCCAGCTCCTGGAGAAACATTTTTCGCCGCGCGCCATCGTCGGCGTCGACATCGATCCGCGCATGATCGAAGCGGCGCGCCAGGCGGCCGAGGGTTGCAGGATTCCGGTCGAGGTGCGTGCCGGCTCAGTCACGCAGCTCGATCTGCCCGATGCGTCGGTGGACGCGATCCTGTGCCACCAGCTCATTCATCACGTGGCGAACCAGCAGGGCGCGCTGCGCGAGTTGCATCGCGTACTCGCTCCGGGCGGCTATCTGTTCCTGTCCGAATCCTGCGAGTCGTTCATCAATACCTGGACGGTGCGCTGGTTCTTCCGTCACCCGGAGGGCGTGCAGCGACCCGCCGAGGGTTACGTGAAGTTAGTGCGCGAAGCGGGATTCGAGGTCGAAGAGCGGCATATCCACACCTCCACGCCGTGGTGGTCGCTGTGGGATTTCGGCATCTCGCGCCGCCTCGGCCTCGCACGCGCAGCCCCTCTCCCCACCGAACTGCTGCTCGTCGCTCGGAAGGGGGCAGCCCCCGTTTCCTAGCGAAAGGGGTCAGCCTGCTCCGGAACAGGGTCCACCCAACACATTTCATCGCCTTGTTGGACTTCAATGCTGGGAAATGGGGGCTGCCCCCTTTATTCTTGCGCCACACCGCGCCCCTGCGCGGCGGTCTCGGAGGGCAAAGATGTTCGGTCGCATCGCCAACCTGTTCAAAGGGTTCCTGTCACTGTTCGTTTCCGGCATCGAACGCCGCAATCCCGAGGCGCTGCTCGAGCTC
>JAEYUC010000090.1 GCA_023433705.1 Pseudomonadota bacterium
GTTCGCGGCCGCGGTTGTAGGCCGCATCCTTGTGCACGATGATGGACAGTGCGTCGACCTTGTCGCCGTTGATCAGGATGTCGAGCTTCACCAGCGGCGCCACCTCGAAGTGGCTGAACTCGTAGTCGAAGGATGCATAGCCGCGGCTCACGCTCTTCAGGCGGTCGAAGAAGTCGAGCACCACCTCGGCCAGCGGCAGCTGGTACTGCAGCGACACCTGCGTGCCGAGATAGAGCATCTTCTTCTGCACGCCACGCTTCTCGCTGCACAGCTGCAGCACCCCGCCCACGTGCTCCGGCGGCACCAGGATGTTGGCGGTGATGATGGGCTCGCGCAGCTCGGCGACCTCGTTCAGCGGCGGCAGGCGCGCAGGATTGTCGACGTAGGCCACGCTGCCGTCGGTCTTGCCTACCTCATACACCACGGTAGGCGCGCTGGTGATCAGCGTGAGTTTGTATTCGCGTTCCAGGCGCTCCTGCACGATGTCCATGTGCAGCAGGCCGAGGAAGCCGACGCGGAAGCCGAAGCCCAGCGCGCCGGAGACCTCCGGCTCGTAGTGCAGCGCGGAATCGTTGAGACGCAGCTTGCTCAGCGCGTCGCGGAACTTGTCGTAGTCGTCCGAGGAGATCGGAAACATGCCGGCAAATACGCGCGGTTTTACCTGTTTGAACCCCGGAAGCGGCTCCGCCGCCTGTTGGCGTTCCAACGTGATCGTGTCGCCCACGGGAGCGCCATCGATTTCCTTGATGCCGCCGATCACGAATCCCACGTCGCCGGGTCCGAGCTCCTTCGCGGGCACGGACTTGGGCGTGAAGCGGCCGACCTTGTCGACCAGGTGCGAACGGCCCGTGGACATCACGCGCATCTTGTCGCCGGGCTTGATGGTGCCGTTGACGATGCGCACCAGCGTGACGACGCCCACGTAATTGTCGAACCAGGAATCCACGATCAGCGCCTGCAGCGGCGCGGCCGGATCGCCCTTCGGCGCCGGGATGCGCTCGATGAGTCGCTCGATGAGTTCCTCGACGCCCTCGCCGGTCTTGCCGGAAACCTTGAGCGCATCGTCGGCGGGAATACCGATGACGGCTTCGATTTCCTTGATGACGCGCGCTGGATCCGCCGATGGCAGATCGATCTTGTTGATGACCGGGACGACCTCGAGCCCGAGCTCGGTGGCCGTGTAGCAATTGGCGACGCTCTGCGCTTCCACGCCCTGTGTCGCGTCGACCACGAGCAGCGCTCCGTCGCAGGCCGCGAGGGAACGCGAGACCTCATACGAGAAGTCGACGTGCCCGGGGGTGTCGATCAGGTTGAGCTGGTAACGCTCGCCGTCGCGCTTCGAGGTGTAATAAAGAGTGACCGACTGGGCCTTGATCGTGATGCCCCGCTCGCGCTCCAGCTCGAGCGAATCGAGCACCTGGTCCTGCATTTCGCGGGCTTCGAGCCCGCCGCAAATCTGGATGAACCGGTCCGCCAGGGTGGACTTGCCGTGGTCGACGTGGGCGATGATCGAAAAATTGCGTATGCGTTGCATCGAGAGCTTGAGGTCGGCCTGCCGTGACCGGAACCGCAGGTGCGACCCGATCGCCGGCAAAATGAGCGCGGGATTATAGCTGCAGGATGCGCAAAAGTTCGTTGGAATTCAGCGTGTAATGGCAAATCACGCTGCGATCGAGCAGCAGGACAGGCACCTTCAGGCCAAAGCGGCGGACGAGTTCGGGATTGCCATCCACGTCCACCACCTCGATCGGCGGCAAGGCATGGGATCTGCCCAGCTCGGCGAGCTCGTGGAGCATCTCGTCACAGAGGCCGCAGCCTTCGCGGCTGACGACGACGAGACCCGGTGGAAGCGCGTCAGCCTCCGGCCGCGAGGTCACTTCCGGGTCGGCGGCGGCGGCGGCGCGATTCCCAACGCCTGCGTCGCGGCCTTCGAGGCTTTGACCTGGGTCGCGATGAACTTCACGGTGTTGGGCGGCACTTCGCCGACCGCGGTGATCTGGTGATCGTCGACGACCGTCGAGAACGCAGATGAAGATCCGACCCGAGCCGGGCCCTGCGTAGCCTGCGAATCCGGCTTGCGCGGCTCTACGAACACGGACACGGACGCGATGCCGTCGGTGAACACGAGATGCGCGACCGGCTCGCTCGATCCCGGCAGCGACTGCGCCGAACGCGTGGCCATGCGGAATCCCGGCGGCAGTCTCATCGCTTCCCACAGTGCCGGCGGAGCCGCATTGCTCGCGAGATGGCGATCGGCGCGCAGCCAGCGGTAGCTGGACGCGTCGACCAGCGGCTTGAACATCGAGTTCGGAATGCGTTCGGGCAGGTCGATGTTGGAGAACACGATCTGCTCGATGACTTCGCCGGACGAGGTGCACAGCTGCGTCTTCAACGGCATCGAAGTCTGCTCGTCGATCCACAGGCGGTAGCCGTAGCGGTATTCATCGCGCGGGTGCAGCGCGACCACGCGGGTCATGCGGCCGAGCAGACGCTCGCGCTCGCCGCCGCGGATTTCGTACACCTTCGAGTCGCCTTCCTCGAAGGCCGGCAACGCGCCCAGCAGCGGACCGTCCGGAGCGCGGCGCTCGACGAGAACCGTGCGCTTGTCGGGGAAATAACAGGTGAGCTCATCGCCTTCACGAATGAATTCGCGGCCGGAGCCGTCGAGCGACAAGAGGCGTTCGGAAACTTCCTTGCCCCGCACGCGATGAATGATGCGCAGGGTTTCGACGCGTCCGCCGTGCACGTGTGTGAACACGCCGACGTAATTGCGCGTCGTGAGCGCGTGATTCATGCGCTCGAGCCATTCCTTCGGTTCGGCGCCGAGCGCGAGACCCACGCCGAACAACAACGTCAACGCGGCGAGCCGCGCCTTATTGCTGCGCGAGTACGTGCGCGAATCAGGGCGCATCGTCCGCCTCCGCATCGGTCCCGATATTGATTTCCACATTCTCCGGCATGTTCTCCGGAAGAACGCCCGAGTCCGCGGGATCGGTCGCGACCAGGCCCAGCAACGCGAGACGGCGCGACAGCGGACCTGAATATTCGCTGTGCGCGACGACGTAGTTCGCCAGGTGAGCGGGCGGCGCCATGCTCGTCTGGGTGCTGGGCTGCGGCGTCACGTAACGATCCGGTTCGCCGTTGGAAATCGTGTTCGGCGCCGCGGTACCCGCAGCGTTCGCACCCTGCCCGGCTTCCATGGCGACCGAGGGCGCCACGGTGTTCGCCATCATCGGCACAGAACCTTCCTGGTTCTGCAGCCACAGGATCGAGACCGCCGCGACACCTGCCGCGATGCTCGCGCCCGCGACCGGACGCGCGATTCGCAGCCAGCGCTCGCTGGCGCTCACGGACTTGCGGGTCGAAGTCGAGGCGGCGTTGCGCGCCGCAGCGGCGCCATCCGTTGAAGCGACCTCACCATACGAGGGTTCCTGGGCCAACGCGTTCTGGACGCGCCACGCAACGCGGTCGTGCAGCACGACTCCACGCTCGGCGCGTAATGCCGCTCCGATCAAGGCATAGCGGGACCATTGGGCACGCAGCGATTCATCCTTTGCGAGGCGTCTTGCGAGCAATTCGCATTCGCCTGCAGGCAACTCACCGTCGAACATCGCGGAGAGCTGACTGTCTCTTTCCGCATGCCGCTCGCCCGGTTGCTCGCTGTGGCGCTCTTCCGTCATACCATTTCCTCGGTGCGGCCCAGGCCGCCTTCAAAAACTTCGCGCAAGCGTTTGTCGATCGCTTCACGCGCTCTGAAAATTCTCGATCGCACGGTGCCCACCGGGCACTCCATCGCCGCCGCGATTTCCTCGTAACTCAGACCATCGAGCTCTCGCAATACGATGGCTGTCTTGAGTTCCTCAGGCAGTCCTTCGATGGCAGAGTTCACGATGCCGCGAATTTCTTCCGTGAGCGCCATTCCCTCGGGTGTATCCGGATCCTGAAGCTTGGTCTGCACGCTGTGCGACTCCTCAGGGTCCGTCAGATCGAGGTCGTATGCGATGGGGCTGCGATCGCGAGATGCGAGCTGATTCTTCGCCGTGTTGATCGCGATGCGGTACATCCACGTATAAAAGGCACTGTCGCCGCGGAACTGCGGCAACGCCCGGTAAGCTTTGATGAAGGCTTCCTGGGCAATGTCTTCCGCTTCCGCCGGGTTTCGCACGTAACGCAACACCAGCTTCACCACCTTGTGCTGGTACTTGCGCACCAGCAGATCAAACGCGGTCTTGTCTCCACGCTGCACGCGCTTGACGAGAACCAGATCACTTTCTTCGACGGTCACGGGAGCACCCCGGCTCCGTGAAGGCTGAATAGACCCTGAACGCCGGCGAAAGTTTCCGCCGCCAGCGGGTCTAATCGAATGATTTTCAATGCCTCGTGACGCACTTCAAAGCCTGTGGCTGGATGGTATCAGCTTGGCGGGCCCAAGCCCTTGGGCGGGCGGCGAGGACGGGTTTTCAGGTACCGGCAAAGCCTCCTGAAAGGTGCCGGGTCCTGAACCGAGCTATCGATCAGTACGAAGCGTACGCCAAACGCGGTCGCCAGGCGCAGTACCAGAATCTCGTTACCGAGCCTGAAGGAGCCCCTTTCCAGCCGTGCGGCGCTCGCAATCAGCGCCGGCCCCAGATAGGCGGTGTATTTCCCCTCCTCCGGCCCGCGCTCCGACCATTCCAGGCGGCGCACGGCACATGTCCCGAGCAGCAGGATGCACGACCGGCAGACAGGCAGGCAGATGCCGACCACACCCAGGCAGATGGCCAGGCGCGAATAAAGCGGCAGAGCAACCCCGAGAAAAATGGCGGCGCACAGCGCGGTCAGCCAGCCGAACCAGACCACCGCGACACGTCGCGATGGATTGATTTCAATCCGGTTCGAGCAGTGCGCGGCAAAGCGCGGCGCGGCGGGGATCCTCGGGTACATACCCGGCGACGAGATACCCCGCGATTTCGGGATCCGGCAATTCGAGAAACTCGACGAAGGCGGCCTGTTCTTCGCTTGTCGCCTGGGCGAAGCGATTCTTCAGATATCGCGTCAGCAGCAGGTCGAGTTCCTTCATGCCGCGCCGACAGCGCCATTGAAGCCGGCGGAGTGTTTCCAGGCGCTCACGCGCCACTTCGGAAAACGCCGCCGAAGCGGCGCCGTCCACATTTTCTGAAGATGGCACGCACACGGCTAGTGCTGCCGCTCGATATTTCCAGGCGCTCGCGCGCCACGACGGAAACGTCGCCGAAGCGGCGCCGTACATGAAAAATATGAAGAGGGTTGGGGCATGAGCTAGTGCTGCCGCTCGATCATCAGTTTTTTTATTTCGGCGATCGCCTTGGCGGGGTTGAGGTCCTTCGGACAGGCCTCGGTGCAGTTCATGATGGTGTGGCAGCGATACAGCCGGAACGGATCTTCGAGGTCGTCGAGTCGTTCACCGGTGGCCTCGTCGCGTGAGTCGATGATCCAGCGATAGGCCGCCAGCAACGCCGCGGGCCCGAGATAACGATCGCTATTCCACCAGTAGCTCGGACAGGACGTGGAACAGCAGGCGCACAGGATGCACGCCGATGGCCGGTCGATCTTTTCCTGGTCTTCCTTCGTCTGCGGACGCTCACGATCCGGCGGCGCGGGCGTGCGGGTCTGAAGCCATGGCTTCACGGCGGCGTACTGCGCGTAGAACTGGGTCAGGTCCGGAACGAGATCCTTGACCACCGGCATGTGCGGCAGTGGATAGATCTTCACGTCGCCTTTCAATTCATCGCAGGCCTTCGTGCAGGCGAGCGTATTGGTGCCACCGATGTTCATGGCGCAGCTGCCGCAGATTCCCTCGCGGCAGGAACGGCGGAAAGTGAGCGTCGAATCGATCTCGTTCTTGATCTTGATGAGCGCGTCGAGAACCATCGGCCCGCAGCTGTCCATGTCCACTTCGTAGGTGTCCATGCGCGGGTTCAGCCCGGAATCCGGATCGAAGCGATAGATCACGAACTTGCGGACGTTCTTCGCGCCGGGCGGCGCCTTGTGCGTCTTGCCGGCGGACTTGTCGATCTTCGAGTTGGCGGGGAGCGTTAATACGGCCATCGTGCTGCTCGTCAGTAGGTCCGCGCCTTCGGCGGAATCGGCTCGACGTCCTGCGTGAGCGTGTTCATGTGAACCGGGCGATAGTCGATGCGCGTCTTGCCCGCGTCGTCAACCCAGCACAACGTGTGCTTGTGCCAGTTCGCGTCATCGCGCTCCTTGAAGTCCTCGCGTGCATGCGCACCGCGGCTTTCCTTGCGATTCTCGGCGGAGACGATGGTCGCCGTCGCCTGGCCGAGCAGGTTCTCGAGTTCCATGGTCTCGACGAGGTCGGTATTCCAGATGAGGCTGCGATCCGTGACGCGCACGTCGGCGAACGACGAGTGCGTCTTCGCGAGCGCTTCGACACCTTCCTTCAAGGTCGGCCCGGTACGGAAGACGGCCGCATCGCGCTGCATGGTCTTCTGCATCTCCAGTCGGACCTCGGCGGTCGCACGCGCGCCCTTCGCATTGCGCAGGCGGTCGAGTCGCGCGACGGCGAAATCGCCGGCGTCTTTCGCGAACGGTGCATGAGGCTGGCCCGGCTTGATCACCGTGGCCGCGTGACGCCCGGCCTCGCGGCCGAACACCACGAGATCGAGCAGCGAGTTGCTGCCGAGTCGATTCGCACCGTGCACCGAGACGCAGGCGGCTTCACCGACGGCCATGAGTCCCGGCACCACGGTGTCGGGATTGCCGTCCTTCATCGTGACGACTTCGCCGTGCACGTTGCAGGGAATTCCGCCCATGTTGTAGTGCACCGTGGGCAGCACCGGGATCGGATCCTTGTTGACGTCGACACCCGCGAAGATGCGCGCGGTCTCGGCGATGCCGGGCAGGCGCGCATGGATGACCTCGGGCCCGAGATGCTCGAGGTGTAGATAGATGTGGTCCTTGTGCTTGCCGACCCCGCGGCCCTCGCGGATCTCGATGGTCATCGAGCGCGAGACGACGTCGCGCGAGGCGAGATCCTTCGCGTTCGGCGCGTAACGCTCCATGAAGCGCTCGCCCTCGGAGTTGGTCAGGTAACCACCCTCGCCGCGCGAGCCTTCCGTGATCAGGCAGCCCGACCCGTAGATGCCCGTGGGGTGGAACTGCACGAACTCCATGTCCTGCAGCGGCAGTCCGGCGCGCAGCGCCATGCCGCCGCCGTCGCCCGTGCAGGTGTGCGCGGAGGTGCAGGAGAAATACGCGCGGCCGTAGCCGCCGGTCGCGAGGATCACCGTGTGCGCGCGGTAGCGATGCAGACGGCCCGTGGCCATGTCGAGCGCGACCACGCCGCGGCAGGCGCCGTCCTGCATGATGAGATCGAGCGCGAAGTATTCGACGAAGAACTCGGCGTGATGCTTGATCGACTGCTGGTAGAGCGTGTGCAGCATCGCGTGGCCGGTGCGATCCGCCGCCGCGCAGGTGCGATGCGCGGTGCCCTTGCCGTAGTGCGTCGTCATGCCGCCGAAGGGCCGCTGGTAGATACGTCCGTCAGCCGTGCGCGAGAACGGCACGCCGTAGTGCTCGAGTTCGATGACCGCGGCCGGCGCTTCCTTGCACATGAACTCGATGGCGTCCTGGTCACCGAGCCAGTCCGAGCCCTTGATCGTGTCGTAGAAATGGAAACGCCAGTCGTCCTCGCCCATGTTGCCGAGCGCGGCGGAGATGCCGCCCTGCGCCGCCACCGTGTGGCTGCGGGTCGGGAACACCTTGGTCAGGCAGGCGGTAGATAGTCCGGCCTCGGCGAGACCGAGGGTCGCACGCAAACCGGCGCCGCCGGCGCCGACCACGACGACGTCGTAGGTGTGATCGATGAATTCGTATTCTTTGGTCATAACGCGAGCACGAGGATGGCGAAGACGCCGACGGCGGCCGCGGCCACGTGCACGAAGATCGAGGAGATCAGAAGGAGAGTCTTGGCGCCCTTGTCGTGCACGTAGTCTTCGATGACCACCTGGACGCCGAGCTTCGAGTGCCACGCGAGCGTGAGGATCAGCAGGATCGCGATCAACGCAGGCCACGGCTGCGACAGCCAGGCGCGCATTTCTTCGTAGGATTGCAGCGAGTGCCCGAGCAGGCTGATGACGAACGACACCGTCAACGGGATCAGCGCGACGGCGGTCAATCGCTGCACCCACCAGTGGCCGACGCCCTCACCGGCCGCGCCGCGACCCAATACCTTGCCGAGCGGAGTACGCAGGCTCATACGGGCGACACCATGCCCATGGCACGACAGGCGAACCACAACACCGCCGCCGTGAGCAGAATCGCGGCGACTACGACGATCGCGCCACTGCGCCGCGCCTGCGCGCGCTCGAGTCCTCGGCCGGTATCCCACAGCAGGTGACGGATGCCGTTGCAGAAGTGATAGACGAACGAGAACGTGAAGCCGACGAGCAGTAGTTTGCCGACGGGACCCGACAGCAGGCGCATCGCGGTCGCGTATTGTTCGCGGCCCGAGGCGAGCGCCATCAGCCACCACACGAAGGCGAGGAATCCCACCGTCGCCACGCACCCCGTGATCCGGTGCAGGATCGAAAGCGACATCGTGTACATGAACTTGTACACGCCGAGGTGCGGTGACAGTGGGCGGGAAGCCATCAGAACGAGTTCCTAGAAGTCGATGCAGCGTCCATTTCTTTCCCAGTCACCGAAACGGGTGGGTTCCGGCCCCGAGGGACCCCCGCTTTCGGCGGGTTGCGGCTCGGGTGTCGTCGACGGCTGCGCGTCCTTGGCGTTCTCGTCGGTGACTGCGGGATGGGCGTTCGGCACGGGCGCGAATTCTGCCAGAATCGCCAGTCCGCGACCAGTTGAAATCCCTGACAAAAGCCTGACGAAACAAGCATGAGCAAGCCCATCGACATCGATCTTGGTGCAGGCGACGGCGCACTGGCCGTGCTCGCGTTTCGCGGGCCGGACGCCGCGCGCTTTCTGCAAGGCCAGCTCTCGGCGGAAATCGAAAAGCTCGACGTCGGCAGGAGCACGCTCGCCGGCCTGCACAACCCACAGGGACGCGTGATCGCCGTGCTCGCCCTCGTCCGTTCCGCGGCCGACGAACTGTTCGCGGTGTTGCCCGCCGAGCTCGTCACGGACGTCTTGACGCGCCTGCGCAAGTACATCCTGCGCGCCAAGGTGCGCATCGATGATGTATCGACGAGCGTGCGCGTGCTCGGGTGCGCGAGTCCACCGCCGGCCGCACTGGCATCGATCGACTGGAGCGGACGATGGATCGTCCTCGCGAACGCCGACGACGGTTTCGAGCCGGGCGAGCTCACGCGCGCGGACTGGGAAGCGCGGGACGTGCTCGCGGGAATTCCGCAGGTCTACACAGCGACCCGGGAGACTTTCGTCTCCCAGATGCTGAATCTCGACTTGTCAGGCGCGATCGCCTTCGACAAGGGGTGTTACACGGGACAGGAAGTCATCGCGCGCGCTCACTACCGGGGGCGAGTCAAGCGCCGGATGCAGCGCTGGCGATACACGGGCGATGAGACACCGCGTCCGGGCGATGCGGCCCGCGGCCCGGACAGTCGATCCCTCGTGATCGTGCGCGCGGCCCTGACCGCGGAGGGCTCATGGGAAATCCTCGCAGTGGGCAACTACTCCGCCGTGAGCGAGGACGCTTCGCACGCCCCGGCTGAAGGAGACGCCGGAATCCGGCTCGAAGGCCCGCTGCCGCTTCCCTACGCGCTGCCTGACTAACTAGTCACTGCCGGCTCCGCCGGCGGAACCAGAAACGCGAGTCAGCGCGTCAGCGAGTCAGCGGCGCGCGAACGACACCAGGACCTGGGCGTACTCGAGAGCGCGCGCCGGGTTCAGTATCGGATGGTTTCCTTCGAATTTGTGGCCGCGTGAATTGCGTGCGCGCTCCAGCGCGCGGTTGTAGGCCGGCGCCAGGACATCGGCATCCGACGTCATCACGAGCACGCGCTGCGAAACTTCGCCGAGGCGCGCGAGAATGTCGTAAGCGGGTTTGGTTCCCTTCGCATCCGCCTCCGCGCCCGCGGCCATCGCCTCGTAACCGAGTTCGAGATAGTCGCGCGTGTATTCGTAGACGAGGGGCAGGGTTTCCTGCGTCAACTCGAACGACGGATCCCACTCCTTCAGTGTCCGCAGCATCACGTCGAACGCGAAACTGCGATGACCGCCGTCTTCCGAAAGCTTCGGCGAGAGCCCGGCCGTCGGCGTGGTCATCTTGCGCAGTTCTTCGGGCGCGAGTCCTGGCACACCGTCGAGCACCGCGCCCGTGACCTGCGCCGGAGAAGCAAGCAGCATCTCGACCGCGATCGAAGCGGAGAACCTCCCGCCGATCACGGTGTACGGAACCGTATGCAGCGAACTGCAGGCCTCGAGGATGTCGGTCGCGTATTGCTGGACGGTCCAGTTGCGATTCTTCTTGTGCGAGCGGCCGGTGCCCGCGATGTCGAACGCGATCGCGCGGAAACCCGCGCGCGCGAGCTGCGGCATGACGTGTTCGTACATGCGTCCACTCGCCGGCAGCCACGGCAGCAGCACGATGTCGGGTCCGGCGCCGCAGGCGCGGAAATGCAATTGCCCCGTGAGGGTGTCCGCGAAGCCGTAACGCATCGGCATCACGGCGCGGTCGTGCGGCACTCCAGTTCTTTCTCTCATCAATCCCATCCCGTTTGTCTCGACCCGGCTCTGCCGGGGGCGCCAAGTGTAACCGTCTTATGGAAAGTGTCTAAAGATCGATCGTCTCGACTTCCCGCACGGCGATCGAAGACCCCAGGAAGCGCGCACCGACTCGTGCGAAACGTTCCGGACTGTCCGTCGCCATGAGGATGACGCCGCCCGCCCGGCCCGGCGCCCGCAGCAGGCCGCGATTCGCGAGGACGGCACGCGCGGCGGTCGCGGTGGTCGCGGCGGAATCGACCACGCGGCGCGCTGCGCCGAGCTGATTCGCGATCGCGGAGGCCAGCAACGGAAAATGCGTGCATCCCAGCACGACCGTGTCGACGCGCGCATCGAGGTGGGAAAGATATCGTTCGGTGACGGCCTCCACCGCTGGCCCTTCGCTCCAGCCTTCCTCCGCGAGCGCGACGAAGATCTGGCAGGCGATCTGCGTCACGACGGCGTCGGGTCGCACCTCGTGGATCGCGCGTTCGTAGGCCCCGCCCTTCACCGTGGCTTCCGTGGCGAGCACGGCGATGCGACCACTCCTGGAG
>JAEYUC010000009.1 GCA_023433705.1 Pseudomonadota bacterium
GGCTCCCCCCCCCCAACGGGGGTTTTTTGTCCCCGGCAACCGACGCGCGGCACCGACAGCGACACCTACGGGAACCTCGCCTTCGGTATCATCCACTCACGTCGGATTCCGGCGCTTGAGTATCGAGGTTCCCCAAAGTGTTCACTGGCCTGGTCCAGGAGGTCGGCCGCCTTCGTGCTGCAACCCATGAGGGTGGAGATCAGCGGCTCGAGATCGAATTCGGTTCGCTGCCGGTCGAGCGACTGCAGCCCGGCGCGAGCGTCAGCGTCGACGGCGTGTGCCTCACCGTCGCGCGCCTCGGCGGGGAGTCCTTCTTCGCGGATGTATCGGTCGAAACCCTGCGCGTGACGACGCTCGGCTCCAAACAGGCCGGGGCACGGGTCAACCTGGAGCCCGCCTTGCGGGCCGGTGACGCACTGGGAGGCCACTGGGTTTCCGGCCACGTCGACGGCATCGCCGAAGTCACTGACACGGATCGCGACGCCCGATCGCTGCGCGTGGAGATCTCCGCGCCGCGGGAGCTCGCGCGTTACATCGCGCGCAAGGGTTCGGTGACCTTGGACGGCGTAAGCCTCACCGTGAACGAGGTGAACGGCAATACGTTCTCGATCAACCTGATTCCGCACACGCAGGAAGTGACCACGCTCGGCCAGCTCGCGCCCGGCGCGAAACTCAATCTCGAGATCGATCTGCTCGCGCGTTACGCGGAACGTCTATCCTCCGCCCAATGAAGCCGCTCAACAGCATCGAGGAAATCCTCGCCGACATCGCCGCCGGCCGCATGGTGGTGATCATGGACGACGAGGATCGCGAGAACGAGGGCGATCTCGTCATGGCCGCGCAGAAGGTCAGGGCGGAGGACGTCAACTTCATGGCGCGCTTCGGGCGCGGTCTCATCTGTCTCACTTTGACGGCGGAGCGCTGCCGCCAGCTGCGCCTGCCGCTCATGGTGAGCGAGACGCATCGCGAACATCGCACCAACTTCACGCTGTCGATCGAAGCGGCGGAAGGCGTGACAACCGGCATCTCGGCGCACGATCGTGCGCACACCATCATCGCGGCCGTCAAACCCGACGCGAAGCCGGAAGACCTGCGTCAGCCGGGACACATCTTTCCCGTCATGGCGCAGCCCGGCGGTGTGCTGACGCGCGCCGGACACACGGAGGCGGGCTGCGATCTCGCGCGCCTCGCGGGCTTCGATCCCTCGGCGGTGATCGTCGAGATCATGAACGACGACGGGACGATGGCACGGCGTCCCGACCTCGAGGCCTTCGCGGAAAGGCACGATCTCAAGATCGGCACGATCGCGGACCTGATCCGTTACCGGCTGCGCCAGGAACGCTCGGTCGAGCGCATCGCCGAACAGTCGGTGACCACCGAGTTCGGCGAATTCAAACTGGTCGCGTACGAGGATCACGTGCATCGCGACGTGCATCTCGCGCTGGTGCGCGGCGAACTCGATCCGTCGCGGCCGCCGCTGGTGCGCGTGCATCCCATCGACACGTTGTCGGATCTCGTCGGCGTGCAGGGTCTCGGCCGCACGTGGAACCTGCGCGACGCGATGCGAAAGGTCGCGGAATCGGGCTATGGCATCGTGATCGTGTTGCGCGATCACTCGAGCCCGCGCGAGCTCGCCGATGCCGTCGCCGCCCTCGGCGAACGGCCCGAGCCCGCATCGGCGGCTGCGCCTCCGCAGGTGCTGCGCACCTACGGCATCGGCGCGCAGATCCTCAAGGATCTCGGCGTCACGCGCATGAAGGTGCTGTCGACGCCCAAACAGCTCCAGGGCATCTCGGCGTTCGGCCTCGAGATCGTGGGCTACGTGGCGGAATGAGCCCCGCTATACTCCCGCGCCCATGACCGGCTCCCGCCCCAACGAAACCCCGTTCGACGCCAGCGATTGGCGCGTCGCCATCGTCGCGGCCCGCTTCAACGCGAAGCTGGTCGACCAGCTCGTCGAGGGCGCCACGCGCGCCTGGAGCGCGCACGGCGGCCGCGCGGAAGGCCTCATCGTGCAGCGCGTGCCCGGCGCGTTCGAGCTGCCGTTGGCTGCGCTCAAGTTCGCCGCGAGCGGTGAATACCAGGCGGTGATCGCGCTCGGCTGCGTGATCCGCGGCGACACGCCGCACTTCGAATACGTCGCGGGCGAATGCGCGCGCGGCATCATGGATGCGGGACTCGCGACGGGCGTGCCGGTGATCTTCGGCGTGCTGACGACCGAGACCGAGGGACAAGCCGAGGAACGCGCCGCGCTCGATCGCATGAACAAGGGTGGCGAGTCGATGGAAGCCGCGCTCGAGATGATCGACCTGCTCGCGCCTTTCGGCGCCGGGCCGAAGGCGCGTCCGAAGAGCAAGCCACGCAAGAAGAAGGGGCGCCGCTGATGTCGCGCGGAAACGGAATCAATCCCGCATCGGCGCGCCGCGCCGTCGCGCGCAAGCTCGCGATCCAGGCGTTGTACCGCTGGCAGATCAACTCGAGTCCCTGGCAGGACGTCGTGAACGAGTTCGCGGCCGACGAGGACATGCGCAAGGCGGACCGCGGCTACTTCAACAAGCTCATCACCGACATCTGCACGGGTAGTGAGGCGCTGGATACGTCGCTCGCCGCGTGGATGGATCGCAAGCCGGCGGAGCTCGATCCGGTCGAGCACGCCGTGTTGTGGGTGGGTGCGCACGAGCTCAAGGCCGCGCCGGACGTTCCGTACCGCGTGGTCATCAACGAAGCCGTCGGTCTCGCGAAGCGTTTCGGCGCCACCGACAGCCACCGGTTCGTGAACGCGGTTCTCGATAAAGCCGCCCGCGAGCTGCGACCCCTGGAACACTGACGGCCTCGCGGCGCTGGTTATCTCCATGCCGCAATCCGAGTTCGAGCTGATCGGGAAGTACTTCGCACGTCTCGGCGCGAGCCGCAACGACGTGCGCATCGGGATCGGCGACGACGGTGCGGTGATCATGCCGCCGGCGTCGCGCGAACTGGTCGCGGTCACCGACTCCCTGGTCGAGGCCGTGCATTTTCCGGTCGGCAGTCCCGCGGCTTCGATCGGGCATCGCGCGTTCGCGGTCAATCTTTCCGACATCGCGGCCATGGGCGCCGAGCCTGCGTGGGCATTGCTCGCGCTCACGATGCCGGAGCGCGACGACGAGTGGCTCGAAGAATTCGCGCGCGCGGCGGGCGACCTGTGCCGACGGCACGGTGTCGCGCTGATCGGCGGCGACACGACGCGCGGACCCCTCTCGGTCACGGTGACGATCATGGGCATCGTGCCCATCGGCGTCGCGCTCGAGCGCGGCGGTGGGCAGGCGGGCGATGCGATCTTCGTCACCGGTTCGCCGGGCGATTCGGCGGCAGGGCTGGCGCTCGAGCAGGGCAGGCTGCACGTCGCCGATCCGATGTCCGCGCAGATCCTGCGCGACCGTTTCCTGTTCCCGACGCCGCGCTGCGAGGTTGGCCTCGCGCTGCGCGGTCTCGCGAGCGCCTGCATCGACGTCTCCGACGGTCTCGGCGGCGACCTGGAAAAACTGTGCGAAGCCAGCGGTTGCGGCGCGGAAGTCGAGGCGGCATCGCTGCCGATCTCGGACGCGCTCTCGAACGCGGTGGGCCGCGAGATCGCGCGCGAATACGCGCTCACGGGCGGCGAGGACTACGAACTGCTGTTCACCGTCCCACTTGCGAGACTCGGCGCGATGACGCAAGCGATCGCTCAGGGACTCGGCCCGGTGACGCGCATCGGTAGCCTCGTATCGGGAAAAGGCGTCAGGGTTTTCTCGAGAGCAGGTGTGATGCAGTTCTCGGGTGCCGGATTCGATCATTTCGCGCGCTGACCCGAGAATCCCCTGCCGTGATCCCTTGAAGCGGGTCACACCCCCTCGAAGCGCTCGGCCGTATTCTGCCGGCACCTTTACATGCGAGCGATCGCGCGGAGGACCCGCGCCGACGCATCGCTTACGTCGAGAAAAATGCCGCTGCAAGCCACAACGACCGGTACTGGCACCGAAGCGCAGGCGCAAAAGATCCTGGAGAACCGCGTTCCGGACCGCATCGGTAAATATGTAATCATCAACGAGGTGGGCCGGGGTTCCACCGGTACGGTCTATCTATCGCACGACCCGTATTACGGCCGCGACGTCGCGATCAAGGTCTACAACATGGACCCGGATCAGACCGACGAGCGCGCCAAGATCGCCCGCAAGATGTTCCTGTCGGAAGCGCACATGGTCGGCATGCTGCAGCACCCGCACATCCTCCCGATCTACGACGCGGGTGAAGAGAACGGGCGCTGCTACATCGTCACCGAACACGTGCACGGAGCGCGGACGCTCTCGGCGTACTGCCGGCCGGACAACCTGCTGCGCATCGACGACGTCGTCGAGATCATGTTCAAGTGCGCCAAGGCGCTGCACTACGCTCATACGCGCGGCGTGATCCACCGCGACATCAAGCCGTCGAACATCATGCTCACGCAGGATTCCGACGTGCGCATCATCGACTTCGGCATCGCACTGGTTGCGGATTCCGAGATCTCGCGCATCGAGGGCATCGCCGGCTCGCCGTCGTACATGTCTCCCGAGCAGGTGCAGAGCCTCGAGCTCACGCATCACTCGGATCTGTATTCGCTCGGCGCCGTGATGTATGAATTGCTGACCGGCGTGCGGCCGTTCCGCGCCGGCAACCTGGTCAAGCTGCTGCACCAGATCGTGTACGCCACGCCGCCGCCGATCCTCACGCACCGCAAGGACGTGCCCGAAGAGCTCGAGCAGATCGTCGTCACGTCGATGATGAAGTCGCCCGACAAGCGCCAGAAGTCGGGCGCGGATTTCGCCGCGGAACTGACCCGCGTTCACCAGCGCCTGCGGGAACAGAACGCGCGCATCGACCAGCAGGAGCAGTTCGACGTGCTGCGCCGGCTGCGTTTCTTCCACGAGTTCTCACATGCCGAGATCTGGGAGGTGCTGCGCGCCAGCACCATGACCGACTACCCGGCGGGCGAGGAGATCGTGAAGGAAGGCGAGATGGACGACCGCTTCTACATCCTCGTCAACGGCAAGTGCCTCGTGGAGCGCCACGGCAAGACGCTGGGCTCGATCGAGAAGGGCGACTGCTTCGGCGAGACGAGTTACGTGCGCGGTGCGCGCCGCACCGCCACGATCCGGGCGGAGACGCCGGTGTCGGTGCTGCGCGTGAGCTCGACGCTTCTGGAGCAGGTGTCCGCCGCCTGCCAGCTGCGGTTCAACCGCGTGTTCCTGCGCGCGCTGATTTCGCGCCTGCAGGGCAACGACACCGCGGTCAGCGGCACGCAGCCGACGCTTCCCTAGAAACTGTACTGTGTTCGCAGCGCGAACACGTCCAGGTCCTGGCCGATTTCCACGCCGACCGGTGGCGTGTTGGGCGGCGCTCCGAAGGGCTGCATGTTGCCGGGCCCGGCGGGATTCAGTCGGTCCACGTCGATCAATAGATAGTTCATCATCACCTTGAAGTTGGCGTTGACGTACCAGTTCACGCCCAGCGTGAGGATCGACTGTTCGCCGCCGCGAACGCCGCCGGGTGCGGCGGCGCTGCCTTCGAGGCCTTCTTCGTGATTGAGATCCATGCGGCTGTAACGCGCCGCGAGTTCCCATGCGCCGAATCCACCGTCGGCTCCGACGGGCGTCTTCGAGCGTGGGTTCTGGAACGAGCCCGTCGCCGGGTTGTAGCGACGATTTTCGCCGGTGAGCACCCAGCTGCCCTGGACGTAGTAACCCGTGAACGACGGATCATCCAGCGACGTGGTCTCGCGGCGCTCGACATCGAACCAGAAGTGCTCGCCCTGTAGATAGAGGTTCTTCCAGTTGGCGCCGAACTCCACGCCGAACACGCTGGCGTGCGCCGCGTCGATGGATCCCGTGTCGATGAGCCGCGTGCCGTCGACGCGGATCTCGGGCCGGTCGCGGAATCGCAGCGGATGACGCAGCGCCGAATCGGGTCCCTGGTCCGGCGGCGAGATCACGTATGTGCCGGAGGCGCCGGCGTGCACGTTGTAGTCGGAGCCGGTGGCGACGAGGAATCCCGCGCGCGCGACGGCCGCGAGCTGCGAATCGAACACCTCGGGATCGCTGACCGTGCGGTTGGTGAGCGTGAAAGCGCCCATCCAGCGCGCGCCGTTGCCGCGCACGCCGAGCCCGATGCGGCCGTCGGCGCCGCCCAGCGAGCGGGAGAGTTCGGAGGCGCTGGCGCGTTCGATGAACGCGATGTCTTCGGGCGACGTGCCGTCATCCATGTTGGACGGTGGCGAGAACGCGCCGAGCTGGATCGCGAACGGGGCAAAGCCCGTGTACGCGATCCACGCATCGTTGATGCGGGTCGGACCTTCGGTGCCGCCACCGCCGCCGAGCTCGAGCAGCAGCCGGTAGTTGAAGTGCTGCGCGAACTTGCCCTCGACGCCGAAGCGGGCGCGCCGGAAGTAGAAGCCGTCCGAGAAATCGCGCGCGCCGGTGTTCTCGCGATTCGGCGTGCCGCCGACGGAACCCCGGCGGTAGTCGGATGCGAGCGCGCCGGCGGGGCTTTCGCCATACATCGCGCCGTCGAGCTGCACGTTGGCGCGGAACGCGATCGAGGATGCGCCGTCCGCGGCCGTGATCGTCGGTCGCCCGTTGACGAGCGTGACCTTGGCGCCTTCCGGTGGAGCAGGCTTGGCCTGTTCGAGCCGTTGCGTGAGCGCTTCGAGCTGTTTCTGCTGTTGCTCGAGCAGCGCGGCCTGCGCGGCGAGCTGCGCGCGTTGCGCCTCGATGGAGGCACGGAGTGTCTCGACCTCGGACCGCAGCGCCTCGTCATCGGCGAATGCCGGCGATGCCGCGGCGCAGGCGAGCACGATGGCGGTGCGCAGCGCGAGACGCGCGTCCGGGACTCGAAGTTTCATGAGGGCGCTCCGGAAGTCTGACGAATGGCGCGCGATTGTATCGGCCCCGCGATATCTCGCGGGATGTTGCGTCACGGAAAAGGGGGCATTGGACGGAGCACGATGGCCTTGATCGGGAACGAAGTGCGGTCGCGACCGTGCGCGGGTCTCGTGCCCCGGGCCCTCGCGCACGAGATCAGGCGTCGCGAGCTTCCGCGTCCTTGTCGCGCTCGATCAGCGCGTAGGCGGAGTGATTGTGAATGGACTCGAAGTTCTCCGACTCCACCACGTACGCGGCGATGCGCGGCTCGTCGTTCAGCCGCACCGCCACGTCGCGCACCATGTCCTCGACGAACTTCGGATTGTCGTAGGCGCGCTCGGTCACGTATTTCTCGTCAGGACGCTTGAGGATGCCGTACAGCTCGCACGAGGCTTCCGACTCGGCGATCTCGATGAGCTCCTCTATCCACATGTGCTCGCGCAGCTTCGCGGAGATCGTCACGTGCGAGCGCTGGTTGTGCGCGCCGCGCTCGGAGATCTTCTTCGAGCAGGGGCAGAGGCTCGTAACGGGGACGACGACCTTCACCCACATCTCGGTCACGCCCTTCACGCGTTTGCCCGTGAGCGTGGCGTGATAGTCCATGTAGCTCTCGACACCGGAGATCGGCGCCTTCTTCATCACGAAATACGGGAACGACATCTCGATGTGTCCGGAGTCCGCCTCGAGGCGCTCCGTCATCTCGGCCAGCAGAGCGCCGAACGACTCGACCGAGATTTCGCGCTCGCGATGCAGGATCTCGACGAAGCGAGACATGTGCGTGCCCTTGAAGTTGTGCGGCAGGTTCACGTACATGTTGAAGTTCGCGACGGTGTGCTGCTCGCCCACCGAACGGTCCTTGACGCGCACCGGATGATTGATGTCCTTGATTCCGACCTGGTTGATCGGAATGCGGCGCGTGTCGGCGCGGTTCTGAACGTCTTCGACGGAGACGACGCGGGCCTGCGGTGCAGCAGCGGTATTCATGGGAAGGCCTGAAATACGGGTCGGGATAGTGGGCTCACAGTTTGCGGGCTTTCGTGGATCGATCAACCCCTCATAAGGGTGATTCGCCCGGAAATGTTCCCGCAGGCCCCTGAATGGGCCCCTGAGCGTGAAAATTATGTCCCGGAGGCGGCCTTCATCCTGGCCACCGACTGCTGTTCCCACCAGCGCTGGACCGCGCTTTCGAGACTGGGCAGATCGAGCTCGGCCTGCTCGAGACACTCCTCGCGCGAGCCGTGTTCGACGAAGCGGTCGGGAATGCCGAGGGTGAGAGTGGGTAGTTGCACGCCGCAGTTCGCGAGTAGTTCGAGAACCGCCGAACCCGCGCCGCCCGCGACCGCGTTTTCCTCGACGGTGATCAGCGCCGTGTGTTTCTCCGCGAGCCGCAGCACGAGTTCCTCGTCGAGCGGCTTCACGAAGCGCATGTTCACGACCGTCGCGTCGAGTCGCTCGCCGATGATTTCGGCGGATTTCACCAGCGAACCGAACGCGAGGATGAGCAGGCCGCTGCGGCCTTCGCGGCGCAGCTGGGCCTTGCCCACGGGCAGGGCGGTCATTTCCGCCACCGGCGCGACGCCCGGTCCCTGGCCGCGCGGATAACGAACCGCGGACGGACCGGGCAGCGTGGTCGCGGTGTAGAGCATCTGGCGGCACTCGTTTTCGTCGGCAGGCGCCATCACGACGAGGTTCGGGATACAACGCAGGAACGAGTGATCGTACGAGCCCTGGTGCGTCGCGCCGTCGCCTCCGACGAGGCCCGCGCGGTCGAGCGCGAACACGACCGGCAGGTTCTGCAGCGCCACGTCGTGGATGAGCTGGTCATAGGCGCGCTGCAGGAAGGTCGAGTAGATAGCCACCACGGGCTTGAGGCCCTCGCACGCGAGTCCCGCCGCGAACGTGACCGCGTGTTGCTCGGCGATCGCGACGTCGAAATAGCGCTGCGGGAATTTCTTCGAATACTCGACGAGGCCCGAGCCCTCGCGCATGGCGGGCGTGATGGCGACGACGCGTTCGTCGAGTGCGGCCATGTCGCACATCCACTGGCCGAACACCTGCGAGTAGGAAGGACCCTGCGCCTTCTCCTTGAAGATGGTGCCGCTGACCGGATCGAACGGACCCGGGCCGTGCCACTTGATCGGATCCGCCTCGGCCGGCGCGTAACCCTTGCCCTTGCGTGTCACCACGTGCAACAGCTGCGGCCCGCCGAGATGGCGCATGTTGCGCAGCGTGGTCACGAGCTCCTTGATGTCGTGGCCGTTCATCGGGCCGATGTAGTTGAACCCGAGCTCTTCGAAAATAGTGCCGGGTAACACCATGCCCTTCATCATTTCCTCGGAACGCCGCGCGAGCTCCCACATCGTGGGCATCTGCTTGAGCATCTTCTTGCCGCCCGAACGCAGCGTCGAATACATCCGGCCGGACAGCACCTTCGCGAAGTAGTTGGACAACGCGCCGACGTTCTCGGAGATCGACATGTCGTTGTCGTTGAGCACGACCAGCAGGTTGGTCCGGCGCGCGCCCGCGTTGAGCAGCGCCTCCCAGGCCATGCCCGCGGTGATCGCGCCGTCGCCGATGATCGCGACGACCTTGCGCGGATCGTGGGTCAGCTCAGCCGCGACCGCCATTCCGAGCGCGGCCGAGATCGAGGTGCTCGAGTGCCCGACGCCGAACGTGTCGTATTCGCTTTCGGCGCGCGACGGGAAGGGCGCGAGCCCGCCGCTCTGCTTGATCGTGTCGAGCCGGTCGCGCCGTCCGGTGAGCACCTTGTGCGGATACGCCTGGTGCCCGACGTCCCAGACGAGCCGGTCGTCCGGCGTGTCGAAAACGTAGTGGAGCGCGACCGTGAGCTCGACGGTGCCGAGCCCGGCGGCGAAGTGGCCGCCGCGCGTCGCGACGCTGCGAATCAGGTATTCCCGTAGTTCCTTGCAGATATCGCCGAGCTGCGTTTCGGGTAGAGCGCGAAGATCCGCGGGCGAATCGAGGGTGCGCAGCAGCGGAAAGGCGTCGGAGGCAGAGGGCATTGCCGGGGGAGTTTACACGCGCTCAATTCGCGCGCGCGACGAGGAAGTGTGCGAACTCGCCCAGGTGCGCGAAGCGGGGCCCCAGCGGCGCGAGCGCCGCGATGGCTCGATCCCGGCGAGCGATTGCCTGGGCGCGCGCCCGATCGAGCCCGAGCACCGACGGATAGGTCGGCTTGATGCGATCCGCGTCCGCGCCGGCGCGCTTGCCGAGCGTGCTCGTGGTTCCCTCCACGTCGAGGATGTCGTCGTGGATCTGGAAGGCGAGGCCGATCTCCGCGCCGAACTCCGTGAGCGCCGCGCGTTCCGCCGCGCCTTGAAGTCCGCCGGCGATCGCGCCGAGCAGCACGCTCGCCTGGATGAGCGCGCCGGTCTTCTGCCGGTGCATGCGCTCGAGCGCGGCTTCGTCGATGGTTTGTTTGACGGATTCGAGATCGATGGCCTGGCCACCCGCCATGCCGCGAGTGCCGATCGCATCCGCGAGCACCTTCAACATCTCGAGACATGCGGCCGCCGGTACCGTCGGCGACGCCCGCGTCAGCAATTCGAATGCGCGCGCCTGCAGCGCATCGCCGGTGAGGATCGCGGTGGCTTCGTCGAACGCGCGATGGCAGGTCGGCTTTCCGCGCCGCAGGTCGTCGTTGTCCATCGCGGGCAGATCGTCGTGCACGAGGCTGTAGACGTGGATGAGCTCGACCGCGGCGGCCGGCGCATCGAGTGTTTCCAGCGAGGCGCCGAGCGCTTGGCCGGTCGCGTATACGAGCACGGGGCGCACGCGTTTGCCGCCTTCGAGCGTGCTGTAACGCATCGCCTGCAGCAGCCGCGCGGTCGCGCCACCTTCCACTTCGAGCGCGCGGGCCAGCACGCCCTCTATGCGTCGTTGATAGAGCGGAACCCGCGCGGCCAGAAATTCCTGCGTCGGCGCGCGACTCGCTTCAATGCTCGTCGTCGTCATCGACTTCGGCCTCGTTCTCTTCGTCGCCCTCATCGTCCTGGGCGAATCGCGCAAGCTCTTCATTGCCATTGCGCGTCAGCAACACTTCGACTTTCTGTTGCGCCGTGCGCAGCGCCGTCTGGCATTGCCGCGTGAGGGCGACACCGCGTTCGAAAGTCTTCAATGCGTCTTCGAGAGGAACGTCGCCCTGTTCGAGCTTCGCGACCAGTGCTTCGAGCTCGCTCAGCGATCGTTCGAAGTCGGGCAATTTTGATTTGGCTGTCACGCGCGCGACGTTAAACGTCGCCGCGCGGCAGGGCAACGACAGACCCACGATTGACGGCCCCGATTGACGCGCTCGCAGACGCGGTCGTACAGTGCGCCCCCGCTTTAGAACAAGTCCAAATGAGAGTAATTCTCGACTGGATAACTGAGAAGGAGTGTGCCGTGAACCTGAAGGGCAGCAAGACTGAAAAGAATCTGAAGGACGCGTTCGCAGGTGAGTCGCAGGCGAACCGCCGTTATCTCTACTTCGCAGCCAAGGCCGACGTCGAAGGCTACAACGACGTGTCGACCGTGTTCCGTTCGACCGCGGAAGGCGAAACCGGCCACGCGCATGGCCACCTCGAATACCTCGAGGCGGTGGGCGACCCGGCCACGGGCCTGCCGATCGGTGAAACCAAGAACAATCTCAAGGCGGCCATCGCCGGCGAGACGCACGAATACAGCGACATGTATCCGGGCATGGCGAAGGAGGCGCGCGAAGAAGGATTCTCCGAGATCGCCGACTGGTTCGAGACGCTCGCCAAGGCCGAGCGCTCGCATGCCAATCGCTTCCAGAAGGCTCTCGACTCGATCTGATCAATAGATCGTGAGCGCTTCAGATACCGGTCAGCGCGAAGGCAGCCTCCAGGCTCCTTCGCGCCATCCGCTCGACTGGCGCAAGCCTGAATTCGTCGATGAGGCCGCGCTCGAGAAAGAACTCGAGCGCGTCTTCGACATCTGCCACGGCTGTCGCCGCTGCTTCAGCCTGTGCAATTCGTTCCCGACCTTGTTCGACGCGATCGACGCGAGCGAAACGCTCGAGCTCGACGGAGTCGACAAGAAGGTCTACTGGGATGTCGTGGATCACTGTTACCTGTGTGACATGTGTTTCATGACGAAATGTCCCTACGTTCCCCCGCATCCCTGGAACATCGATTTCCCGCACCTGATGCTGCGCGCGAAACACGTGCAGCACCGCAAGGGCGAACACTCGTTCCGGGACAAACTACTTTCGAACACTCGCGTGCTCGGCAGCATCGCGGGCATTCCCGTGGTCTCGGGCGTGGTCAACGCCGTGAATGCCACGGAAGCCGGCCGCAAGTTGCTCGAGTCGACGCTCGGTGTGGACGCCACCGCGCCCATCCCGAAATATCATTCGAAGACGGGCTCGAAGCGCGCGCGCGCCATTGCAAGTACCAATGCGGGCGCGACGACCGAGGCGAAGCCCACCGACGAAACGCGCGGCAAGGTCGCGCTGTTCGTCACGTGTTACGGCGATCGCAACGAGCCGCACATGCCCGAGGACCTGGCCGTGGTGTTCGAACACAACGGAATTCCGGTCAAAGTCGTCGGCAAGGAAAAGTGCTGCGGCATGCCGAAGCTCGAGCTCGGCGATCTCGAAACCGTCGAGAAATACAAGAACTTCAACGTCCCGGCGCTCAAGGCGCTGATCGACGAGGGCTACGACATCGTCGCGCCGATTCCGTCCTGCGTGCTCATGTTCAAGCAGGAGTTGCCGCTCATGTTTCCGGAGGACGCGGACGTGCAGGCGGTGAAGGAGCACATCTTCGATCCGTTCGAGTACCTCATGCTGCGCCACAAGGCGGGGCTGCTGCGCACCGATTTCCAGGAGAAGCTCGGCAAGGTGAGTTATCACGTGCCGTGTCACTTGCGGGTACAGAACATCGGACTGAAGACCCGCGATGTCCTCAAGCTGGTGCCCGACACCACGGTCGACGTGATCGAACGTTGTTCGGGGCACAACGGCACGTACGCGGTGAAGAAGGAATATCGCGCGGCATCGGTGAAGATCGGCCGGCCCGTGGTCAATCGCGTCGCGCAGGCGAAAGCCGATCACTATTCGAGCGATTGCCCGATGGCCGGACACCAGATAGAGAGCATCCTGTCGCCGGACGAATCGGGGAACGTGCGCGAGCCCGAGCACCCGATGTCGCTGATACGCAAGGCCTACGGATTGTAGTGAACGCCATGAAGAAGCTGGTCGAATCGGACCTGTTGTCGCTCGAGCGTTATTCGCGCGAGCGGGCGGATTTCCGCGCGCGCGTGATCGCGCACAAGAAGAACCGGCAGCTCAAGGTCGGTCCCAACACGATGTGGCTGTTCGAGGATCGTCTCACCGTGCACTACCAGGTCCAGGAGATGCTGCGCGCCGAGCGCATCTTCGAGGCCGAAGGCATCGCGGAAGAACTCGAGGCCTACAACCCGCTGATCCCCGACGGGAGCAACTGGAAGGTCACGTTCCTCATCGAATATCCGGATCCCGAGGTGCGCAAGGCGCAGCTCGAGAAACTGCGCGGCATCGAGGATCGTTGCTGGATCAAGGTGGAAGGATTCGACCGCGTGCACGCGATCGCCGACGAGGATCTGGAGCGGGAGAACGAAACGAAGACCTCGGCGGTGCATTTCCTGCGATTCGAGCTGACCGAGGCGATGGTGGCGAAGCTCAAGGCCGGCGCCGCGCTCGGCATCGGCATCGACCACCCTAACTACACTCACGAGATCGCGGCCGTGGCCGCGAACGTGCGCGACGCGCTGGTCGCGGACCTGGCCTGAGAATCCGGCGCGCCCGCGGACCGCGGGCGCGCCTCTTCATTACAGCTGGCTGGCCTTTTCAGCCTGTTCCTTCTTGAGCAGCAGGACGCCATACATCAGGTTGGCGATGCCAACCGCCGCCGGGATCAATCCGAACAGCGACAGCCTTTCGCCGACCAGCATATCCAGCCCGAAGTACAGGATGATGCCGATCAGGAGCATCATCAGGCCGTTGCGGAAGGCCTTCGCCGCGGTTGGCGGCTCACGTTCGTCGAGCGCCACCAGGCGGCGGTCGAGTTCCGGAAGGCTGACGCCCTTTTCGAGCGCAAAGAGCCGTTCCTTGTGGTACTGCTCGAGGAGCTGAGCTTTGCGCTTGTGCTCCGCCCAGATCGACAACATGCCGATGCCGACACCCATGACGATGGCGACGATCGGGACGAAGACGGCAATGACTCCAGGATCCATAGACCGATACTCCAGTAAGCGTTGCGAACGCCCTTGTTACTGGTGACTCCCTGATCCGGTTGCAGCCCTGTGCTGCAACCCGTTATATCGCTGCGCAGTATCATCCATGTGCAGGCTGCCAGAAACATGAATCCCGGCGTGCAGGCGCCCGTTATGTCCGCTGCCATGGAGCGGGATGCGGACCTGCTTGCCGCGCTGAAGGCCGGAGACCGTCACAAGGTCCTCGAGGGCCTCATGGCCCGCTACCGCCAGAAGGTCATGAACCTGGCGTTTTCCATCCTGCGCGACGCGGCCCTGGCCGAGGACATGTCCCAGACCGTATTCGTCAAGGCATGGCAGGCACTGCCGGGCTTCGACGGTCGCGCGGCCCTGTCGACCTGGCTCTATACCATCGCCCGGAACACCTGCCTGACCGCGGTCGAACGCGAGCGGCGCATCGTGCCCCTCGAGGACTTCGTCGAGGTCGCGGATGATGATGGGGACCCGATGGTCTTCGGGACCGCGCACGCGGGATCCGAAACGTCGGGCCAGGCCGCCGCCGAATACGATGTCGCGAAGCTGCTGGAGCGGCTGCCGGAACCGTATCGCCGCGTCGTAGTCCTTTTCTACCTGGAAGATCGCAGCTGTGAAGAAGTCGGCGAACTTCTATCGATGCCCACCGGCACAGTGAAAGCATTGCTGCACCGGGGACGCAAACGTCTCGCCGCGCTCGCGGGCGAGACCGAGGAGTCCGGAACATGAACCGCAAGAACGAAGAAATCGAATCCCGGCTGGAGCGTTCGCTCCGCAACCAGGTGCGCACGCCGAAACTCGACGGCCGGTTCGATGCCGCGGTCTGGGCGCGTATCGAGAAAGAGGCGGCGCCGAAGGCCGCGCCCGCGCCGCGGAAGCTGCCGGGCTGGCTCGTCGCGAGCAATGCGTTCGCCGCGCTGGTCACGATCGCGCTCGTGGTATTCGTGGGCGTGGAATCGCTGAGTGGTGTAAATGTTGGCGCCGAGCTGGGCATCGAACTGCCGCCGGTTGAGCCGGGATTGGTGGAGCGCGTGTTGAAGTCGCTTCTCTGGCCGATCACGGGAGTCGCATTACTCTACGGCCTCAAGTTCACCGGCTTCTGGCGTCGACTGCGCGCTGAATATCTCTGATGTCGCACGCCGGGCACGCTCTCCCGGCGCCGGCAATCGCTGCTACACTCCGCGCCGCGCGGCATGGAGTCCGCGCGCAAGTTTTTTCTGCCGCGGAAGAGAATGTCCTACACCGCATCCGATATCGAAGTCCTCTCCGGTCTCGAGCCCGTGCGTCGCCGCCCGGGCATGTACACCGACACCTCCCGGCCCAACCATCTCGCGCATGAAGTCGTCGACAACTCGGTCGACGAAGCGCTCGCCGGGCATGCGAAGGAAATCAACGTCACGCTGCACAAGGACAACTCCCTGTCGGTGGCCGACGATGGCCGTGGCATGCCCGTCGACATCCACCCGAAGGAGAAGGTGTCGGGCGTCGAGCTGATCCTCACGCGCCTGCACGCGGGCGGTAAATTCAGCGACAAGAATTACGAAGTGTCCGGCGGTTTGCACGGCGTCGGCGTCTCCGTCGTGAACGCGCTGTCCAAGCAGCTCGAATGCTGGATCAAGCGCAACGGCAAGGAATACAACATCAGCTTCAAGGACGGCAAAGTGTCCTCGAAGCTGGAAGTCGTCGGCACGGTGGGCCAGCGCAATACCGGCACGACCGTGCGCTTCTGGCCGGACCCGAAATTCTTCGACAGCGACAAGTTCTCCGTCCCGCAGCTCAAGCACAACCTCAAGGCCAAGGCCGTGTTGTGCCCGGGTCTCAAGATCACCTTCGAGAACGAGGCGACGAAGGAGAAGGACGAATGGTTCTTCACCGGCGACCTCGCCGCGTACCTGAAGGACGAGATCGGCAAGGAAGATGCGCTGCCGGCCGAGCCGATCTTCGCGAAGAACGACAACGAGAAGGTCAACGCGGTCGAATACGCGCTGGTGTGGACGCCCAACGCGGAACGCGCGCTCGGCGAGAGTTACGTCAATCTCATTCCGACCGCCGAAGGCGGCACGCACGTCAACGGACTGCGCGCTGGTGTGGCGGGCGCGGTGCGCGAGTTCTGCGAGTTCCGCAATCTCGTGCCGCGCGGCCTGAAACTTACTGCCGAGGACATCTTCGACAAGACGTGTTTCGTCCTGTCGATCAAGATCCAGGAGCCGCAGTTCGCCGGCCAGATGAAGGAGCGCCTCGCGACTCGCGACGCGGCCTCGCTGGTCGAGGGCTTCGTGCACGACTCGCTGTCGCTGTGGCTCAACCAGCATCCGGACGCGGGCGAGCGCATCGCGCAGTTCGCGATCGAGAATGCGCAGGAGCGCACCAAGGCCGCCTCGCAGGTCAAACGCAAGCGTGTGACCGCGGGTCCCGCGCTGCCGGGCAAACTGGCCGACTGCACGAACAACGATCCGAAACACTCCGAACTGTTCCTCGTCGAAGGTGATTCGGCCGGCGGCTCCGCGAAGCAGGCGCGCGACCGCGAGACGCAGGCGATCATGCCGCTGCGCGGCAAGATCCTGAACACCTGGGAGGTCTCGGTCGGCGAGATCGCCTCCTCGCAGGAAGTGCACGACATCTCTGTCGCGATGGGCATCGATCCGGGCACCAGCGATCTGTCGGGGCTGCGTTATCACAAGATCTGCATCCTGGCGGACGCGGACTCCGACGGACTGCACATCGCGACATTGCTCTGCGCGCTGTTCCTGCGGCATTTCCGTCCGCTGGTGGCCAATGGCCACGTGTACGTCGCGATGCCGCCGCTGTTCCGCATCGACGCCGGCAAGAACGTGTACTACGCGCTCGACGAAGCCGAGCGTGACTCGCTGCTCAAGAAGATAGAGAGCGACGGCAAGACGAAGGCGAAGCCCTCGGTCACGCGCTTCAAGGGCCTCGGCGAAATGAATCCCTCGCAGCTGCGCGAAACCACGATGGACCCGCGCACGCGCCGGCTCGTGCAGCTCACCATCTCCGCGAAAGACGACAGCGATCAGCTCATGGACATGCTACTCGCCAAGAAGCGCGCCGCCGACCGGCGCGACTGGCTGGAAGAAAAAGGCAACCTGGCCGAAGTCGTTCCCTGACGATCACCCAAGAGACTGGGTAGGACATGCAAGACGAAATGAATTTCGAAGGCGTGGAGAAACAACCTCTGCGCACCTTCACCGAGAAGGCGTACCTCGACTACTCGATGTACGTGATCCTCGATCGCGCGCTGCCGTCGCTGTCGGACGGCCTCAAGCCCGTGCAGCGCCGCATCATCTATGCGATGAGCGAGCTCGGCCTCTCGGCGGGGCAGAAGCACAAGAAGTCCGCGCGCACCGTCGGCGACGTCATCGGCAAGTTCCATCCGCACGGCGATTCGGCTTGCTACGAAGCCATGGTACTGATGGCGCAGGACTTCTCGTATCGCTATCCGATCGTCGACGGGCAGGGCAACTGGGGCTCGCCCGACGATCCGAAGTCCTTCGCGGCGATGCGTTACACCGAGTCGAAGCTCACGCGTTACGCCGAGGTGTTACTGTCGGAGCTCTCGGATGGCACGGTCGACTGGCAGCCGAATTTCGACGGCACACTTGAGGAACCCGCGTTCCTGCCCGCGCGTCTTCCCAACGTATTGCTGAACGGAACGCAGGGCATCGCGGTGGGCATGTCGACCGACATCCCGCCTCACAACCTGCGCGAAGTCGCACAGGCCTGCATTCACCTGATCGACGAGCCTGACGCGATGACGCGCACGCTCATGAAGTACGTGAAAGGCCCGGACCTGCCGACCGGCGGCGAGATCATCACGCCGCGTTCCGAGCTGCTCGACATCTACAACACGGGCAACGGCACCTTCAAGGCACGCGCGGTCTACAAGGAAGAAGACGACAACATCGTCATCAGCGAGCTGCCGTACCAGGTCTCGGGCAACAAGGTCATCGAGCAGATCGCCGCGCAGATGCGCGACAAGAAACTGCCGATGGTCGAGGACATCCGCGACGAATCCGATCACGAGGAGCGCATCCGTATCGTGATCGAGCCCAAGAAGCGCGCCGACGTCGCGCAGCTCATGGCGCACCTGTTCGCGACCACGGATCTCGAGCGCAACTACCGCGTGAACCTCAACGTGATCACGCTGGAAGGCAAGCCCAAGGTCATGGGCCTGCGCGACCTGCTCAACGAGTGGCTGCAGTTCCGCACGCAGACGGTCACGCGCCGACTGCAGTTCCGGCTCGACAAGGTCGACAAGCGGCTGCACATCCTCGATGGCCTGCTGGCCGCCTATCTGAACCTCGACGAGGTGATCCGCATCATCCGTCGTGAGGACGAGCCGAAACCCGTGCTCATGAAGCGTTTCAAACTCACGGACATTCAGGCCGAGGCGATTCTCGAAACGAAGCTGCGCCACCTGGCCAAGCTCGAAGAGATGAAGATCCGCGACGAGCAGAAGAAGCTCGCCGAAGAGAAAGAAGAGATCGAAGGGATCCTCAAGTCGAAGGCCAAGCTCAAGAAACTCATCGCGAGCGAAATCGAGGCGGACGCCGAGAAATACGGTGACAACCGCCGCACGAAGATCGTGGAGCGCGAGGCCGCGCAGGCGATCGACGAGTCGCAGCTCATCCCGAACGAGCCCGCGACGATTGTCTTGTCGAAGGGCGG
>JAEYUC010000049.1 GCA_023433705.1 Pseudomonadota bacterium
GGCGCGAGCTCGCCTCGCTGGAGTCGCCGGAATCCTGAGCCGGTTTGGCGCGATCCTGCGCGTTTCTCCTTCACACCGTGAACGGAGGAATCATGAAGAAGCTGGTGGTGTTCCTGACGGGTATGGCGCTCTGCGGCGCGGCCCACGCCCAACTACTGGTTAACAAGGGTGCGAAGGGCACCCTGACAGTTCAGTACGAGTACTCGGCGAATGGCGCGAACAAGGACAAATACGAGCCTTCGAGCTGGCGCGTGCTGCGCACCATGAAGATGGTGGTGCCCATGACGGCGGAGCCGCCGGCGCCGACGTCCTCCCTGCAAGCCATGGACGCTGCGTACGCGGCCGACATGGAAAAGAAGAAGGGCCAGATCCAGGACCTGCACAAGACGATGGCGCCCACGATGAACGACATGATGGCGATCGCCGAGCGCTGCGGCGAGGACGAAGCCTGCATCACGCGCGCGATCGAGAACTATGGCAAGACCATGGACAAGTCGACCATCGAGAAAGGCAAATCGCAGGTCGCGGCGGCCAGCACCATGAGCGGGCCGCGCTATCAGCTCTGGCAGCCGGTGTCGCAGAAGGGCACATACGCCATCGATGAAACGCACACCGCGCAGACCTCGGATCCGGCGTGCATGAACAAGCCCAAGCAGCGTTGCACGCGCGAGGAAACTCGCAAGGGTGGCGGCGACATTCCGGCGCCGCCGGGATCGAAGAATGCGTCGGCCGCGATGTTCGAAGTCGACAGCGTCGGCAAGGCGGTCATGATCAAACTACCGGTTCCGCTCGGCGTGCTCACGTACACGAAGCAGGTGATCTCGAATTTCCCGGATGAAGCGAGCGGCACCTCGCAGGGTTCGCTGCCGCCGATGGTCGGCCAGCAGAAAACCATAACGGTCGCGTTGCCGGGCGACCTGCGCGCGGCGTCCGGCACCGAGACGTTCAAACTCGACGGCGCGGGTGCCGAGGGCGGCACGATGAAGGTTACGTGGCAGTTCGCGATGCAGTGAGGCGGTCGCTTATCCCGGATTTTCCGTGCCAGGCACCGTTCTTCGTCGCCAGACGAGGGCGTAGCCGAGGGCGTTCACGCCGATCAGCACGCCTGCCAGGACAAATTGCGTCGTGCGCGTGAGGCCTTCGGGATAGATGACCGGTCCGAGGTAGTGCGTGATGAATCCTTCGCCGTAGGTGGAATGTCCCGCGAGCGCGCGGAAGTGGTTTTCGAGCGGGGTGAGCGGACAGTAGCCGCCGCTCACCTCGATCCACACGCCCCAGGCGAGCGCGGGCAGGTGCAGCCAGATAACCCGGCGTTTCCAGAGCACGAGGAACGACCCCAGCAACGCGAACGCGATGAACGCGAAGTGGATCAGCATCACGGCATCGGCGGCGAGCGAGTGCCACATGTCGGCCGAGGATGGACTCAGCGGACGAGATCAGGCAAGCGGCAACCGCACGATGAACTGGCTGCCCTTGCCGGGGCCCTCGCTGATCGCCTGGATGGTCCCGCCGTGCGAGGCAACGAGCTCGCGCGTGAGGCTCAGTCCGATGCCGAGCCCGGCGCGGGCTTCCGAGTAGTCGGTGTGGACTTGCGTGAACAGCTCGAAGATGTGCGCGAGATGTTCCGCCGGGATTCCGATGCCGCTGTCCTCGACGCGTGCGACGACTTCCTTGCCTTCGACCTGCAAGGTCAGGCCGATCTTGCCGCCCGCCGGCGTGTAGCGCGCGGCATTCGTGAGCAGGTTCACGAAGACCTGGTTCAGGCGCGTGGCGTCGCCGAGCACTTCCGTCGGCGAGTCGGGAGTCGAAATCGCGAGCTGGTGGTCCCTGTCCTTCATGAGCGAGCCGACCGATTCGCAAGCCTGGTGGGCGATCGCGCGCAGATCGAGCCGCTGCATGTCGAGCTGGAACTTTTCGCGATGCGCTTTCGCCAGGTCGGTGAGGTCTTCGACGAGGCGACGGATGTGAACGAGTTGGCGATCGACGCGCTCGACCTCGGCGATCGCCGCGGGGTTGGCGGGGCAATGCTGGCGCAGAACGCGCGAGCTCGTGGTCAGCACCGACAACGGATTGCGCAGCTCGTGCGCCAGGGTCGCGAGGAATCGCTTGCGACCTTCTTCGTGCCGCACCAAGGCCTCGTTCTGGAGCTGCAACTTGTCCTGAAGTTGTTTCAGGTCGGTGCGGTCGCGCAGGAATTTTCCGAACCCGATCAGTCGTCCGCTGCCGTCGCGGATGGGCACCACGATGCCGAGCGCCCAGAAGCGCGAGCCGTCCTTGCGGACGTGCCAGCGTTCGTCGGCGGCATGGCCGAGTTCGGCTGCGATCTCGAGTTCCTTCTTCGGCGCGCCGGCCGCGCAATCCTCGGCGGTGAAGATGCGGTCGAGCCGGGAGCCGAGCACTTCGGACTCCTCGTAGCCGGTGATGTGCGTGGCGCCTTTGTTCCAGTGCACGATCGTCCCGTCGGCATCCATCGCGAAGATCGCGTATTCCTGGACGTTCTCGACCAGGTTCAGGAACAGCCATTCCGCATAGTTGATGCTGGGGGAAGCGGGGGACACGCAGTTCTCCACGGCCGCGGTCCGGTGAGCATGGGGGAGGCGCGCCGCGAGTACTGCGGGATAACGCAGCAACCCGCTGTCAGCGATCCCGTCGCGCGCTGTCCGGCGAATCAGGACGCGCGCCGCAGGAGTCCCGGTGCGAACGTGTCGAGCGCGGCGACGAAGCTCTCCTCGCTGCGCCAATCTACCGTGAAGCGCTGGCCGTTCACGAAGAACGTGGGCGTGCCCGTGACGCCGCTGCGTATCCCGCTTTCGAAATCGGCGCGCACGGTCTTGCCGGGCTCGCCGCCCGTGAGCGCGAGCTCGAGCGCGTCGAAGTCGAGGCCGACGTCGGTCGCGTAACGCTGCAGGTCCGAGGGACGCAGCGCGCGCTGGTGCTCGAACAAGGTGTCGTGCATCGGCCAGAACTTCTCCTGCAGTGCGGCCGCTTCGGCGAGCTCTGCCGCCGCGAGCGCATGTGGGTGAGCCTCGGCGATCGGGAAGTTGCGGAACACGAATCGCAGTTGATCGCCGAAGCGCGCCTGCACGCGCTTGATGATCCGGTATGCCATGCCGCAGTAAGGACACTCGTAGTCGCCGAATTCCACGAGCGTGATCGGCGCATCGCTGCGGCCCTGTGCGTGATCGTCCATTCCGACCGGCGGCGTCAACGGGGGATTGCGAGTGCTCATCTGTGCTCCGGATCCGTGGTACACGGCGCGAGAGATATCGCGCGCTGCAGGGTTCCGCCAGTGGACGAAAGTCCCGATACGTCGTCGGGAAGAGACGCTAGTTTGCGGCCATGACCTGGACAGCGATGCGAACGCGGAATGTGGCCGCCTGTTTTCTCGCGGGCGTCGTCATGCAGGCGCCCGCGCAGGCGCCGGATGAACTGGCGGCCAGACTTTCACGGCGCGTCGTGCAGCGCGCGCCGCTCTCGATCGAGGGGCGCGAGCTGGTTCAGGTCGAGACCGCGATTCCGGTCGGCGTCGAGTCCGGTTGGCACACGCATCCCGGGGAGGAGATCGGGTACATCGTCGCCGGGCGCATCGAAATGCAGGTCGAGGGTCGCGACGCCGTCGAGCTGAAGGCCGGGGATGGTTTCCTCATCCCGCCGAACACTCCGCACAACGCGCGCGATCTCGGTCCCGAGACCGGCCGGATGTTGTCCTCCTACCTCGTCGATCCTGGCAAGCCGCTCTCCACGGTCGTCGACAAGCCCGTCCGCAACTGAGGCGCCGCGCGCCTCGGCAATACCCAGTTGGGTCGCACGAAGTGGCAGGTGTAGCCGTCGGGATACTTGAGTAGATAGTCCTGGTGCTCGGGTTCCGCTTCCCAGAAATCCCCGGCCGGCGATACCTCGGTCGCGACCTTGCCGGGCCACAGACCCGAGGCCTCGACGTCGGCGATCGTGTCCTCGGCGACGCGCCGCTGCTCCTCGCTCGTGTAGAAGATCGCCGAGCGGTAGCTGGTGCCCACGTCGTTGCCCTGGCGGTTCTTCGTCGTCGGGTCGTGGATCTGGAAGAAGAACTCGAGCAACTTCCGGAAACTGATCCGGTCCGGGTCGAAGATGATCTCGACGGCCTCGGCGTGTGTTCCGTGATTGCGGTAGGTCGCGTTGCGCACGTTGCCGCCCGAGTATCCGACCCGCGTCGAGATGACGCCATCGTACTTGCGCAGCAGATCCTGCACACCCCAGAAACATCCGCCCGCCAATATCGCGCGTTCTTCGCTCATTTGCGGTCCTCCACCTGGTCCAGATAGGCGCCGTAACCTTCGGCTTCCATGTCGTCGCGGTGAATGAACCGCAGCGACGCCGAGTTGATGCAGTAACGCAATCCGCCGCGATCCTCGGGGCCGTCGTCGAACACGTGGCCGAGATGACTGTCGCCGTGCGCGGATCGCACCTCGGTGCGGACCATGCCGTGCGAGGTGTCCTTGAGTTCGTTGACGTTCGCGGGCTCGATCGGCTTCGTGAAACTCGGCCAGCCGCAACCGGATTCGAACTTGTCCGACGAGGCGAACAGCGGCTCGCCCGAGACGACGTCGACGTAGATGCCGGGCTCGTCGTTGTCGAGGTATTCACCCGTGCCGGGCATCTCGGTGCCGCCGAGCTGCGTGACGCGATGTTGCTCGCGCGTCAGCCGGGAAATCGCGTCGGGATCCTTGTTGTACACGCGCATGGGTCACCGCCTTTGTCGCTAATGATGTCGCAGGGAGCTGAAGCCCTGGCGAAGCTCCTCGGAGAGTATCTTCGGTTGTTCCCAGGCCGCAAAGTGCCCGCCTTTTTCCACCTTGTTGAAGTGGATCAGGCTGGGATAGGTCATTTCCGCCCAGCTCCGGGGCACGGGATACAGCTCGTCCGGAAAGGAGGTCACGGCGATCGGAACCTTGACCCCTATCGGTGCGAAGAATGGCAGCTTGTTCTCCCGGTACAGCCGAGCCTCGGAAATCGCCGTGTTCGTGAGCCAGGTCAGCGTGATGTTGTCGAGCACGTCGTCACGCGAGAGTCCTTCGCTCTTGCCGTCGAAGGCGCGTGCGATGAGCTCGTAGCTCTTGAGGTCGTGATCCAGGAACCAGGCGGCGAGGCCGATCGGCGAGTCGGCGAGGCCGTACAGGGTCTGCGGGTGGTTGGCCATCTGCTGCGCGTACGAGAGGCCATGCGTGAAGAAGAAATCCAGGCGCTCGAACGCGCGGATTTCGTCGGGCGAGAGTCCCACCGGCGGCTTGTGGCTCTGCAGCGCGGCGAAGATTTCCGGGGGCACCGCCGAGGGCATGTTGGTGTGGATGCCGAGCAGCCCGGCAGGCGCCATCTTGCCGATGAGCTCGGTGATCAGTGCGCCCCAGTCGCCGCCCTGGGCCACGTAGCGCTCGTAGCCCAGCCGTTCCATGAGCGTGATCCAGGCGCGTGCGATGCGTTCGGGGTTCCAGCCGGTCTTCGTGGGTTTCGCCGAGAAGCCGTAGCCCGGCATCGACGGGATCACGACGTGAAAGGCGTCGGAGGCCTGGCCGCCGTGTTTCGTGGGATCGGTGAGCGGTTCGATGATCTTGAGCTGCTCGATGATCGAACCCGGCCAGCCGTGCGTGACGATGAGCGGCAGTGCGTTCTCGTGTTTCGAGCGCACGTGGACGAAGTGGATGTCGAGCCCGTCGATCTCGGTGAGGAACTGGGGGTAGGAATTCAGTTTCGCCTCTATCTTTCGCCAGTCGTATTCGTTGGCCCAGTACCTGGCGAGTTTCTGCATCGTCGCGAGCTGGACGCCCTCCGACGCATCGTCGACGGTTTCCTTGTCGGGAAAGCGGGTTGCCTCGATGCGTCTGCGCAGGTCGACGAGGTCGGCCTCGGGAATGTCGACCGTGAACGGACGGAGGGCGGCGCCATGGCCGTTGCCCGTGTCTCTAGCTACTGCGCTCATGAGGATCGCTCCTGTGCGATTGAGGGAGGTCCGCCGACTCGGAGCGAGGAATATCGAAGCCGCGGGCGCGCACGGTAACCGTCCGCTGGCCGCGAAGCTACAAATGAAAAAATCTGGTCGAGCGGCCCTACGGATTTTTTCGCGGCGCTTAAGGGAGTGGAAAGTAAGGGAGCGAGGGCCTCGAGTTCAGACCAGTCCCTTGTCGCGCAATTCGTCCTTGAAGAATGCGTAGAAGATCGGCGCGGCGATCAGGCCGGCGATACCGAATGCCGCCTGCATCACGAGCATCGCGATCAGCAGCTCCCACGCGCGCGCGTTGATGTGCGTGCCGACGATGCGCGCGTTGAGGAAATATTCGAGCTTGTGAATGACGATGAGGTACGCCAGCGAGACCGCGGCGAGCGGTGCGCCCTGGCTCAGGCAGACGATGACGATCGCGGTGTTCGAGATCAGGTTGCCGATGATCGGCAGCAGGCCCACGACGAATGTGACGGCGACGAGGGTCTTCACGAGCGGCAGGTCGACACCGAACAGTCGCAGCACGACGTCGAGGTACAGCCAGGTGAAGAACGTGTTGATCAGCGAGATCCACACCTGCGCGAACACGACGCGCCGGAACACGTTCGCGAGCCGCGAGGCGTGCGCCGCGATTTGCTCGGTGAGCGGCCGGCGCTCGTGCGGCGGCGCGGCCTTCTGCAGCGACAGCAACGCGCCGACGACCATGCCCATGAGGATGTGCGCGAGCGAGCGTCCGATGCCGCGACCGAACACCGTGACGTCGTCGGCATTGCCGCGCAGCCAGTCGACGAGGGTCTGCTGCAGGGCGTTCGCGTTGGAGGGCACGTAGCCGGTGAGCCACGAAGGCAGGCTGTAGCGGGACTCCTCGAGGATCTGCGCCATGCGCTGCAGGAGGCGAGGCAGGCCCTCGCCGCTGTTGCGCAGCGTCGCGACGGCGCCGACGACGAGTCCGATCAGCGCGGCGATGACCACGATCGCGATGATCGCCACGGCCGCGATCCGCGCCGCGTCGTGGCTGATCGACTGAAGCCGCAGCCGCGGGGTGAGGACCTCGACGAGCGTGTAGACGAGCAGCCCGGCGAGCAGGCCCGAAAGCAGGTGCAGCTCGAGTATCAGCCCGAGCGCAACCGCCGTCGCGACCCAGGCGACGATGTCCGAGCGGGAAACGTTGGCGTTTCCCATTCGCGGGATCAGGCGGACTTCGCGACCGGGCCGCGCTCGAGCACCTTGCGCATGCGCTCGATGGACTTCTCGAGCGTCGCCATGCTGGTCGCGAACGAAGCGCGGAAGTGGTTAGGCGCGCCGAAGCCGGAGCCCGGGACGACGGCCACACCCGCGTCGTTGATCAGCATCTCGGCGAACGCGTTGTCGTCCTTGATGCCGAAGGTCGCCATCGCCGCGCTGCAGTCGGCCCAGGCGTAGAACGCGCCCGCGCAGGGTAGCGACGAGATGCCGGGCAGCGTGTTCAGCGCCGCGATGAAGTAGTCGTGACGCTTCTTGAACTCGGCGTTCATCGCCGCGACCGGCGCCTGGTCGCCCGCGAGCGCGGCGAGGGCGGCCTTCTGCGTGATGCTGCAGGCGTTCGAGGTGCTCTGACCCTGGATCGTCGACATCGCGTTGACGATTTCCTTCGGGCCACCGCAGTAGCCGAGACGCCAGCCGGTCATCGCGTACGACTTCGAGACGCCGTTGATCGTGACCACGCGGTCGTAGAGTTCGGGCGCGACGGTGAGCAGCGAGGTGAACGGTTCCGCGCCCCACCAGATCTTCTCGTACATGTCGTCGGTGCCGACGATGATGCGCGGGTGCTGCACGAGCACGTCCGCGAGTGCGCGCCACTCGGCACGCGTGTACGCGGCGCCCGTCGGGTTGCAGGGCGAGTTGATGAGCAGCAGGCGCGTCTTCGGCGTGATCGCCGCCTCGAGCTGGCGCGGCGTCAGCTTGTAACCCTGCGAGGCCGGACAGTTGGGCGTGACGGGCAGCCCGTCCGCGAGCAGCACCATGTCCGGGTAGCTGACCCAGTACGGCGCGGGAATGATCGCCTCGTCACCCGGATCGAGCACGGCCATGCAGAGGTTGTAGATAGTCTGCTTGGCGCCCGAGCTCACCAGGATCTGGTTGCGCTCGTAGCTGATCGAGTTGTCGCGCTTGAACTTCTCGATGATCGCATCCTTGAGCTCGACGATGCCGTCGACGTTCGTATACCGCGTGAAGCCATTCTGGATCGCCGCGATGCCCGCGTCGGCGATGTGCTTCGGCGTGTCGAAATCCGGCTCGCCGGCTCCGAGGCCGATGATGTCCTTGCCCTCGGCCTTCAGTTTCGCGGCGCGCGCGGTGACTGCGAGGGTGGGCGAGGGCTTGACGCGAAGGACGCGTCGCGAGAGCTGATTGGGCACGGCGAACCTTTATTTCAGAAGTGGGGTTGGGATGGTCAAACGGGCGCGTATATTACGCGATCCGACGCCGCCAGCCACAGGCCGGTGAGCGCATAAATCCTCGTAAAGTCAGCCATTTAGGCGGCCGAGTGGCGCAAATGCGTCAGGGCGGCGGATTCGCGGCGCTTCGTACAGTATCGAGCCGCCCAAAGACCTGGATGGAACTGCGGCAGCCCTTGGTGATTTCATCAGCACATGGAACACAGACCTTTCGTTCTCAAAGCTCCCTACAAGCCATCAGGCGATCAGCCGCAGGCCATCGCGAAGCTCGTGGAGGGCATTCGAGATGGGTTCCGGCACCAGACTTTGCTGGGCGTGACCGGATCAGGAAAGACAATGACAGTCGCGTCGTGTATCGCAGAGGTCCAGCGCCCCACGCTCGTGCTCGCCCACAACAAGACGCTGGCCGCGCAGCTCTACGGCGAGTTCAAGGAGTTCTTCCCCGAGAATGCGGTCGAGTACTTCGTTTCCTATTACGACTACTACCAGCCCGAGGCCTACGTCCCCTCGAGCGACACTTATATAGAGAAGGACGCCTCGATCAACGAGCACATCGAGCAGATGCGCCTGTCGGCGACGAAGGCGCTGCTCGAACGTCCCGACGCGATCATCGTCGCGACGGTGTCGGCCATCTACGGTCTCGGCGATCCCGAGTCGTATCACGCGATGATCCTGCACCTGAACCGCGGCGAGATCATGGATCAGCGCCGGCTGCTGCGCCGGCTCGCGGACATGCAGTACACGCGCAACGAGCTCGACCTGCAGGCGGGCACGTACCGTGTGCGCGGCGACGTGATCGACGTGTTCCCCGCCGAATCGGCGCGCGAGGCGATCCGCGTGGAGCTGTTCGACGACACGATCGAATCGCTCGCGTTGTTCGATCCGCTCACGGGCGAGATCCAGCGCAAGGTGCCGCGTTACACCGTGTATCCCGGTTCGCACTACGTCACGCCCAAGGAACGGCTCATCGGCGCGATCGACAAGATCCGCGAGGAACTGCGCGAGCGGCTCAAGGAACTGCGCGAGCAGAACAAGCTGGTCGAGGCGCAGCGGCTCGAGCAGCGCACGATGTTCGACATGGAGATGATGAAGGAGGTCGGCTATTGCGCCGGCATCGAGAACTACTCTCGTTATCTCTCGGGCCGCGAGGCGGGCGAGCCGCCGCCGTGCCTGTTCGACTATCTACCCGGCAACGCGCTGCTCGTCATCGACGAATCCCACCAGACGATCCCGCAGTTGGGCGCCATGTACAAGGGCGACCGCTCGCGCAAGGAGACGCTGGTCGAATACGGCTTCCGCCTGCCGAGCGCGCTCGACAACCGGCCGCTCAAGTTCGAGGAGTGGGAAAAGCTCGCGCCGCAAATGATCTTCGTGTCCGCGACGCCGGGACAGTACGAGGCGCGTCACGCCGCGCAGGTCGCGGAGCAGCTGCTGCGCCCGACGCACCTCGTGGATCCGGAAGTGGAAGTGCGCCCCGTCGCGACGCAGGTCGACGATGTGTTGTCGGAGATCAACAAGCGCGTCCTCAGCGAAGAGCGCGTGCTGATCACGACGCTCACCAAGCGCATGGCCGAGGATCTGACCGAATACCTGCACGAACATGGCGTGAAGGTGCGTTACCTGCACTCGGACGTCGAGACCGTCGAGCGCGTGGAGATCATCCGCGACCTGCGCCTCGGCAAGTTCGACGTGCTGGTCGGCATCAATCTACTGAGAGAAGGCCTCGACATGCCCGAGGTCTCGCTGGTCGCGATCCTCGATGCGGACAAGGAAGGATTCCTGCGATCGGACAACTCGCTGATCCAGACCATGGGCCGCGCGGCGCGCAACCTGAATGGCAAGGCGATCCTGTACGCCGACCGGATCACCGGTTCGATGCAGCGCGCGATGGAAGAGACGCAGCGCCGCCGCGAAATCCAGCTCGCGTACAACAAGGAACACGGCATCACGCCGCGGACGATCCGCAAGAACGTTCAGGACATCATGGAAGGCGCGCGCGCGGATTCGTCGACCGACTTCGGCTACAAGATGGGCAGGAAGAAGCGCGGCGCGGAAGAGGCGGCGCCGAACCTGCGCATGCTCTCGCCGGAGCAGATCGTGCGCGAGATCAAGCGGCTCGAAGCGCAGATGTACAAGCATGCGCGGAACCTGGAGTTCGAAGAAGCCGCGAAGATCCGCGACACCATCGAAAAGATGAAGCAACAGGAGCTGGGGCTGGAAGAACCCGGCAAGGGCGCGGCCTAGCGGGTTGGGGGGCGAACCTGCCCCTCTAAGTGGCTGAGTCCACAGGGGTAGGTGCTATTCCGTCCTTGAACGCCAAAACCCCCTCCAGTATCCTTCGCGCCCTCTCCGGTAGTCGCGTAGCTCAGTGGTAGAGCACCTCCTTGACATGGAGGTGGTCGGTGGTTCGATCCCACTCGCGACTACCAATTTCCCCACCCGCCGCGTCTGGATAACCCTACGGGGTCCTGCGCATCACCCGACGGTCCACACGGCGGAAAACGCTCACTCTCCCGGATGTCGTCCTCGCGGAGAGTCGCATGCTCAAGTTCCTCGGCAGCACGGTCGGAATCATTTTCCTGATCGGTCTCGTCGTCGTCATTTTGTTGCTCAAGTTCATCTTTTGACCGTCGGCGGGCGTGCGTGCACTCATCGTCAGCATCGCGCTACTGAGCGGGACCTGCCTGGCGGAGCCCGCGCGGGTCGACGTTCAGCTCGAAGGCGTGGGCGAGGAGCTGCGAGATGCGGTGCGAGGCACGCTCGAACTCGTCGAATACCAGAAACGGGACATCACGCCGGCCAAGCTGCGGGCGGCCTTCGATGCTGCGGACGAGCAGATCCGGCGGGCGCTCGAGCCCTTCGGTTACTACGACGTCGAGATCCAGAAAGAGCTGACCGGTGATGCCGAGCAGGGCTGGACGGCGAAGATCAACGTGGCGCCGGGCAATGCATCGGTCGTGCGCGAATCACGCGTGGAAGTATCGGGCGAGGGCGCGGATCGGCGCCGCGTGCGCGGCGCGCTCGAGGGCTTCGCCCCGAAGGTCGGGGAGCGCTTCGATCACGCGACTTACGAGGCCAGCAAGTCGGTAATAGATAGTTCACTTCGCGGCGCGGGTTATCTCGACGCAAAGGTCACGCGCCGACGCGTCACGGTTGTTCCCGAGGAAACCGCCGCCGACATCGATCTCGCATGGGAAAGCGGACCGCGATACAAGTTCGGCGACGTGCGTTTCTCGGGCGACGCGCCGTTCTCCGAGACCTTCCTGCAGAAGTTCGTACCGTGGCGCGAGGACGCGTGGTTCAACTCCGAGCAGGTGCTGAACCTGCAGCAGCGGCTCGTCGATGCCGACTACTTCGAGCTGGTGTCGGTCGCGCCGGCGCTCGACGAGAAACGCGACGGGCGCGTGCCCATCGACGTGTTGCTGCGGCGTGACGAGCGCACCGTGTATTCGGGTGAGGTGTACTACAGCACCGACTTCGGGGTGGGCGTGCGCGTGAGCGCGGACCGTCGCTGGCTCAACAAGAAGGGCCACAAGGCGGGCGTCGATCTGGAATATTCGCAGCGCCTCCAGGTGGCGGCGTTGCGATACCAGATCCCGCGACCGGGGCGCGAGGATCGCTCGTACGATTTCGGCATCGCCTACCGTGACGAGACGACGGACGTCTCGCGTTCGCGCAATTTCCAGATCGCCGCGTCGCGCACCGAGAAGCGCTGGCACGGATTCGTGCGAACCATCGGCCTCAAGTACCTCAAGGGCGACTTCGAGATCGGCCAGGACGAGGACAATCTCGAGTTCGGCGAGTCGGCGCTGCTGTTCGCGGAAGGAACGCTGAGCCGGCGCCGGCTCAACGATCGCCTCGCGCCGCGCAAGGGATACGTAATGGATTTCGGCGTGCGGCTCGCGAGCGACGCGGTGTTGTCGGATACGGATCTCGCGCAGACCTGGGCCCGGCTCACGTACCTCATTCCGCAAGGCGACAAGGCGCGCATCAAACTACGCGGCGAGGTGGGCGCGATGAGCGTCGGCGACTTCGATGCGCTGCCGCCGGACCTGCGGTTCTGGGCGGGCGGCGATCGCTCGATCCGCGGCTTCAATTACCACGAGCTCGGCGAGATCAACGCGAATGGCAACGTCATCGGCGGCGAGTACCTCGCGATGGCGAGCGCGGAATACGAGTACTACTTCCGCGAGGATTGGGGCGCCGCGGTGTTCGTGGATGCGGGCGATGCATTCACCGATTCCTTCAGCCTGAATCTGTCCGCGGGCGTGGGCGTGCGCTGGAGGTCGCCTATCGGGCCCGTTCGCATCGACTTCGGATTTCCGATCGAGACGGATTCGCCGCTCGCCGAGAGCTGGCGCGTGCATATCCTGCTGGGGCCGGACATATGAGGCGCGCGGCGAAAATATTCGCGTGGAGTGGCGGTGTGCTCGTGCTGTTGCTCGTGGCGCTGGTGTGCGCGGTGGCGTGGGTGTTGTTCACGACGTCGGGCGCGCGCTGGGTTGCAGGCGTCGCGGTCGCGCGGTTTCCGCCGCCCGCGAAGGTCGCTTACGCATCGATCGATGGAACGATCGCCGGTGAACTCTTCGTCACGGACTTCCGGTTCGAAGGCGATCCGACGACGGCGAAGGTGCGCATCGCGCGCATGACGGTCGATCCGACGCTCAGGATGTTGTTCTCGCGGATGCTGCGCATCGAGCGCGCCAGCGTGCGCGGCCTCGTGCTCACGTTGCCGGAACAACAGGAGCCCGAAACCGATGAGAAGCCGATGTGGACGGAGCCACCGCTGGACATCGTCGTGCGGGATTTCGCGCTCGTGGACGGCCGCGTGGTGAAGGGGAGCGAAAATCTCGTGACGGTGAAGCAGCTCGGTGTGGCCGCGCGCTGGACTCGCGACGAGTTGATCATCGAGCGGCTCACGCTGCTGCCGGGCGACATCGAGGGTCAGCTCGATGTCAGCGGACGGGTTACGCCGGCGGGCCAGCTCGTGCACGGCGTGATCGACGCACGCTGGAAGGATGTCGTGATCCCCGAGTCGCTCGCCGGCATGACCCTGGCGAGCGCGGGTGAGCTGCACGCGACGGGCACGCCGGAGAAATACGAGACCAAGGCGGAATTCGACATCGGTCCGCCGGGCGATCCGACGCATGCGGTGATGAATGTGTCGGGCACGGATGCGCGTGCGGAGCTGCACACCGTCGAACTCGTGCAGCGCGCAGGGAGGTTGGCCCTGCGCGGCGACGTCGCGTTCGAGCCGCTCGCCTGGAACCTCGACGCGCAGGCGCGCGAGTTCGATCCGGGCACATTCCTCGCGGGCTGGTCCGGCAGCGTGAACCTGGATCTGACTACCGAGGGCGAGATGGCAGAGGCCGGCCCCAAGGGGCACGTGCGTATCGGTACGCTGGCCGGCACGCTGCGCGGGCGACAGATCGCGGGCGGCGGGGACTTCCGCTTCGCGGCGCCCGCGTCGGTGAGCGGCGAGCTGCGATTGAAGTCCGGGAAGAGCCGCGTCGCGCTGATCGGCGAGAGTCCGGACGCGCAATCGGTGGACGCCACCGTCGACCTCGCCGTCGCTTCGCTCGCGGACTGGGCGCCGGACGCGGCGGGTAGTTTGACCGGAAAGTTCCGCGCGCGCGGCGCGTGGCCGAAGCTCACCATCGAGGGATCGGCGAACGGCAGATCGCTCGCGATGGCCGGCGCGAAAATCGCCTCGCTCGATGTCGATGCCACCGTGGACACGCCGCTCGACCCGGAGGGCAAGCTGGTTGCCCGGGCGCGCGAGGTATCCGCGGGCGGCTTTGAATTCGAGCGCGTGACGTTCGAGGGCAGCGGCAACCAGGCGCGGCATCGGGCGAGCCTGACCGCGAATGGCGAGAAGCTGGATGCATCGCTCGCGCTGACCGGTGGGCTCGAAGCTGGCACATGGAGGGGCGAATTGTCGAAGCTGGAGCTCGCGGCGCCGGACGTGCCGGCGTTGTCGCTGCGCGGCCCGGCGAACATCACGGCGGGCAAGGGAGCGTTTGAAATCACCGAGGCTTGCCTTGTCGACGATGCCCAGGCTTCCCTGTGCGTGGCGGCGAACATGCAGGCGAGCGGCGCGCTGGAGGCAAACTACTCGTTCGAGAAGGTGCAGCTCGGGCTGGCGAATGCGCTCGCGCCCGAAGCCATGCCCGGACAGTTGCGCGGCGAAGTGGCGGGGCAGGGTCGCGTGAGGCGCGGCGAGGATGGCCAGTGGTTCGGAGACGCGCGGATCGCTTCGCCGGAGGCGCGGCTCGTGATGCAGGGCGAGGGCGCGGGTGCGTCTCCGCTCGGTCAGCAGACCTGGCTGCTCTATCAGAATCTCGAGGTCACCGCGCAACTGCAGGGCGAGGCCGCCACCGCGAACGCGAAGGCCGCGCTGCTCGATGGCGGTTCACTCGAGGCGAAAATGAATGCAAGCAGTCTCACATCGCAGGCGCCGGGTATCGACGGCATGATTCATGCGTCGTTGCCGACGCTGTCGCCATTCGCGGCATTCGTGCCCGGCGTCGCGAACCTGGATGGCACCGTCGATGCACAGGTCAAGCTGGGCGGCACGGTCGCCGCGCCCGAGATCACCGGCAATATCGACGCCACGAAGTTGCAGGCCGATCTCGGCGAGCTCGGCATCGAGCTGCGCGACGGGCGGCTCGAAGCCGAGGCGAAGCCGGACGGCGGTTTCTCGCTTGCGGCGAGCGTCGCGTCGGGCAAGGGCCATGTCGAGCTCGCGGGCACGATGAGTGCGCGCGGCGAGATCGAGGCGAAAATCCTCGGCCAGAACTTCCAGGCGGCGGACATTCCGGCGGCGAACGTGTTGCTCACGCCGGACCTCGATCTCGCGGGCAATCCCGAGGGATATCGGCTTACCGGCGAAGTGACGATCCCGCGCGCGGCGATCAACCTGCAGAAGCTGCCATCGGATCGCCCGCCCGGCGCGTCACCCGATGTCGTGGTCGTGCGCAATGGACGGGAAGAAGTGCGCGAGGAAGCGAAGGCCTTTCCACTCACGGCGACGATCGACGTGAAGCTCGGCGAGAAGATAGAGATCGTGGGCTTCGGGCTCGAGGCGACGGTCACGGGCGAGCTCGAGGTGCGCGAAGCGCCCGGCGTGCCGACCACCGGCTCCGGAACGCTCGAGGTCGCGGGCACCTACAAGGCTTACGGCCAGGACCTCAAGATCCAGGAGGGCCGGCTGATGTTCGCGGGCACACCGCTGGACGATCCGCGACTCGCGATCACGGCGATGCGCGAGATCGACGATGAGCTATCTACCGGGTTGCGGATTGCCGGTTCCGCGCAGAAGCCGATCATCACCGTCATCTCGGATCCGAACGTCGGCGAGGCGGATGCGCTGTCCTACCTGGTCACCGGCCGCTCGCTCAACGACGTCGGCAGCGCGAGCGGCGGCTCGCAGGATGCACTGGCGTCGGCGTCGCAGGGTCTGCAGGGAGCCGGCGCGGGACTGGTGGCGAAACGCATCGGTCAGCGTCTCGGTCTCGACGAGGCCTCCGTCGAGGAAAACGAGATGATCGGCGGTTCGGCGCTCACCATCGGCGAGTACCTCTCGCCGCGGCTGTACCTGAGTTACGGCGTGGGCTTGTTCGAGCCCGGCGAGGTCATCGCGATGCGCTACAAGATGTCGAAGGAAATGGGCGTGCGCATCCAGCGCGGCTCCGAGGAAACACGCGCAGGCGTGGAATACCGCATCGAGAAGTGAGGCAAACGGTGCCTGGCACGGAAAACCCGGGAGAAGCAGGACGCACCGGGACGACGACGCCCGCCGCCCCGGCGTCGATCGACGGCTTGCCCCGTTTCAACTCAAGAGCCGCGTCTCCGCGGCCACCATCGCCTGGTACCAGCCGCTGATCGTCTGCAGGTGTTCGTTCTCGTGCTCGAGCGCCTGCTCGAACTGCGCGGCGAGTTCTTCCTGCCCGGCATCGCGCGCCAGCCGCGCGAGCAGTTCCCAGCTCGCCACGTCGATTAGCTCGGCCGCGAGCAGCGAGCTCAACGTCTGCGCGAGTGTGGTGCGCGGGTCGGTGACGGACTGCATGAGCCCCATCGACTGCACACCCACCACGTCGGCGCAGGGCGTCTGCACGGTGGGATCGGCGCCGATGCTCTCGATGGCCTCGCGCAGTAGTTCGGCATGTTCGGCTTCCTGGTTGCGGATCTGCTTCATGCGTTCGACCGTGACAGGCGTGCCGTCGCTTGCGGCGACCGCCTTCACCAGAGCGGCGTCGTAGAGCCGCGTGCCGCCGCGTTCGTACGCGAGCCGTTCGCCCAGTTTGTCGATGAAAACCTGCATGCGCGTTCCGGTGAGCATGCCGGCGCCGGCCTTGAGTACGCCCTTGGCGGTCGCGGGCGGGGGCATGGAGCCGATCGCGTCCGCTTCGTTGATGTATTCGCGGCGCATCTCCGCCGCCAGCGTGGTTTCAGGCTGCATATCCGGAGCGGCTTCGACATCGAACTCCTCCATGGAGCGCATCTGCCGCGCGGCCTCCTTCGGAGAAATCTGCATGCCGGTGCGGTTGTGCCCGATCTTGGTGGGATCTTCCATGAGTGACTCCTATGCGTTGACGACTTTCAGCGTGAGTTCCGTGCCGGGCCGCCACGCGTATCCATCCGCGATGATCTCCGAGGGCGAGCCCTGCGAGTTCATGTGCTCGCGATAGTTGAGCGAGGCTTCGCTCTCTTCCTCGAGCGGCACGATCTTCGTGCCGCGCGCGCGCAGATCCACCTCGGCGCTCAGCACCTGCTTGACGAATTCGCGGTTGCTCGTGAAGGGCAGCGGATCCGGGAAGGTCTCCGGGATGATTTCCATCGCGTCGCGCTTCTCGGCCTTTTCGAACAGCTTCTTGACCACCTGGAAATGCCCGAGCTCGTAGTCGGTCATGCGTTCCCACAGCGCCTTCAGGCGAGGATTGGTCTCCTGCTGCGCGCAGCTGTAGTAGTTGTAGACCTCGGCCGCTTCGTGCAACAGCCAGTTCTCGAGCAGCGTCTGCGTCGGATCGAGCAGGCTCTCGTACTGCGTGACGTGCTGCTGTTCGATCGAAGCGATCTCCGCGTACAACTGCCGCGCCACCGGATCCGCGAACAGCGGCCCGATGTTCATGTAGTAGTTATGAGTCTGTTGCTCCGCTGCCGTCAGGCTCAACGCGTGCAGCTTGGTGAGCGGATCGGCGGTCGCCTTGTCGAACGACTCGCGCACGTCGTCAATGGGTGCGCGGTGTTCCACGGCCGTCGGACGACCTGGCAGGATGTCCGTGTAACACTGCAGGATGTTGTTTGCGTCCTTTCCTTCGAGGCGATCGAGCAGCGCGGAGTAGCGATACATGTGATCGAAGTCCTCGAGCAGGCCGAAGCGCATGTTCGCCGCGACGTATTCATCGGGCTCGCGCTGCGCCATCGCCGCGGTCACCTCGATGGCGACCTGTTCGTAGCCGATGGTGGTCTCGAGTGGTGAATGGTCGGCGCCCAGCAACCAGTTCACGAGCGTCGCCTGGTGATGCTCGACGCGCCGCACCTCGGCGAGTTCGCGTCGGAAGCGGCCGTCGAATCGCGCGGCGGCGTGCTGGAAGCGCAGCGCTTCGTTCTCGATTCCGTTCATGTAGATCACGCGCACGCGCGTGAAGGCGTCGTCGTCGAGCTTGCTGATCGGCTTCGAGACGAGCTCGCGCCAGGTGAAACGTTGCTGTGAAAGCGGCGTTCCACGTTCCTTGTGAATGGAGAACATGGTGAATTCCTGCGGTGGTGGGGTCGGCACAGCGTGGCGGCGATGCCGCGCGGGCACTACCGGCATCGCGGTGCCGGCACGTAGGCATGCGGCGGCGAGTGCTGTGAGATACGCGCCGCCGGGACTCGGACTCGACTTAGTCGCGAAGGCGGGATGCGCGGATTCCTCGCAGCCATTCCTCGCCGATGAACGCGAAAGCGACGGCGAACAGCGCCAGCGTGGCGAACACGCCGACGGCCGGCAGCGGTGTGGCGCGCGGCCGCAGGGTCCAGTCGGGCGGATCCTCCGGGAAATTGAGTGTGTAGACGAGCACGAGCGCGAATACCGGCAGCATGTCGAGCCAGCTGTGCACATGTTGCTCCACGGGCGAGATGTGGCGCCGCGGCTGGGCGACGTACGTATCCCACAGCGACGTGGCCGTGTGTGCGAGCACCGCAACAGTCATGAACGCGAGCAGCGATGTGTTGATCTCGAAGAACAGCGCCGCGATCACGGGGACCGCCATTTCGAGCTGGAGCAGGAAATGCAGCCGCGATTCGCCCGGGCCCGAGGTTCGTTCGATGTGCGCCTTTCGATGGCACAGCCAGTCCGCGAAGCCGGCCGCGAGCCACGCTGGGAGGAGTCCGAAGACGAGCAGGGCCTGCAGCGCGGTTTCGAGTCTCATCGCGAGCTCCGCTAACCTGGCTTCGCCACCATTAGATAGAACACGATGACGAGCGCCGCGAAGGCCACGATGCCGAGCGCCACCCAGGCGCGCAGCATCTTCCAGTACGCGGGCGGCAGCGGATCGCCGGCCGCGGCGGACAGCCTCGCGAAATCCCGCATGCGGATCTGCATCCACACCACGGGTAGCCAGGCCGCGCCCGCGAGCAGGTAGAGACCGATGGACCAGGCGATCCAGGTGCTGCTCAGTGGATAGCCCGCGAGGTTCATCAGCCAGAAGCCGGTGAGGGGCTGGATCACGATGGTCGGGGTGGTGAAGATCCAGTCGGCGATCACGACGCGGTGCACCACGGAAGCCGCGATGTGCGCGTCGCGCGTGCGGCTCGCGAAGAACATGTAATACGCCGAGCCGAGCCCGGTACCGAACAACACGGTCGACGAGAGGATGTGCAGCCACTTGACGATCAGGTAGGTCATCGGCGGTTTCGCAGCTCCCTCATCAATACCAGCAGCGCGAGGATGGGCAGGTTCTTGACCACGGGGCCGAACGGTTCGAGCCACAGCGCCGGAAGTTTCCAGGTGATGATCGCGGTGTAGGCGAGCACGAGCGCGATCTGCGCGCTCCAGAGCCAGCGCGGCGCGCGCGGCCACAACGTGAGCAGGCCGAGGGCGATGTCGAGCACCGCCGCGCCGCGCAGCGTCAAGGGTGCGAGCGATTCCGGCACGCCGATCTGCATCAGCAGCCACTCGCTGGCTTCGACTGGATAGAGGCCCAGCGAAACGATGCCCGCGGTGAGCCACATGATTGCGATGCCGAGACGCAGCAGCGGTTCGATCCAGCGCAGCGTGGCCTGCATCCGCCGCGCCGACTGCTCGGCCGGGCTCACGAACTCCTCGACGTCGCGCGGCCGGTGTCCGAGCACGGTAGTCAGTCCTTCGGGCGACCCGGTATTGCCGCGTTCGAGCATGCCGAGAGTTTCGCTGTCCAGAAGCATGCCAGGCAACAGTTCGCCGACGCGAGCGGCGGTGCGCACCATCCACGCGGGAATCTTCAGTGTGTGCGCGCGGGGCAGCCCCAGCGCCGCGCGCAGCGCGAGCAGGAATTCGCGCAGGGTCAGTTCGCGGGGGCCGACCACCGGCAACACCCGCTCGGGGGGCAGTGGTTTGATCGCGAGCGCGGTCACCGCGTCGACCAGGTCGTCCACGTGTACGGGTTGAACACGTTGTTCTCCGCCTGCCGGCAGCGGAATGACCGGCAGACTCGCGAGCGTCTCGAACATCGCCGCGCTGGTGCCGCCGGCGCCATAGATGAGAGATGGCCGGACGATCATCCAGTCGACGGGCAGCGTGGCCAGGTAGAAGTCGGCCGCGTGTTTGCTGCGATGGTATTCGGCCGGGGCGTCGGCCGCGGCGCCGAGCGCGGAAATCTGGATGATGCGAGGCACGCCAGCGATTGCGGCCGCATCGAACAACGCGAACGGGCCGCGAACGTGCAGCGCTTCGAAGGTCTGCGTGCGCGTCTCGCGCAGGATGCCGATCGCATTTACGAGGACGTCGACTCCCGCGAGGTCGCGCGCCCACCGTGAGGGATCGGATCGCGTGAAATCCATTGCCAGCCAGCGCCTGCAATGTCTCGCGTGAGGCGCGGAGCGCGCGGCGCAGACGACCGAGTGGCCCTCCGCCGCGAGACGCGCCGCGATGCGTGCGCCGAGAAATCCGCTCGCGCCCGCGACGCAGACGATCACGCGGTACTCCGCTGACAACGACGCGGGAATTTCACGTCGAACAATCCGTGTTCATGCCGGTCCAGTTTCGCATGACTAGTTGGTCGCAGGCGGCTCGACAGGCTTTGTACTCCGGGGCGGCGGCGAGCCTGTTCTCGGCGGCCGTGCTGGCCGTGTGCGGCAAGCTCGAGAATGACAGCGCCGCGGGGCCGGTGAACGGCCCGAGCCAATGGATACATGGACGCTGGGCGGCGCACGTCCGAGAGCCAAGTGTTCGGCACACGGTGATCGGATTCATCATCCATCACGTGATGGCGACGGGCTGGGCGCTGCTGCACGAAAAGATTTTCGGTCATCGTAAGGGCGAGCAGCCATTCGGCCGGCGCCTCGGCGCGGCAACGGCGACCGCGGCGACCGCAAACTTCGTCGACTACAAGATGACCCCGAAGCGGCTTCAGCCCGGTTTCGAGACGCAGCTCTCGCGAACATCGCTTTTTCTGGTTTACGCCGCGTTCGCGGCCGGTCTCACCTTGTACGTGGGCGCCGCGGCCCGGCGTGGGAAGGCACGTCCCAACAAGTGAATACACTCCGAGGGTTCGATGCACGGTCCTTACTTGGATATGTCCGCGATCGCGGACTTGGTCAGCGCCTGCGTCGCCTTCCAGTAGCCCGCCCAGGGATCCTTGCGCTGTTTCGCGATGCGCGCGGGCACGTTGTGGATGTCGAAATGCGTGCCGCGGATGTCCTCGTCGATTTCATCCCATGACACGGGTGTCGAGACGCCGACGCCGGGCCGCCAGCGCGGCGAGAACGCGGCAACCGCCGTGGCGCCGAAACCATTGCGTAGATAGTCGACGAAGATCTTGTTCTTGCGATTGCGCTCGCCGGTCTTCGACGTGAACATCTTCGGCGCGAGGCGCTCCATGAACAACGTGACGTTGTGCGCGAATTCCTTCGCGGTGTCCCAGTCGGGCAGCGGGCGGGTGAGCGGAGCGACGACGTGGAGGCCCTTGCCGCCCGTCGTCTTCACCCAGCTTTCCAGGCCATGCTCTTTCAACAGGTGTCGCACCGCGAGTGCGGCCTCGCGGATCTGCGCATACGGCAGGTCCGCGCCGGGGTCGAGATCGAAGGTGAGCCGGTCGGCATGAGTGGGGCGTGGCATGCGCGAGCCCCAGCTGTGCAACTCCACCGCGCCGACCTGCGCGAGATGCAGCAGGCCCTCGACGCTGTCGCACACCACGAAATCCGGATCCTTGTCCGCATTCGGAATCTGCACGACGCGCAGGCCGCGCGCGGATTCCTCGAGGAAGTGTTTCTGGAAGAACGGCTTCGTGCCGTGCGTGTTGCGCAGGATCGAGAGCGGCCGGTCCTTGTAGTGAGGCAGCGCGGCTTCACCGACCGCCGCGAAGTATTCGGCGAGCTGCAGCTTGGTGACGCCGTCGTGCGGAAACAGCACGCGGTCGGGATGCGTGAGCCGCGCGCCCATTGGACCCGCGGCGTCATCAGTCTTCACGGCGCCGGCCTTCGAGGCGCGACGCTTCACCTTGTCGCGCGAGGTTTTCCCGGGTTTTCCGTGCCTGGCACCGATCATGTCTTCAGTATGCGCCGGTTCTTCGCGGATGACGGTTTTCGGATCGCGGTCCTGGCGCATGCCGAGGTAGCGAGGCTGGCGCAGGATGCCGTCCTGGGTCCAGTCGGCGAACGCCACCTGGATCACGAGCTCGGGTTTCATCCAGTGCCAGATCTCTCCCGAGCGTTTGTCGGGCAAGCGGTCGAAGGGGCTGTCCTTGCGTTCGAGCTTCTTCACGCGTTCGTGCCATCGCGCGCGTTCCTCGGCACTGAAGCCGCCGCCGACACGGCCGGCGTACTTGAGGCCCTTGCCGGACTTCACGCCCACGAGCAGCGAGGAAAACGTTCCCGTGCCGCGGCCGGGTAGGTAGGCGGCGCCGCCGACGACGAATTCCTGCTCGCGGTGGCATTTGACTTTGAGCCAGTCGGTCGAGCGGTCCCCGCGATAGGGGGAGTCGACCTTCTTCGCGACGAGGCCCTCGAGATGCTGGTTGCAGACGCGCGCAAGCAGCTCGCGGCTGTCGCTGTGGATCTGGTCGGCGAGCCGCAACGGGCCTTTCGGAGGTAGTTTGGCGAACGCGGCGTCGAGACGCATCTTGCGCTGCGAGAGGGGCAGGGAGCGCAGGTCTTCGCCCCGATAGAAGAGCATGTCGAAGATGCAGTACTGCAACTCGTCCAGCCGCCCCTGCTCCCGCATGTGTTGCAGCAGCGAAAAGTCCGAACGGCCGTTCGGATCGGTGACGATCAATTCCCCGTCGATCCACGTTTCCTGCAGCTTGAGTTTCGCGAGCGCGTCGACGATGGGCCCGACCTTTTGCGTCCAGTCGATGCCGTTGCGCGAGATGCAGCGCACATCCTCGCCGTCGCAGCGGCACAGCAGCCGGATGCCATCGTACTTGAGCTCGTACACCCAGCCTTCGTCGCCCGGCACCTTGTCGACGAGCGTCGCGAGTTGCGGCTTGATCGTCGCGGGCAGCGCCTTGCCGCTGGTGCCGCGTGACTTGGTACTGCGAGGTTTCGGCGCGCCGGTTTTCGCGGGGGGCTTCGCCTTGGTCTTGGGCGCCGCCGTGCCGTGGCGCTCGTCGATCGGCGCGTGTGTGAGCACCACCTTGCCCGCGTCGATGACATCCGCGTCGGCACCGGGCCGCGCGGATGCGTCGTTCGATTTCATCAACAGCCAGTTGGGTTGTTTGCCCTGCATGCGCGTGCGCACCAGGTGCCAGCGGCCACTGAGTTTCTTGCCGAACAATTCGAAGGCGAGGTGGCCCTTGCGCAGCCCCTTGTCGAAATCCTCGACCGGCCGCCATGTGCCGGAATCCCAGATGTCGACGTGACCCGCGCCGTATTCACCCTTCGGGATGTCGCCCGAGAACTTCGCGTATGCGATCGGGTGATCTTCCACTTCGACCGCGAGTCGCTTGTCCGCCGGATCGAGAGAAGGGCCCTTGGGCACCGCCCAACTACGCAGCGTGCCTTGCCATTCGAGCCGGAAATCCCAGTGAAGTCGCCGTGCCGCATGTTTCTGCACGACGAAGATCAGTTTCTTCTCTTTGCTCTTGCCGGGACTCTTTACCTTCGCGGATTTTCTCGCGCGCGCCTTGTCCGCCGGCTCGCGGGTCTTCTTGAAGTCGCGCTTCGCGGCGTACTTCGCGAGTCGTTTGTTGCCGCCCGCGTCGGCCATGCGTCACGCGCGCCGCGCGGTGCGCGTCGTGGCGGAGCGCCGGCGCGCGGCGCTGTGCTTGCGCTTGCTGCCGCGTGTCGTCGATGTTCCGCCATCGCCACCTTTCTTCTGCTCGAGGCTGCGCTGCAGCAGCGACATCAGGTCGACCACCTTGCCCCCGCCGGTCGCGCGCTCCACGACTTCGCCTTCGGGCTGCGTGAGCGCATGCGTCTGCCCCGACTTCACCTTCTCGTCGATCCGTTTCATCAGGTCTTCGCGGTACGTGTCGTGGAACGCCTGGGGATCCCACTTCTCGGTCATCTCGTCGATGAGCTTCAGCGCCATCTGCAGCTCGCGGCTGTTCTGGCTGACGGCCTTCTTCGCCGCATCCGACGCGATCTGCGGGTGCTCCTGGATCTCGGCTTCGTACCGCAGCGTGTTGAGCATCAGCACTTCCTGATCCGGCAACAACGCCGCGACGTACTGGCGGCTGCGCAATACGAAGGTGGCCACGGCGAGCTTCTTCGACTGCGTGAGCGCCTCGCGCAGCAGCGCGTATACCTTCTCGCCGTTCTTTTCCGGCGCGACGTAGTAGGGCGTGTCGTAGTAGTAAGGCGCGAT
>JAEYUC010000062.1 GCA_023433705.1 Pseudomonadota bacterium
GCCATCGAACTTTCCTTTCGCCTGCAGGATGGTCAGCGCGTCGAGCAGTCCCTGGGTGGGATGCGAGACGCTGCCTTCACCCGCGGACAACACGCTCACGTGCGGCTTCACATGCTGGGCGACGAGGCCCGGCACGCCCGACTCCGCATCGCGGATCACGAACACGTCCACGTGGCAGGACTCGAGCGTGAAAATCGTGTCGAGCATGCTCTCGCCTTTCACGCGCGAGGAGAGCTGCACCTCGAGATTCACGACGTCGGCGCCGAGACGCTTGGCCGCGAGCTCGAACGACACGCGCGTGCGGGTCGAAGGCTCGGTGAACAGGTTCGCGACGGTGATGCCGGCGAGGGAATTCTTCTTCACCGGCGCCTCGCCGATGGGTTTCACGAACGACTGCGCGCGCGCGAGCAGGCTCTCGATCTGCCCCTTGGGCATGCCTTCGAGAGTGAGGAGGTGGCGAAGCGATCCGTCGGGTCGGGTCTGTGCAGTCATCTTGTTGTTCAGTGCTTTTCGAACCAGCGTTCCAGTATCACCGCCGCGGCGGCCGCATCGACGTCCGCCTTGGTCACGCGCCGTTGCCGTTGCCCGCTCGCGCGCATCGTGCGCAGCCGCTCCTCCGCATCCTGCGAGGACCAGCGCTCATCGATGAGGTCGACGGGTAACGCGGTAAGTCGCGCGAGCTCCGCCGCGAATCCCCTTGCGGCCGACGTCAGCGGACTTTCCGAGCCGTCGGCATTATAGGGCTCGCCCACCGCAAGTCGCGCGGGGCGTGTTTCATCGAGCAGGCGGCGCAGCGCGGGCCAGTCGGGTCCCTGCGGGCCGTTGGGAATCGTCGTGCGGGGATGGGCGGTGCGGGTCAGCGTGTCGCCGCTCGCGATGCCGATGCGTTTGAAGCCGAAGTCTATTCCGAGAACGATTGCCGGATTTGCGTCGGCGGGCCGGTCAGGCATGACCGGCGAACGAGGTGAGCTGTCCGGCTTCGACGCCGAGCAACCGGAGCGATGCGAGCCAGCGCTCCTCGTAGGGCAGATCGAAAATCACGCTTTCATCGGCCGGCACGGACAGCCAGGAATTGTCGAGCAGCTCCCGCTCGAGTTGGCCGGCTTCCCACCCCGCGTAGCCGAGTGCGATGAAGGCCTTCTCGGGGCCGGTGCCCGTCGCCATGGCGGCCAGCACGTCGCGCGAAGTCGTGACCTGGATCGAATCGGAGATGCGATGCGTCGAGTCCCACTCGCCGCCGGGACGGTGCAGCACGAAGCCGCGGTCCTGGTGCACGGGTCCGCCGCGCAGCACGGGAAGGTCCGCGGCCCTGCGATCCGTGGGGTCGATCTTCATCTGTTCGAAGACTTCGCTGAGCGTCATCGACAGCGGGCGATTGAGAACGATGCCCAGCGCGCCTTTCTCACCGTGCTCGCAGATCAGGGAAACCGTCTGCGCGAAGTTCGGATCCGTCAGCGACGGCATCGCGATCAGCAGGTGATTCGACAGAGTCGTGATGCCGCCAGCCATGCGGCCGAGTCTACTGTGAATCCGCCGGTGCGGTCACTGTCCCGCGCTGTGCCCGGGCGCCGTCGAATTCCCATCCGTAGGTAAAGCGCAACAGACGGTAGTTGTCGGCCAGTTCCTTCGGGAAAGGATCGAACGGGCTCGCGAGCTTCAATATGTCGACCACGGCCTGGTCGAGTTTGGCCGAACCGCTCGAGCGGACGACCCGCGCGGATTCGAGAGTGCCGTCCTTGAGGATCACGACCTCGACATCCGGATTGCGCGTTCCCGGTGCACGCCAGGCGGCCTGGGGAAAATTGAGGGTGCCGAGGCGTTCGACTTTCGTGCGCCACGACACCAGGTACGGCGCCACCAGCGCCTGGCGCGTGTCGGGGGTGACCCACAATTCGTCGCGCTGCGGTCCGCGGACCTTCTGTTCCTCGTCCTCGTCGATGCCGAGCTTGTCCCGCTCGCTGTTGCCCTCGGCGAGCACCGGGACCTCGGGACTCTCCACCAGGCTCGCCGGCGGAGCGAAATAGAGGATCTCGGGCATCGGCGCGGTGGTAGTTAGCGACTGGTTGTCGGCGATCGCGAGCAGGGCGCCGGCGTCGTCCGTGATTGCGGTGCCGTCGGCCCGGCCGTTGTTGGCCGCGCGTTCGGCGGCCGCGCGTGGCGTACGCGCATCCGAGGGGTCGATGGTGCTGCCGGAACCGAGTTGTGTGCGCTGCGCAAGATAGGCGGCGGTCTCGTTGCTGCGGGCTTCGGGAACGTCCTCGGAGACGATCATGACCTCGAGGCCGGGGGGTGTGCCGGTCTTCGCGAGGTTCGAGCCGAACGTGACGCCGACGATGACGACGCCATGGATGAGCGCGGCCATGAAGACCGTCGTCGTGAGGCGGTCGCGCGTCGGCGGAATACCTTCGCGCAGCTGCAGCGCGCGGGACATTACCGGGCAGGCCTCGCGGCGCGCCGGCGCTCGAATGCTTCGATCACCATGGCCCCGATATTGAGCCCAAATTGCTGGTCGAGTTCACGTATTCCTGTCGGACTCGTGACGTTGATCTCGGTCACGAAGCCACCGATGACATCGATGCCGACGAATACCATGCCGCGATCGCGCAGCGTCGGGCCGATTTGCGCGGCGAGCCAGCGATCGCGGTCGTTCAGCTCCCGCCCTACGCCCTTGGCGCCGGCCGCGAGGTTGCCGCGGTTGTCGTGCGCGGCCGGGATTCGGGCGAGCGCGTAGGGGACTGGCTCACCGTCGATGAGCAGGACGCGCGAGTCGCCGGTCGCGGCGATGTCCGGAACGTACCGTTGCGCGATCGCGAAGCGCGCGCCGTTGTCGGTCAGCGTTTCGATGATGACGGGCAGGTTCTTGTCACCCTTTTCGGTGACGAAGATCGACTTGCCGCCCATCCCGTCGAGCGGCTTCACGACGATCTTGCCGTGCTCGGCCGCGAACGCGGTGATGTCGCCGGCATTGCGAGTGATCAAGGTCGGCGCGCAGCACTCCGGAAACCACGCGGTGTAGACCTTCTCGTTCATGTCGCGCAGGCCCTGCGGCTTGTTCGCGACGAACGCGCCCTGGATCTCGGCGCGCTCCAGGATGTACGTCGAGTAGATGTATTCGGCGTCGAACGGCGGATCCTTGCGCATGAACACGCAGTCGAATTCGCCCAGCTTCCGCACTTCAGGCGCCCCGAGCTCGAACCATTTTTCGGGATTGGAGAAAACCTGCAGTGGTCGCCCGCGGCCGAGCGCGATTCCGTCACGCAGGAACAGGTCCGATTGCTCGAAGTAGGTGAGCTGCCAGCCACGGGCCGCCGCCGCAAGCAACATCGCAAGTGTGGAGTCCTTCGCAAATTTGATCTTCGCGATCGGGTCCATCACCACGGCAAGACTTAAGCTTTTCGGCATCGAAAACTCCGTCCTCAAAAACGTGACGTGACCGGCATAGCCGGGGGTATTCCTATATGTTAAAACGCGTGCAGCTTGGCCTATCCGCACTGATTTTTACAGCAGTCGGAACGAGGCTTTTTGTTTGTTCAGGAGAGGTTTCCCGGTGAACGACACCAGCTCCCATCTCAAGGGTTTGAAGGTCCTCGTCATCGACGACAGCAAGACCATCCGCAAGACGGCGGAAACGCTGCTGGCGAAGGAAGGCTGCGAGGTCTACACGGCGGTAGATGGATTCGACGCGCTCGCGAAGGTGGCGGACTACACGCCGGACATCGTGTTCGTCGACATCATGATGCCGCGCCTCGACGGCTATCAGACCTGCTCGTTGATCAAACACAACAAAGTGTTCAAATCGATTCCGGTGATCATGCTGTCTTCGAAGGACGGACTGTTCGACCGTGCGCGGGGGCGCATCGTGGGATCGGAGTTCTATCTCACGAAGCCGTTCACCAAGGACGAGTTGCTGTCCGCCATCGAAACGCACGTCGGCGCGAGGTGAGTATGGCTCTCATTTTGATCGTGGATGATTCCCCGACCGAAGTGCACGTCATGAAGAAGGCGCTGGAGAAGTCCGGCTATCAGACGGCCACCGCCGGCGATGGCGCAGAAGGCGTCCGCATGGCGCGCGAGATGACGCCCGATCTCATTTTCATGGACGTCGTGATGCCGGGCATCAACGGCTACCAGGCGACGCGCACGCTCGCGAACGACCCGAAGACGCGAACCATTCCGATCATCATGGTGACCTCGAAAGGCCAGGAGACCGACAAGATCTGGGGCCTGCGGCAGGGCGCCGTCGATTACATGGTCAAACCCGTTTCTCCCGATCAGCTCGTGGCGAAGGCGCAAGCGACGCTTGCGGCCTGACAATGACTGAACTGGCTTCGCTCAAATCACTGCGAGACCGACCCTTCGAGCTGCTCGCCGAGCTCGAACGTCGCGGGCGCGCGGTCACCGCCGCCGCGGCCTCGGAGAATCCGGGCGCGCGCGAGTGGGTGGGCGTCGCGTTCCGCATGGCGGGTGAGCTCTACCTCGTCGCGCGTGAGGAAACACGTGAAGTGCTCGCCGTACCGGCGGGTCTGACGCGCGTGCCGGGCGCCAAGAGCTGGGTCAAGGGCATCGCGAACGTACGCGGTCAGCTCCTGCCCATTCTCGACCTGCGCCAGTACCTCGGCTCGGGCGTCACGCCAAACAGCCGCAACGTGCGCGTGATAGTCGTGAACCACCGCGAAGTGCCCGCGGGCCTGGTGGTCGACGAAGTGCTCGGCTTCCGCCGCTTCTCCGAATCCGAATTCTCGGGCGACGCTCCGCCGACGGTGGTGCGCTGCGAACGTTATCTCGCGGGCGCGTTCCGCCGCGGTCCCGAACAGTGGCCGGTGCTGAGCCTGCGCCAGCTCGTCGAGAGCCCCTCCTTCCAGGAGGCAGCGGCATGAGCATCGACGCCGGCGGCGCACGCTCTCTCAAGTCGCTCACGAGCCTGATCACCGCGACGCTGGTGTGCATCCTGCTCGCGGTGCTCGCGGGCGTGGCCGCCTACCTGATCGGCCTCCAGGTCGTTTACGCCGTCGCGGCCGCGCTCGCGCTCGCGGCGCTGATCCCGATCGCGCTCATGTTCAAGCGCGTACGCGTCATCGAAACCGACTTCGCGCATCGCGAGGCGCTGTCGCTTGCGCAGCGCAAGGAAACCGAACGCAACCAGCAGGCCATCCTGCGCCTGCTCGACGAACTCGCGCCGCTCGCGGACGGTGACCTCACCGTGCAGGCGACGGTGACCGAGGACATCACCGGCACGATCGCGGACTCGATCAACTACGCCATCGGCGTGTTGCGCGACCTCGTGAGCACGATCAACCAGTCGGCGATCCAGCTCGACGGCGCCACCCGCCAGACGCAGGCGCTGTCCGCGCATCTCGCGAAGGCGTCGAGCGCGCAGTCCAAGCAGATCGCCGGCGCGACCGAATCAGCCGCCAACATGGCGAGCAGCACCGAAGCGATTTCGGGCAACTCCGAGCGCGCCTCGGACGTCGCTCGTCACTCGGTCGACGTGGCGCACAAGGGCGGCGAGGCCGTGCGCCGCACCATCGACGGCATGAACACGATCCGCGAGACCATCCAGGAGACGAGCAAGCGCATCAAGCGCCTGGGCGAATCCTCGCAGGAAATCGGCAACATCGTCGAGCTCATCAACGACATCGCCGAGCAGACCAACATCCTCGCGCTCAACGCGTCCATCCAGGCCTCGATGGCCGGCGATGCGGGCCGTGGCTTCGCGGTGGTCGCCGACGAAGTGCAGCGCCTCGCCGAGCGCGCGGCGGCCGCGACGCGCCAGATCGAAACGCTGGTGCGCGCGATCCAGGCGGACACGAATGAAGCCGTCGTCTCGATGGAGCGCAGCACCACGGACGTGGTGGGCGGCGCGCTGCTCGCGGAGAACGCGGGCGCGGCGCTGGAAGAAATCGAGCAGGTCTCCAACCAGATCGCGAGCCTGGTGCAGAACATCTTCGCGAGCTCGCGCCAGCAGGTGACCGAAGCGCAGAAGATTGCGCGGAACATGCAGGTGCTGAAGGAAATCTCCACGCAGACGGCCGAGTCCACGACCGCGACCTCGCAGAGCATCGCCAAGCTCGCGCAGCTGTCCGCGGCGATGCGTCAGTCGGCTTCCGGCTTCCGCCTGCCCGGCGCGCCGGTGCCGCGCCAGGTCGCGGCGGCCGGCGCCGCCATAGCGGCCGCGGCCACGACGAGCATCCAGCCGGGGGCCGCGACCGGTGCAACCTCGACACGCCTGCGCACGGTTTCCATCGCTTCGTAAAAAAATGCCTGAAGTCGCATCACAGACGCTCGATCTCGTCGGCCGCGAGCTGAACCACACGCTGGGTGAAGCCCGCGCCGCGCTCGAAACTTTCGTCGAGCAGCCCGAAAACGTGGTGCTGCTGCAGCGCTGCGTGTCCGACCTGCACCAGGTGCAGGGCGTGCTCCGGTTGCTGGAGATCTTCGGCGCGGCCCTTCTGGCCGAAGAAATGGAGCAGGTCACCAAGTACCTGCTCACGCCGGCTTCACAGAAGAACCAGGCCGAAACGCTCGACGCGCTGATGCGCGCGATGGTGCAGCTGCCGAGCTACGTCGAACGCGTGCTCGCCGGCGGCCGAGACCTCGCGCTCGTATTGCTGCCGCTGCTCAACGACCTGCGGGCCGTGCGCGGCTCGCCGCTTTTGTCCGAAGGCACGCTGCTGCTGCTCAATCTCAAGTCCGACCAGCAGGCGGCGCCCGTCGCGCCGGCGGCCGGCGAACCGCAGCTCACGGTCGCGCAATGGGCGCGCCGGCTGCGCACCCGTTTCCAGCTTGGCCTCGTCGGCTGGATCCGCGGCGAACGTCCCGAACAGAATCTCGAAATCCTCGAAACGGTCGCGCACCAGCTCGAACAGGTCGCCACCCGGCAGCCGGTGTTCCAGCTCTGGTGGGTGGTCGGCGCGATCATCGAAGCGCTCCGGGAGGACGGTCTCGAGACCGGCGTTTCGATCAAGAGATTGTTAGGTCTCGCGGATCGCGAAATCCTCCAGCTCTACACGCAGGGCGAGGGCCGCTACGCGCAGAACCCGCCAGTCGAGCTGCTGAACAACCTGCTGTATTACGCCGCCCGCGCGACCAGCAACGGTCCGAAGATCACCGCGGTGCGTGCGTCGTTCCGCCTGAACGAACTGCTCATGGTCGACGACTCGGTCGAGCAGGAGCGCGAGAACCTGTCGGCGCCGTCCGTGAAGCTCATGCGCACGGTCTCGGCGGCCATCCGCGAGGATCTCGGAAAGGTCAAAGACGTACTCGACATCTTCGTGCGCCGCGGCGGACAGCCGGCCGAGCTCGAAGCGCAGGTCGGCATGCTGCGCAAGATCGGCGACACGCTCGGCGTGCTCGGCCTGGGCGAGCTGCGCCAGCTCGTCATCGAAGAGACCGGCCGGCTCGAAGCCATGGCGGCCGGCAAGACCGCTGCCGATCACGCGGCGCTGGTCCACATCGCCGCGACCTTGATCAACGTCGAGGACCGCCTCGACCGCGACCTGATCGGATTGATCGTACCCAAGGCGCCTTCCGAGGCCGGAGACACGCCCGCGACGTCCGGGGACGTGGATTTCCAGCAGGTGCAGGCCGCCGTGCTGCGCGAATGCAGCGTGAACCTGGTGCGCGTGAAGGAGGCCATCGCTTCCAACGTCGCCGGGACGCTCGACGTCGCGGCGCTCGATGCGTGGCCGGGACTCATCGCCGGCATCAAGGCCGGCCTGCTGATGCTCGGCAAGACCCGTGCGGTCGAGATCGTCGAAGGCATCGCGAAGAATCTCAAGGAGCTGCTGCAGCCGGGCGGCACCGCGGTTCCGCCTAACTACCTCGACCGCCTGGCGGACGCGGTGGTCAGTCTCGAGTACTACATGGAGACGCTGCAGGCCGGTCGCGCGGATCCGTGGTACATGCTCGACAACGCCCAGACCTGCCTGCAGGCGCTGGAGCAGATGCCCAAGCGCGTGGTGCCCACGGTGCCACCGCTCGGACCGGAGTCGTACGCCGCGACGGTCCTGCTCGCCGATGCGGGCGCTACGGCGCGCGCGCATGCGTTGCAGGCCGGCGTGGTTCCGCCCGGCGTGCAGGGCGCCCCGACGCTGCATCAGGCCGCGCAGGCACCGGTCGGCTCGAAGATCCCGACCAACATCGATCCCGAGCTGCTCGCTCTATATATAGAAGAAGCCCGCGAAGAGGTCGCCCGCATCGGCAAGCTGTTCCCGGCCTGGGAGCAGAACCCGCTCGAGACCGACGCGCTCGCCGGCGTACGGCGCGCGTTCCACACGCTGAAAGGCTCGGGCCGCATGGTCGGCGCGACGGACATCAGCGAATTCGCGTGGGCCATCGAAAACCTGCTGAACAAGGTCATCGAGAACACGCTGCAGCGCTCGCCCGCGATCATCGCGACCGTGCGCGATGCAATGGCCATGGCCGGCGAGCTCGTGAATTCGCTCGAAGCCGGCAAGCCGGCGCCCGCGAAGGCGCAGGACATCGTGGATCGCGCGCATGCGCTCGCGGCCAACAAGTCAGCTCCCGCGCCGCAGACGGCCACGAACGAAATGCTGGAGCGCACGCTCGATACGCGCGCCGACGACGTCATCGACGCCACCAATCGGGTGCCGACGTTGCGGGCGGCTCCGGCACCCGCGCCGACGGTTGCTCCCGTGGCCGCCGCGCAGCCGGCGCCGGCCGCGGCGCCGGAAGCCAGCGCCCCGGTGGATTGGGACCTGGGCGAAGATCAGTCCGGCGGCGAGGAAATCGTGCTTTCCGCGCCGGATGAAGAACCCAGCGGCGACCTGCAGCTGCGCGAGATCTACAGCCGCGAGACGCACGTGAACATCGCCGCCGTCACGCGCTTCATCGAATCCGAGCGCGCGCGCACCGCGCCGCACGTGGTGACCGAAGAGGCCTACCGCGCCTGCCATACGTTGTCGGGCAGCTCGCGCATGGCCGAGGCGCGTCACGGCATCCGGTTGACCGCGCCGCTCGAAAACTGGGTACGCAAGGCATTCGATACCGGCATCGGTCTCGAGTCGGCGGATCTCGATCTGCTCGCCGAGTGCATGAGCGCGATGAGCTCCGTCGCGTCGAACCTCGACGAGTCCACCGGCTTTTTCCAGGCGCATGGCGTGCTGCTCGCGCGCATCGAACGCGCCACGCTCGAACTCGAGGAACGCATCGTCGCCGCCGCGCGCGCCGCGGAACAGGCGGCGGCTCCCGCTCCTGCTCCTGCTGCGCCGGCGGTCGCGGCACCTCCCGCTTCCTTTCCGCCGCCAGTAGGCGAACCGGCGCCCGCCGCCAAAACTCCCGAAGCCGAAATCGTCGAGGAAGTCGTCACCGACTTCGATCCCGAAATCGCGGGCATCTTCACCGACGAGGCCGTCGAGCTCATCGACGCCTCGCAGGGTGCGCTCGCCCAGTGGAACGAAAACCGCTCGAGCGTCGATGGACTCACCGCGCTCAAGCGTCCGCTGCACACGCTCAAGGGCGGCGCGCGCATGGCGGGACTCATCCCGATGGGCGATCTCGCGCACGAGCTCGAGACGCTGTTCATGCAGATCGACAGCGGGCAGGTCGCGCCGGACGACCGCGCCTTCCAGCTCGCGCAATCCGCGCTCGACGAGCTCGCGCGCATGCGCGAGTCGGTCAGCTCCGGAAAGGGCGTGCCGACCGCGCGCGGGCTGATCGCGAAGATTCATGGTCTGATTTCTCCGGCATCCGCTGCAGCGTCGGCGCCCGTTACCGCGGCTCCCGCGCCCGCTGCACCCGCCGAGCCCGTAACGGTGAGCGTGCCTCCCGCGCCCGTTGCCGCGTCTGCGCCGCCGACAGCACAAGCTGCGCCAGCGCCGGCACCGGCTCCCGCCCCGGTCGCGCCGCCGCCCGTGCAGGCCATTGCGCCGAAGCCCGTCGAAGTGGTGGCACCGCCGCCACTCGCTCCGAAATCCGCACCCCCCGCGCCACCCGCGGCAGCGCCTGCGCCGAAACCCGAAGCCCCCGTGCTCGCGCCGGTATGGGCTCCGACCCCCGCGGCGAAATCCGCGTCGGCGCCGGAACCCGTCGTGAAGCCCGCGATCGCCGCGACCGAACCGGTGTCCATCGTCGCGCGGGCGACCTCGAAGGAATCCCCTTCCCTGGGCCTCAACCGCGAGTCGAAGGACGGCGAGTCGGCCGATGCGCCGCTGCTGCCGCCGGGCGCCGTGCCTCCGGGCCGCGAACCCACCGCGCAATCGGACCGCCCCGAGCTCGCACGCGTCGACGCCGAACTCCTCGACCAGCTGCTCAACAACTCCGGCGAGGCGAGCATCGCGCGCGCCCGCCTGGAGCAGCAGATCGGTTCGATCGATTTCAACGTGGGCGAGTTGTCGCGCACGGTGACGCGTCTCAAGGAGCAGCTCCGCAAGCTCGAGCTCGAGACCGAGGCGCAGATCCTGCATCGCTACGAGGAAGAGAAGGGCCAGCGCGGCGACTTCGATCCGCTCGAGCTCGACCGTTACTCCTCGATCCAGCAGTTCTCGCGCGCGTTGGCCGAGACCGCCAACGACGTCGGCAGCATCCAGCAGCTGCTCGAGACGCTGACCAAGGACACGCAGAACCTGCTGACCCAGCAGGCGCGCACGATCACCGAACTGCAGAACGGACTCATGCGCACGCGCATGGTGCCGTTCCAGCGCCACGTGCAGCGCCTCGCGCGCATCGTGCGCCAGGCCGCGACCGACACGCACAAGAAGGCGGAGCTCAACATCGAAGGCGCGTCGGGCGAACTCGACCGCCAGGTGCTCGAGCGCATGCTGCCGCCCTTCGAGCACATGCTGCGCAACGCCGTCGCGCACGGCATCGAGAAGCCCGAGGACCGCAAGAAGGCGGGCAAGAACGAGTCCGGCACGATCACGATCGCGCTGCATCGCGAAGGCTCGGAAGTCGTCGTCGAAGTCTCCGACGACGGCGCCGGCATGAATCTCAAGGCGATCCGCGACAAGGGCATCGCGCTCGGCATGGTGCGCGCGGACCAGCAGCTGTCCGACGAAGACATCATGCAGCTCGTGCTCGAGCCCGGGTTCTCGACCGCGGGCGCGGTGAGCACGCTGTCGGGCCGCGGCGTGGGCATGGACGTGGTCGCGAACGAGATCAAGAAACTCGGCGGCGCGCTGCACATGGAGACGAAGGTGGGCGAGGGCTCGCGCTTCATCATCCGTCTGCCGCTCACGCTCGCGATCAGCCACGCGCTGATCCTGCGCGCCAACGACGAGCTCTACGCGCTGCCGCTGCCGACCGTCGAAGGCGTCGTGCGCCTGTCGCGCGCGGAAGTCGAGGCGCATCTCGGACCCGAAGCGCCGCCGTTCGAATACGGCGGCCAGAAGTACCGTTTCCAGCACCTGGCGTTCTACGTGGGCCGCGAGCCGGGGCCGCTGCCCGACGGCGACGTGACCGTGCCGGTGATCCTGGTGCGCGCGGGCGAACACTCGACCGGCCTCGTCACCGACGAGCTGGTCGGCAGCCGTGAAATCGTCGTGAAGAGCGTCGGCCCGCAGATCTCGGCGATCCGCGGCATTTCCGGCGCGACCGTCCTCGGCGACGGCCGCATCGTCATCATTCTCGACATCGGCGCGCTGGTGCGCACCGACTGGCGCGCGCGCACCGAGCCGGTGATGCCGCGCGAGAAGACCGACACGCGTTCGGTCGCCCTGGTCGTCGACGACTCGATCACCGTGCGGCGCGTCACCCAACGATTGCTGGAGCGCAACGGCATGCGCGTGCTGACCGCGCGCGACGGCGTCGATGCGATGGAGATGCTGCAGGAGCACACGCCCGACATCATCCTGCTCGACATCGAGATGCCGCGCATGGACGGTTACGAGGTCGCGACGCAGGTGCGCGCCGATCCGCGCATTTCGGGCATCCCGATCATCATGATCACGTCGCGCGTGGGCGAGAAACACCGCTCGCGCGCCATCGAGATCGGCGTCGACGACTATCTCGGCAAGCCTTACCAGGAAGCCCAGCTGCTCGAGGCGATCGAGCCGCTGATCGCGCGGCGCCGCGAGGCGCACCTGCGCGAGGTCAACTAACTAATGGATACGGGCCATGGTTGAAAGAATCTCGGAAATCTACAGCCTGCTCGTACCGCTGCTCGACGGGCGCCTGATCATTCCGCGCTCGTGTGTCGCCGAGGTCGTCGGGTTCCAGGAGCCCGCGGAAATGCCCGGTGCGCCGCCCTGGTACCTGGGCACGTTCGCCTGGGGGAGCCGTCAGATTCCGCTGATATCGTTCGAAGGGGCCTGTGGTCAGACTATTCCTCCATTGACGGGAAGGACCCGCGTAGTGGTCCTGTTCGCGCTGGCCAACCAGGTGGAGGGAGGGTATTACGGGCTCGTATCGCAGGGGTTCCCGCAGCTCGTGCGCGTCAGCGCCGACATCCTGCGCCCGGATCCCACCAGGACGTTTCCGGAAAGGACGCCGATCATCTCCCAGGTGAGGATGATCAACGAAGCGCCTTGGATACCCGATCTGGAACGCATCGAGCAGATGATCTCCGAGGAGACCTCGGTCCTGGCGGAGTAAGGCCGCCGCACGTTTCCCATCTCTACCGGCCCGACGTCGACGGGCTGCGCGCCCTGGCGGTGGGCGCGGTGGTCGCGTTCCATGCATTCCCGAAGACACTGCCCGGCGGATTCCTGGGTGTCGACGTGTTCTTCGTCATCTCGGGATTCCTGATTTCGGGGATGATCCTCGACGCGATCCGCGAAGGACGCTTCAGCCTGCTCGATTTCTACCTGCGGCGCGCGCGCCGCATCGTGCCGGCGCTGCTGGCCATGCTGGCCGGCATCACGCTGCTGGCGGCGCTGATACTCATGCCCGACGAGATGGAGCGCTTCGGCTCGAACGTCACGGCCGGTGCGTTGTTCGTGCCGAACCTGGTACTCGCGCGCGAGCAGGGCTACTTCGATCCGGCGGCCATCGACAACCCGCTGCTGCACCTGTGGTCGCTCGGCGTCGAGGAGCAGTTCTATCTAGTGTGGCCGCTGGCGCTGATGTTGCTGCTGCCGCGCGCGGGCGCGCGCAACCTGGTGCTCGCCATCGCGGGGATCATCCTGCTGTCGCTCGCGCTGCACATCGTCCTGGCGCGCCAGGCCCCGACCGCGAGCTTCTATCTACCGTTCACACGATTCTGGCAGCTGCTCGCGGGCGCGATGCTCGCGGCGCTTGCGACCGCGCGCGTGCTGGAGCGCCACGAGGGCGGCACCGCGCTGTCGCCGCTGCGGCGTCGGGCATGGGTGAGCGACCTGATGTCGTTCGCGGGACTCGCTCTCATCGGCGTAACGATTTTCGCGGGAACGGTGAATCATTCGCAGGTGTCGCTCGCGCTGCCCGTCACGGTGGGCGCGGCGTTGTTCATCGCGGCCGGTCCGGATGCCTTGCCGAATCGCACATTGTTTTCGTGGCGCCCGGTCGTCTACGTGGGCTTGATCAGTTATCCGCTGTACCTGTGGCACTGGCCACCCCTGAGTTTCCTGCACCTGATGGAGCTCAACGAAGGAACGAGCGGGCGGATCCTGCGTGTCGGCGCGGTGTTGTTCGCGTTCGCCGCCTCGGCGCTGACGTACCACCTGGTCGAGCTTCCGGTGCGGCGTCGCAAGGATCTGCGCCGGGTCGGTGTCCGCCTTCTCGGTGGACTCGGCGCGGCGGCCGTCGCGGGCGTGGTGGTCGCGGCGAGCGGCGGTTTGCCGCAGCGGACCACGCTGGATCACAACCCTTTCTACCGCACGGCGGAGATGCGCCGCGAGGATCGGTGCTCGGAGCTCTACGGCCAGCCCGAGGCCTTCTACAAGAGCGCGTTCTGCGTGCGCAACGACTACGCCGATGAGCCGGAGATCGTGCTGCTCGGCGACTCGCACGCGAACATGTTCGTGAGCGGCGTGCATTCCATCTGGCCGCTCGCGTCGACGCTGCAGATCGGCGCGTCCGCGTGTCCCTACCTGCGCGACACGGAATATTGGAACGACAACCGGCCGTCGTGGCGCCGGATCTGCCCACCGCTCACCGAGACGGCGTATCGCGCCATCGGATCCGGAACGCGGCTGGTCATACTCGCGGCGCGTATCCCGAGTTACATCGCGCCCGCGCGCGAGTACGCGGCAACGTTCGACTACGTTTCGCCGAAGCACTTCCGGTCGCCGCTGTTTCCCGGCGCGGACCCGTCGCAGACCTGGCGGCTCGCGCTGCTGCGGGATTTACGGTTGCTCCTGGCCGAAGATCGCGAGGTCATCCTGGT
>JAEYUC010000076.1 GCA_023433705.1 Pseudomonadota bacterium
TTCGACTACGTGTCGCCGAAGCACTTCCGGTCGCCGCAGTTTCCCGGCGCGAACGCGGCGGAAACCTGGCGGCTCGCGCTGCGGCGGGATTTGCGGTTGCTGCTGTCCGAAGATCGTGAGGTCGTCCTGGTGCTGCCCGTGCCGGCGCTGGATTTCTCGCCGCGCACCTGCGTGCGTTTCCGGCCCATCGAGCGGTGGATGGACGAGCCCGATGCCGACGCGTGCACCGTGCCGCGCGCCGAGGTCGAAGCCGAACATGCGCAATCGCGCGCCATCGTCGCGGGTGTCGCGCGCGAAATCGCCGATCCGGACTTGCACGTGGTCGATCCTGTCGACGCGTTGTGCGACGCGCGGAAATGTCGCGCGGTCATCGGCGGCCGGTTGATGTACCTCGACGACAATCATCTTTCGCCCGACGGCTCGAGATACGTGTGGGCGCGGATCCAGCCGCGTAACCTGCGTGCCAACGCCGACCGGCACTGGCAGTCGCCGCGCAGCGCCTATCGCACGGAACGTTAGTCCGGGAAATCTCCGCCGATGGCCTGCAAGGCTGCGAGCGCCGCGAGTCCAGCCGTTTCGGTGCGCAGGATGCGCGGGCCCAGGCGACAACCCGTGAAGCCATTCGCCAGCGCGAACTGGCATTCGTTGTCGGCGAGTCCGCCTTCCGGGCCTATCAACAGGACCAGCGGTCGTCCCGCGGACTGCGGTGCGAACGCGGTGAGCGAAGTGGCGCCGTCCGCCGCGAGCAGTGCACGCGCGGCATCGGGCGGCAAGCGCGCGACTGCGTCGCCAAGGGTAAGGGGATCGGCCACCGTCGGCACGCGGTTGCGACCGCATTGCTCGCAGGCGGAAATCGCGATCGATTGCCAGTGTTCCCGTTTGCGCGCGCGCTGCTTCGCGTCGACGCGCACCACCGAACGCTCCGCGAGCACGGGCAGGATGCGCGCAACGCCGAGCTCGGTCGCCTTTTGCACGATGAGGTCCATGCGTTCGCCGCGCGCCACGCCCTGCAGCAGCGTGATCGACAGCGGGGACTCGCGCTCGACCGGATCGTGACTCACCACGCGCGCGGTGCTTCTCCCGGATTTTCCGTGCCTGGCACCCAGCGTCGCGGAATATTCGCCTCCGGCGCCGTTGAACAGCGTCACCGGCGCGCCTTCCTCGAGGCGCAGCACGCGAGTGAGGTGCATGCCCGCCTGCTCGGGCAGCGGCACTTCGTTGCCCACCGCCAGCGGTCCGGGCACGTAAATGCGCGTCAGGCGCATGCGAGCTCGATTCCCTCGGTGGCGATGCGCGCGAGCAGATCCAGTTCCGCGGGCTCGATCGCGTACGGCGGCATGAAGTAGATGGTCGTGCCGAGTGGACGGATCAGCGCGCCGCGTTCGAGCGCGTGGCGATGGATGCGCAGTCCGCGGCGCTCTTCCCAGGGCCATGGCACGCGCGCGGCCGGATCCTTCATGAGTTCGATGGCGAGGATCATCCCCGTCTGCCGGATTTCCGCGACGTGCGGATGTCCTTCGAGGTGACGCACGCTCGCGCGCATGTGAGTGGCGAGCGCCCGGTTGCGTTCGAGCACCGGCTGTTCGCGGAACAGCGCCAGCGTGGCGTTCGCCGCGGCGCAGGCGAGTGGGTTGCCGGTGTAACTGTGCGAGTGCAGGAATGCGTTGAGCTTCGTGTATTCGTCGTAGAAGGCGTCGTAGACCTCGTCGGTGGTGACGACGACGGACAGCGGTAGATAGCCGCCGGTCAGTCCCTTCGACAGGCACAGGTAGTCGGGCCGGATGCCGGCCTGCTCGCAGGCGAACATCGTGCCGGTGCGCCCGAAGCCCACGGCGATCTCGTCGGCTATCAGGTGCACGCCGTGCCGGTCGCAGGCCGCGCGCAGCAGGCGCAGGTATTCCGGGTCGTACATGCGCATGCCGCCGGCGCACTGCACCAGCGGTTCGTCGATGACGGCCGCGACCTCGCGCGCATGCCGCGCGAGCGCTTCCTCCATGTGCGCGAACATCGCGCGCGCGTGTTCCGCCGGGCTGACGCCCGCCTCGCGCAGGAACGCGTCGGGTGACGGCACCGTGATCACGTCCATCAGTAGCGGCTTGTAGATGGACTTGTAGAGTTCGACGTTGCCCACCGCGAGCGCGCCCAGCGTCTCGCCGTGATAACTGTTCGCGAGCGTGATGAAACGCGTCTTGTTCGACTGGCCGCGGTTGCGCCAGTAGTGGAAGCTCATCTTCACCGCGACCTCGATCGCGGCCGAGCCGTTGTCCGCGAAGAAGCAGCGATTGAGTCCCCGCGGGGCGATGCGCGTGAGCTCCTCGGCGAGCTGCACCGCCGGTTCGTGCGTGAACCCGGCGAAGATCACGTGTTCGAGCTTGCCGAGCTGCGCGGCCACGGCTGCGCCGATGCGCTCGTTCGCATGGCCGAACAGGTTCACCCACCAGGAGCTGATGCCGTCGAGGTAACGCTTGCCCGAGAAATCCTCGAGCCACACCCCCGATCCGGCGCGCAGCGGGATCAGCGGCACGGTCTCGTGATCCTTCATCTGCGTGCAGGGGTGCCACACGTGCGCGAGATCGCGCGTCACCCAGTTGGAATTGCGGTCCGATGACATCGTGGTGCCGTTTTCGCGGGCGGCTATTGTGGCATGCTAGATCCCGCATGCGCGTGGATCTCAGCACCGGCCTGCTGGTCGGGGTCAAACAAGTGTTTTCGCCGTTCTTCGACGCGCGCCCCACGGGCGTCGTGCCCGATCTCATCGTGCTCCATGGCATCAGCCTGCCGCCCGGCGAGTTCGGCGGGCCGTGGATTTCGCGGTTGTTCACGGGCGCCGCGATGCCACCGCAGCATCATCCGTTCTTCGCGACGCTCACCGGGCTGCGCGCTTCGGCGCACCTGCTGGTCCGCCGCGACGGCGCGGTCGAGCAGTACGTGTCGCTCAACGAGCGCGCCTGGCATGCGGGAAAATCGTCATGGCTCGGTCGCGAAGCGTGCAACGACTACTCGATCGGAATCGAGTGCGAAGGCACCGACGAGCTTCCCTACGAGCCGGCGCAGTACGCAACGTTGCGCGAATTGCTGCCCATGCTTCGCGCGGCCTATCCAGCCATCGCGGCGGACCGCGTCGTGGGACACAGCGACGTCGCCCCCGGACGCAAGACCGATCCCGGCCCGTCCTTCGACTGGAGCCGTATCAGGTAGTCAGAGGCAGGGGCGGCCGGTCAGACCCTGGCGCGATCGTGCTGCCAGAGTATTTCCGTGCCGCTCTCGTGGCGCGCGAGCACCCGCGCGATCACGAACAACAGGTCCGAGAGCCGGTTGAGATACTGCGGTGCCTCGATGTTGACCTGATCCATCTCGGCGAGACTCCACACGCGCCGCTCGGCGCGACGCACGATGGTGCGCGCCAGGTGGCAGGCCGCGGCCGCCGGACCACCGCCCGGCAGGATGAAGTCCTTGAGCGCGGGCAGTGGTTCGTTGAACTTGTCGAGCACCGCTTCGAGCTGGGCGATCCGGTCGGCCTTGATCGCCTGCGTTCCGGGGATGCACAACTCGCCGCCGAGATCGAACAGGTCATGCTGGATCGCGGTGAGGCAACGCGCCACTTCCGCGGGCAGCCCCGCCACGGCAAGCACGACGCCGATGGCGCTGTTCGCCTCGTCGACGGTCCCGTACGCCTCCACGCGCGCATGGTCCTTGCGGACGCGCTGACCATCGCCGAGACCGGTGGTGCCGTCATCGCCTGTGCGTGTGTAGATCCGGCTCAAGCGATGTCCCATGTTCGGCCTCCGGGTTTTCAGTCGAAGCTGTAGCGTACTCCTATCGTGTACGAGCGGCCGTCGGTGCGGTAGCCCTCCACGAGTACGTAATCTTCGTCGAATGCGTTCTCCAGGCGGCCCTGCACCGTGAGCGCGTCGTTCACGCGGTAGCGCAGCGTGGCATTCACGAGTGCATACGAATCGAGCGTAACGTTGTCCGGGAAACCGAAATCCTTGCGATTTCCGTAGGCCGCGATGTCGACGCCGACATCCAGCGGACCCACGTCGCGGCTGACCGCGACCATCAGCGACTCGCGCGAACGGCGCAGCAGGCGCTCGTCGGTCGTTTCGTCGCGAGGATCCTGGAACGTCAGCTCCGTGCGCGCGCGCCACGCTTCGCCGCTGAACTGCCAGCCGAGCTCCACACCCTTGATGCGCGCCCGGGCGACATTGCGGTTCTGGCCGTCGAAGGTCGTGAAATCCGTGATCACGTATTCGATCAGGTCGTCGATGCGGTTGTCGAACGCGGCCAGCGTGATCTGCTGGCGTTCGCCTAACTTCTGACGCACCATGACCTGGAACTGCCGGGAAACCTCCGGCTCCAGGTCCGGGTTGCCGCCGAAGCCGAAGCGATCGGTGCTGTCGGGAGCGCGGAACGCCTTGCCGGCCGACACGGAAAGACGTGTGTCGCCCAGGCCGACGCCGAGCTCGGCGTTCCAGGTCACTTCGTTGCCGAAGGTCTCGTGGTCGACATTGCCGAGCGCGAGCCGCGCGTTGAAGCGCCCGGTGGAGAACTGGTCCTGGACGAAGAACATCCGGACGTCGGTGTCCTCGTCGATCACCGTGCCGACGGACTGCGCGCGTGTGTCCTCGAAGCTCTGCTGCGCGCCGAAGGTCAGCGAATGCGAGCCGAGCTTCGCGAGATCGACCTGCGCATCGATCGTCGTGCGTCCGGTGCGCGCGTAGTCGAACTCCTCGGGTCCGAATCCGGGCTGGCGCTGATCGATGTCGTCCAGTGCGTGACTCGCGTTCACGCGGACGCCGAAGCCATCCTTCGCGCGGTATTCGCCCTCGAGCGAGTACACGCCATTCTCGAAGTCCTGGGACACCGGCGCATACGGCGGCGTGCCGAAGGTCTGCGCCGTGTACTCGGTACGACCAGTGGCGCCCCAGCCGCGCGCGCGGAACGTGAGCTCGCTGCTCGGCGCGAATTCGACGAGCGCGCGCCCGGTCACGTTGCGATAGCCGCGATCGACGTCGTCGTCGATGAAGACCGGCATTCCCTCGCTCTCGGTGTATCCGCCGCCGAAGCCGAATTTCCAGCGTTCGCCGGCCGAAACGGTCGCATCGCCGAACAGCTGCTGCGTGGAGTGGCTGCCGTACGTCGCGCCGGCGCTGAAGCCATTCTCTGTCGCGCCGCGCGTGAAGATCTGCACCACGCCGCCGATGGCCTCGGTGCCGTACAGCGACGAGCCCGGACCCTTTACGATCTCGATGCGCTCGATCGCCTCCGGCGAGATGTTCTGCAGCGCCGCGCCGCCGATCGTGCCGGGGTTCATGCGCACGCCGTCGATCAGCACGACGGTGTGGTTGCTCTCGGTGCCACGCGTGAACAGCGAGGTCGTCTGGCCCTGGCCGCCGTTGCGCGCGACTTCGAGGCCCGCGTGTTGCTGCAGCAGCTCGCTGACGTCGCGGGCGAGGGTGCGCTCGATGTCGTTGCGCGTGATGACGATCACGGGTGTGCCGACGGAGGACAACGCGACCGGCGTACGCGTCGCCGTGACGACGGTTTCGTCGAGTTCGTCCTGGGCGAGGGCGACGGTGGTAGTTAGAGCGGCCGCGACGGCGACGGCGACCCGAGAACGGATGAATCTATCGATCATGACAGGCCCTTTCCATGCACTCCCGCATGGGTCGTGAGACTTGGACGCCTCGCGATGCGCGGGATGGAAGGCCAGCTTCGGGCCCGTTCCAGTGCCCGCCGCACCTCGAGGAACTGCCGATCGGCCGGTCTCCGGACTCTCGAAGTGGAGCCTCGCGGCTCCGACACATCGCCTTCCCATGCCGCGAGGGCACAGTGGCCGTTGATGTGTCGCATTCGATTACCGTTGCGGGGGCAGTGCTGGAATCGCCTCGTGTCTCGTCGACCTGCGGCTCACCAGCTTCCCGTAACCTTTCGGCGGGGCGCACTCTAACGGGATTCGTGGTGAATTGACAGTTCCCGCGGCGCTCCCGCAGGCTTCGCCCGCGATGTCATCCCAACAATTGTCAAAAGAACTCGTGGCCGCGCTCGACGCGGCCAAGGCGGCCGCGGACGTGATCCGCGGCTTCTACCAGCGCAACGTCCGGATCGAGGTGAAGGCCGACAAGACGCCGGTGACCGAGGCCGACGTGCGATCGGAAGAGGCGATTCGCGAGCTGCTCACGAAACGTTTTCCTTCCTACGGCTTCTACGGCGAGGAGACCGGCAAGTCGGACATGAACGCCGAGAGCGTCTGGCTGGTCGACCCGATCGACGGCACCAAGTCGTTCGTGCGCGAGTGTCCGTTCTTCTCGACGCAGATCGCGCTTATGCGCGGCGGTCGCATGGTGCTCGGCGTCTCGTGCGCACCTGCGTACGACGAGCTCGCGTGGGCCGAGCGCGGGACCGGCGCGTTCCTCAACGGCAAGCAGATCCGGGTAAGCAAGGTTGCGTCGCTCGATGCCGCGATCGTCTCGGGCGGCAATCTCAAGACCCTGGCCGCATCGCCGGCGTGGCCGCGCTTCGGCGGACTCCTGGGCCGCATCAGCCGCATTCGCGGCTACGGCGATTTCGTGCACTACCACCTGCTCGCGCGTGGCGCCCTCGACGTCGTCGTCGAGTCCGACGTGAACATCCTCGACATCGCGGCGCTGACCGTCATCGTCGAGGAGGCGGGCGGCACTTTCACGAACCTGGCGGGCGCCCCGGTCGGGCTCGACACGACCAGCGTGCTCGCGAGCAATGGCGCGTTGCACGCGACCGTGCTGGAGGCGATCGGTTTCGGGAGCTGAGCGATGGGCGTATTTCTGCGCTGGGGAATATTCGGAATCCTGGCTGTCGCCGCGCTGGTCTACGCGTACAACGCGAGCAAGAAGCTGGCCGAAAGCCGTTCGAGGAATCCGCCCGTCGCGGCGCAGGCGTCCGGCGAGGACGAGCCCGCGCCCGAGCCGGAAAACGCATCGCCCGATCCTGCATCGGCGCAATGTACGGCGGAACTCGACGTGGCGCGCCGGGCATTACAGGCGCGTCGCGAGGGCGAACCCCTCGATCGACTGCTGCGGATTCCGGAGATCGCGTGGCAGGAACCACCCGCGCGCCGCGAGCGGCTCACGCAGGTGGCGACGCGCTGGTTCAACCTCGAAGGTGATGTGCCGATTCCCGCCGAATTCCGCGCCAGCGTGATCGCCGACTGCGAAAAGAATCTCAGCCCGGCGCCATGAAGCGTTGCCCGCCGGCGCGGGTTTCGAGGTACGACACGCCGTAGAGCCGCTCGAGATGCGGCGCGGCGAGCGCTTCGCCGCTCACGGTCTCGACCCGGCCGTCTCCGAACAGCAGGAAAACATGCGTCGCGAACCGCAGGGCGAGATTCGGATCGTGCAGGCTCGCGAGGACGGCCGCGCCCTGCCGCGACAACGAACGCATGCGCTCGAGGATCCCGAGCTGCTGCGCCGGATCGAGATGATTGGTCGGTTCGTCCAGTAGATAGAGCGCCGGCGCCTGCACGAGCAGCCTCGCTATCGCGGCGCGGCGTTGTTCTCCGCCCGACAGCGTGACGAGCTCGCGCGTCGCGAGCTGGGTGAGAGCGGTGTCCGCGAGCGCCTCGGCGACTCGTTGCTCATCGCTCGGACCCGCGCCCTGCCAGAAACCCAGGTGCGCGAATCGTCCGAGCATGGCTGCGTCGTGCAACGTGCCCTGCGGTGGGGCTTCGGGATCCTGCGGCAGGAATCCGAGCCGGACGGCGATGTCACGACGCGGCAATTCCCGGATGTCCCGGCCATCGAGCAACACGGATCCGGCGTTCGGCGCGCGCAGGCCGGCGAGCGTGCGCAGCAGCAGCGATTTTCCCGCGCCATTTCCGCCGAGCAGGGCACAGATGTCTCCGGGCCGGATCGCGCAGTCGAAGCCATCGATCAGCACGCGACCCGGAACCGAGATGCGCAGTCCCCGGGCTTCGAGCAACGCCGCGGTCATGGTTCCGTCCAGCCGATCTCGGCCGCCGTTTCCGGACCCACCACGACCGCCTTGAGCGACCCCGGCATCTCGAAATTGTGGGCATCGACCGCGCGCCGGCCGGCCATGATCTCGGTGAACACCTGCGGGTGACGCGGCTCGCGGTCCGGCTCGGCATACCCGGCGGGGTAGTGAGGCGCGAGCGTCGCCGGATCGTATTTGTCGGTCGCGCCCAGCGTATGCAGGACTTCGTGCGCGATCACCACGTTGTTGGTCGCCGTCATCCGGTCGCTGGCGAACGCGTGCACCACGCCCACCAGCCCCTTCTGCAAGCCAACGGAATGCGGCACCGTCCGCGAGAAGGCGGGATCGTGAAACAGCACGAACACGCGGATCTGCGGAGTCGCATGGCCGGGTGCGTTCGCGTTCCGCCGCGCGTACAGGCGAAGCCGCAGGCTCCACCACATCCGCTGCAGGACATTCGCGCCGGGCGCCAGTTCGGGAGGCAATTCCTTCACCTCGGGAAACAAATCGACGCGCACCGGCCGGTCGAGCGCGACACCGAATTCCGCGGCCTCGCGATTGATGAAGGTCTCGATGTCGGCGACTTCCCGCGGCGTGAGCCTGTCGAGCCAGGCGGCCACCGCCTCGTTACCCTCGCCGTTGATAGGGAATACGCCTATCCAGAGCGTCTCGTCCCAGTCGGTGGTACTGAAGCGGTCGTACCAGGTCGTCCAGGCCGCGATACCAAGGATCAGCAGCAGGATCGCGATGCGCAGCCGGCGCCACATGCGTCGAGAGCGCCTAGGGCTGCAGCCGGGTCGCGGTCCAGGCGCCGGCCCGGAAACCGGCGCCGGCGGTAGTTAGCGCGCGGGTCCAGCGCGCCCGCTCGTGGATGCGCGCGGCGCCTTCGACCCACAGCTCGACCGCGTCCGCCCACACGTAGTACCCGCCCCAGAACGGAGGTCGCGGAATCGCGACTGGCGGTTCCTGGTTCGCGTTGTCGGCGGCCGGATACGGCGCGCCGAAACGTTCCGCGGCCGCGCGCACGGCGGCGTTGAGCTGCTCGCGCGAGCGTAGCGGCTGGCTCTGCGCGCTGGCCCAGGCGCCGATGCGCCGCTGCCAGTGACGCGAGGCGAAATACTCGTCGCTTTCGACGGCCGGCGCCTTGACGACGATGCCTTCGATGCGGATCTGCCGGTGCGCGTGATCCCAGTGGAAAACCAGCGCGGCGCGGGCGTTTTCCGCCAGTTCGCGTCCCTTGCGCGAGTCGTAGTTCGTCACGAACGAGATGCGTCCCTGTTCGACGTCGAACTCCTTGCACAACACGACCCGCGCCGACGGATGCCCCGTGGAAGTCGCGGTGGCGAGCACCATCGCATCCGGGTTGGGCTGCTGGCGCGTGGCCTTGGCCGCCTCGAACCACGCGTTCGCGAGCGCCATCGGTTCGGCCGGCAACGGGTCCGGCAACAGGTCGTTATAGATCTCCATGAGCGTATGTTATCCGTGACGCGGTAGCCTTGCAGTCGCACGCGGCAGCCGATAAAAGCTTGAGTTGAACGTCCAATACAAGGTGAATTATGAGCTCGCTCGAGGACCTGCGGCGCAGGATCAACGAACTCGACCGCCAGATCCTGGAACTGGTCGGCAAGCGGCAGGAAACCAGCCGCGAAGTGGCGCGCGCCAAGCGCGCCACCGGCCAGGCGACGCGCGACTTCGCACGCGAGCGCGAAGTGCTCATGGCCGCCCGCGAAACCGGCAGGGAATGCGGCGTCTCGCCGCAGGTCGCCGAGAGCATCGTGCGCCTGCTGATCCGTTCCTCGCTAACTACCCAGGAGCAGGCGAGCGTCGCGGCCCATGGTACGGGTTCGGGACGCACCGCGCTGGTCATAGGCGGCGCGGGAAAGATGGGCCGCTGGTTCGCCGAGTTCATGGCGTCTCAAGGCTTCGCCGTGGAGGTCGCGGACCCGACTGGCGCTCCGCCGGGGTTCGCGCACGTCGCGGACTGGAAGTCCGCGCCGCTCGACCAGGATTTCATCGTGATCGCGACGCCGCTCGGCGTGACGGACCGGATCCTGCGCGAGCTCGCAATGCGGCGGCCGAAGGGCGTCATCTTCGACGTGGGTTCGCTCAAGTCGCCGTTACGCTCCGGCCTGAACGCGTTGAAGTCGCACGGCTGCCGCGTCACGTCGCTGCATCCGATGTTCGGACCCGACACCGAGCTGCTCTCGGGCCGTCACGTCATCTTCGTCGAAGCGGGTTCTCCCGAGGCCACGCAGGCCGCGCGTGACCTGTTCGGCTCGACCATGGTCGAGCAGGTGGTCATGTCCCTCGACGACCACGACCGGCTGATCGCCTACGTGCTCGGCCTCTCGCATGCCCTCAACATCGCGTTCTTCTCGGCGCTCGCCGAGAGCGGCGAGGCGGCGCCGAAGCTCGCGAAGTTGTCGTCGACGACGTTCGACGCGCAGCTCGACGTGGCGACCAAAGTGGCGCAGGAAAGCCCCGAGCTATATTTCGAGATCCAGAGCCTCAACGACTACGGCGCCGAGTCGCTCGAAGCGCTCGCGCAGGCGGTCGAGCGGCTGCGTTCGGCGGTCATCTCGCAGGATTTCAGCGCGTTCGAAGCGCTCATGCGGCGCGGGCGCGAGTATCTCGAGGATCGCCGTTCCGTCACCGAGCGGCGTGCGTGAGCGTACGCGATCCCTACGGGGGGACCGTCGAGGAGCTGCGCGCGCGGCTGCGCGCGCTCACGGAGGAAGTGGCGCGCAACGAACTACTGTTGCGCAAGACCCAGGCGCGCGAGATCGAACTGCTGCGCGCCCACTCGCTCGGCGAGCTGTTCGAGCGCATCGTGACCGGGCTGCGTGACGCCTACGCCCTCGATTTCGTCTCGCTCACGCTGTTCGATCCCCAGTACGAACTGCGCCACCTGTCGGGCAACGAGAATCTTTCGAGCGCCGTCATCGGGAACGTGCGCTTCGTCGAAGCGGCCTCGGCCCTCGCGCCGCGTCTCGCGCAATTCGACCGGCCCTGGCTGGGTCCTTACAACCCCGCGGATCACGAGCAGTTCGTGTCGCGCGGTCTCGGGAGCGGCAGCGTCGCGCTGATTCCAGTGCCACGGGACGACCGCGCGATCGGAGTGATCGCATTCGGCAGCCGTGACCCGGCGCGCTTCACGAGCGACCTCGCCTCCGATTTTCTCGCGCACCTCGGCGTCATCGTCGCGATCAGCCTGGAAAACGCGGTCAATCGCGCGCGCCTCGTGCGCAGCGGTGTCACCGATTTCCTGACCGGTTGGCACAACCGCCGATATTTCCACAACCGGCTGCGTGAGGAACTCGCGCGGGCCGAGCGCACCGGCAAGACGCTCGCGTGCCTGATGATCGACATCGATCACTTCAAGGAGATCAACGATCGGCACGGCCACCTCGCGGGTGACGAGGCGCTCAAGGAAGTGGCGCGGCGCGCGGAAGCGGAGATCCGCGCGGGAGATACCGGCGCGCGTTTCGGCGGGGACGAATTCGCGATCCTGCTGGCGGGCGTCGAAACCGAGCACGCGCTCAAGCTGGCCGAACGCATCCGGCAGGGCGTCGCGGCCACGCCCATCCGGGTTCCGGACGGCTCGCACGTGAGCGTGACGCTGTCGCTCGGGCTCGCCACCGCGCGGCCGCAGCCGCGCTCGCGAGACTACAAGGGGCAGGCCGAACGACTGATCGCCGAAGCCGACGCGGCGCTGTATCGCGCGAAGAGCGCCGGACGCGACCGCATCGAAGTCGGCGCGCACGTCGTCGGCTGAGTCTTTCCGCTGCGGCAGGACGCAAGCCCTCAGGCGCGCGCGCCTTCCATTCGACACAGCAGCAGCAGGAACACCGGCACGCCTAACAAGGCCATGACCGCGCCCACCGGCAACTGCCGCGGCGCGGCCACCGTGCGCGCGACGAGATCGGCCGCGGCCAGCAGCGCGCCGCCGGCGAGCGCCGCGGCCGGCACGACGATGCGGTGCGCGGCCGTGCGGAACGCGAGCCGCACCAGGTGCGGGATCACGAGGCCGATGAAACCGATGGTGCCGCCCTGGATCACGGCGCCCGCGGTCAGCAGGCCCGCGAGCAACACGATGAGGATGCGCCACCGGGCGAGATCGAGGCCCAGGCTCTGCGCCGTCGTTTCACCCGTCGCGAGCACGTCGAGCGGTCGCGCGAACAGCGCGACGACGAAGGTCGCGAGCGCCGCGGCGCCGACCATCAGCCACGGCGCCGCCGCCCAGCCGATATCTCCGGCGAGCCAGAACATCATGCCGCGCAACTGTCCGTTGTCGGCGAGCACGAGCACGAGCGTCACGAGCGCGCCGCAGGCGCTCGCGATCACGACGCCGGTGAGCAACACGCGCACCGTCGCTCCGCCGCGCGACAGCGCCAGGACCAGCAGGGTCGCGAGCATCGCACCCGCGGCCGCCGAGCCCTGCACCAACCACAACGACGCTCCGAAGAGCAACGCGCACAAGGCGCCGACCGCGGCGCCGCCGGAGACTCCGAGCACGTACGAATCCGCGAGAGGATTGCGAAACAGCGCCTGCAACAACACGCCTGCGAGCGCGAGCAGCGCGCCGATCGCGAATGCCGAGACCAGTCGAGGCGCGCGCAGCTCCAGCACCACCGTGCGGGCCGGCTCCGCGGGATCGCCGAACAACGCGGCGAGTCCTGCGTGCACGCCGACATCGGTTGATCCGGCGAGCAGGCCGAGGGCCGCGATCCCCAGGGCGAGCGCGATCAGCAGCACGAACAGCAGGGTGGTCGATCGGCGCAAAGTCATGCCCCATTCTCCAACAGATCGGGGCCGCTGCCTTGTTCAATCGGCTGTCACCCGGTAAAACATTCCTCATGAGCGACTGGATCGATGGAGAGGGGTATCGCGCCAATGTCGGCATCGTATTGATGCGCGACAACGGCGAGGTATTCCTGGGCCAGCGAACCGGTGGACGCGGCTGGCAGTTTCCGCAGGGCGGAGTGCGGCAGGGCGAACAGATAGAGCAGGCCCTGTACCGCGAACTGCACGAGGAGATCGGCCTCGAGCGCCGGCACGTCACGCTGCGCGGCTCGACCTCCGACTGGATCCGTTATCGATTGCCGAAGCGCTACGTGCGCCGCGGCCGGGGCCCGACCTGCATCGGCCAGAAGCAGCGCTGGTTCCTGCTCGGTCTCGCGGTGCCCGAGAGCAGCCTGGACTTCAGCTTCTCGCACACCAACGAGCCCGAGTTCGACGGCTGGCGCTGGTCAAACTACTGGGAACCGGTGCGCGAAGTGATCTACTTCAAGCGGCCGGTGTATGCCGCCATGTTGACCGAGCTCGCCGCGCTGGCCTTTCCGGGCGGCGCTCCGCCGCTGCCCGAATGGTGGCAGTCGGAGCTCGCGGTGTCGGTCGAGGCCTGAGCATCGCGGATGCCGGGACTTCCGCCGAAACTCGTCGTCACCACCTACGCTCCGGGGCGCCGGACCTTCACGATAGTGCTGCTCGTGCTCGTGATCGTGGCGAGCGTGTACGGGATGTTCGAACTCGGGCGTTACCGCGCGGGCCACGATGCCGCGGCGGCCTTCAAGCAGCGCCGCGAGCTGCAGAACAAGATCGAAGATCAGGAAGGCACGATCTCCGAGCTGCGCGCCACGATCGCGCAGCTCGAGTCCTCGACCGTGGGCCAGTCCCGGGAGCGCGAGGAAGTCCGTCGCACCATCGGCGAGCTGCAGGCCCAGGTGGCTCGTTTGAACCAGGATCTGGCCTTTTATCGCGGGATCGTCACCCAAAATGCGAACTCGGCCGAGGTAAAAATCCAGCAGGCGCGTATGGTGGCCACGGCCACGGCGAACAAATTTCGCATCCGCGTGACCCTGGTCCAGCCCATGAAGCCGGATACGGTGGTGAGCGGTGTCGTCGTTTTGTCGGTCGATGGCGAGCTGGATGGAAAGCCCGGGCGTGCGGATTTCGCGACACTCTCGGGCGGCAAACGGCGTGAGATACCCTTTACCTTTCGATATCTCGAAAACATCGAAGAGGAAATCACGATGCCTGCGGGCATGAAACCCGAACAACTCATCGTGGAAGTCAGATCCAACCGGCGCGGCGCGGCCCCGGTGCAACAGTCATACGTATGGAGTGTCGATCCGCTGTGATCGGGGCCTGGGAGTAGGGAATGTTCGGGCGACGCAAGCAGATAACCACGCGCATCGACACGCTGCTCGGCAGGACGGCGAATCTGAAGGGCGACCTGGAGTTCTCGGGTGGCCTGCATCTCGACGGTCGCGTGCTCGGCAACGTCCGCGGCACCGCCGAGGACGGGGGCGCGCTTTCGGTGAGCGAAAGCGGCTTCATCGAAGGCAACGTTCAGGTCACCAATATCGTCATGAACGGGACCGTGAATGGCGACATGTACGCGCGCGAGCGCCTGGTCCTGGGGGGCAAGGCGCGGGTCAACGGCAATGTTCACTACGGCGTGATTGAAATGGCGCCCGGCGCCGTCATTACGGGCAAGCTCATACCGATCACCCAGACGGCGGAGCAGGCCGCGGCCCCGGAGCCGGACCGCAAGTCCGACGAGGCCGACGCGGTTGCGACAGCCAAATCCGGCGCGTAGTGTGCGAGACATGACTGAAACCCATTCCAATACGGCCCATTCCCATACGGAAAGCGAAACCCTGACGTTCACCGACGCCGCGGCCCGCAAGGTCGGCGACCTGATCCGCGGCGAGGGCAATCCGAACCTCAAGCTGCGCGTCTTCGTGCAGGGCGGCGGATGCTCGGGCATGCAATACGGATTCGAGTTCGACGAAGCCGAGCAGGACGGCGATACCTGCGTCGAGAATCTCGGGGTCAAGCTGCTCATCGATCCGATGAGCATCCAGTACCTGACCGGCGCCGAGATCGATTATCGCGAAGGACTCGATGGCGCGCAGTTCGTGATCCGCAATCCGAACGCGCAGACCACCTGCGGCTGCGGCTCCTCATTCTCGGCCTGACAACCACGCACTGACGTGGCGCGACGCGCTTCGAAGTCCGTCCCGGACGTTCTGGCTGCGGTCGATCTCGGTTCCAACAGCTTCCACATGGTGGTCGCGCGTTACACGCACGGCCAGCTCGTCATCGTCGACCGGCTGCGAGAGATGGTGCGGCTCGGCGCGGGCATCGAGGCCGACGGTCGCCTGAACAAGGACGTCACGAAACGCGCGCTCGCGTGTCTCGAACGATTCGGGCAGCGGCTGCGCGACATGCGGCCCGACAGCGTGCGCGTCGTCGGCACCAGTGCGTTCAGGCGGGCGCGCAGGAAAGAAACCTTCATCGAGCGCGTGCGCGAGGCGCTCGGACATCCCATCGAGATCGTTTCGGGCATCGAAGAGGCGCGCCTCATCTACTCGGGCGTTTCGAACACGATGCCCGCCGGCCCGGGCCGGCGGCTGGTTTGCGACATCGGCGGCGGAAGCACCGAAATCGTCATCGGTGTGGGGCTCGAGCCTCTCGAGATGGAAAGCCTGCAGATCGGCTGCGTGCGCCTCAGTGAAAAATTCTTCCCGGACGGACGGCTCTCGCGCAAGCGTATGGAACGCGCGCGAGTCGCGGCGCGGCGCGCGATCGAGTCCTACCAGGCCGCGTTCCGACGGCGCGGCTGGGACGAGGCGGTGGGCAGCTCCGGCACCGTGCGCGCGATCGGCGACCTGATCGGCGAGCTCGGTTCCGACGCGACCGACAACATCACCGCGGAGGGTCTCGAGCGCGTGATCGACGTGCTCGGAAAGCTCGATCACATCCGGGATCTGCGCCAGGACGCGCTCAAGGACGAACGAAAGCTGTCGATCGCCGGCGGCGTCGCGGTCCTCGCCGAGATATTCGAGCAGCTCGGCATCGAGTCCATGAAGGTCGCGGACGGCGCGATGCGCGAGGGAATCCTCTACGACCTGCTCGGCCGCTACACCGACGAGGATGCACGCGAACGTACCGTGCGCGGCATGCAGGAGCGGTTCCACGTCGATCTCGCGCAGGCCGAGCGCGTGGAGGCGACCGCGGTCGCATTCCTGGAACAGATCGAGGAAGAGTGGTCGCTCGCCGACCCGGAGATCGAGCTGCTGCTGCGCTGGGCCGCGCGCCTGCACGAAATCGGCCTCGATGTCGCGCACGGCGGCTATCACCGCCACGGCGCCTATCTACTCGCGAACGCCGACATGGCGGGTTTTCCGCGCGAGGAGCAGAAGCTGCTCTCGCTCATGGTCGGCAGTCACCGCCGCAGGCCGGCGATCGAGGAAGCCGACAATCTCAATCCACCCTGGGACAAGCGCGCGCCGGCCATGACGCTGCTGCTGCGTCTCGCGGTGCTGCTGCATCGCGGACGCACCAGCGTGGCGTTGCCGCGGATCCGGTTGACGCCGCGCAAGAACGCGCTCGAGATGCGATTTCCATCGGGATGGCTCGACGATCATCCGCTGACCGTCGCCGACCTCAAGCTCGAGATCGAGAACCTGAAGTCGGTGGGATTCCAGCTGCGCGTGCCCGGCGCGAAGTAGCCAGGCGGGTAGTCGGAGCCGCGGAATATCCGCGGCGCGCGTCGATCGCCTTGCTTATCTCGCGACCAGCGCCGGCCCTGCGGGCAGGTCGAGCACGTTCACGAGACCCGCGGTGGTCACCAGGAAGTTGTCGCGCTCCGATTCGGCGATCGGCGCCGCGTCCGGTAGCGGCACGGTCTGCGGATTCTTGTGCGTTCCGCGCACGCGATATTCGTAATGCAGGTGCGGGCCGGTGGCGAGGCCCGTCTGGCCGACGTATCCGATGACCTTGCCGAGCTCCACGCGTTGTCCGCGGTGCAGGCCCTTCGCGAAGCGCGAGAGGTGTCCGTACACGGTCACCACGTTGGATCCGTGCTCGAGCTCGATCACGTTGCCGTAACCGCCTTTCTGCCCGACGAAACGCACCTTGCCGTCGCCGGCGGCGCGCACCGGCGTGCCGGTGGCCGCGGCGTAGTCGACGCCCTTGTGCGCGCGGATGCGATTCAGGACCGGATGTTTGCGCGAGAGATTGAAGCGCGAGCTGATGCGGGAGAACTGCACCGGGGCGCGCATGAACGCCTTGCGCAGGCTCTTGCCGTCCGGCGTGTAGTACTCGGCGCGTCCCGCGGAATCGACGAAGCGCACCGCGCGGTATTCGCGCCCGTTGTTCACGAACTTCGCGGCGAGGACGTTGCCGGTGCGCAGCAGCTCGCCGTCCTGGTAGAGCTCCTCGTACATCACCGTGAAGCGATCGCCCTGCTGGATGTCGAGAGCGAAGTCGATGTCGTACTGGAAGATCTCCGCGACTTCGAACGCGATGCGATCGGATAGTTTGGCCTGCGCGGTCGCATTGAACAGCGAGCTCGAGATGGTCCCGCTCGCGGTGCGCGTGCGGACTTCGAGCGGATTTTCGAGCACGTTGGTGCTGAAACCGTCCGCATCGCGAATGACCTTCAGCGTCTCGCTGTCCGAGAGCTTGCGCTCGAGGCCGACGAGTTCGCCGTCGCGATGCATGAATCGCAGCATCTCGCCGGGCTTGAGTCGGTCAACCTGGCTGCGCAGCTCGGGCAGGCTCCGCAGCGAGGCGAGGTCGGCAAGATTGAGCTCGAGGCGACGGAACAGCTGATCCATCGTGTCGTTGCGTCTCACGACGACGTCGATGGTCGAGAAAGCGATGTTCGCTTCCTGCGTGCCGTGTGCGGCGGGCTCGATGGTGGTCTGGGTCTCGGTGGGTTCCGGCGACGCAGAGGCTTCCGTCTGCGCCGTGACCGGCAATTCCTGATCATCGCGCGGGATGAACGCGAGCAGGCCCATGAAGGCAAACAACCCGACCTGCAGGATGACCGCTGTACGGGTCGACAGTCTCGGGATGGCGGACTTGATTGAAATAGGCACGATCTATAAAACGTAACCCACGGATAGATATAGGGTCAATTGCCGAATCCGGCAGATGTGATCACCGTAACGACTCTCCCAAGCTGCCCTCCGAACACCCTTAGATACAAACCGAAGAATGAACGCTGAATTACAGAACCAGATCGCGGAGCTACTGCGCGGAACGCAGGAGGTCCTGGTCGAGAGCGAGCTCGTTAAAAAAATTACACGCGGCACGCCGCTGCGCATCAAGGCGGGCTTCGATCCCACGGCCCCGGACCTGCATCTCGGGCACACCGTGCTCATCAACAAGATGCGGCAATTCCAGAATTTCGGTCACGAGGTCACGTTCCTGATCGGCGATTTCACCGGGATGATCGGCGACCCCACGGGGCGCAACGCGACGCGGCCGCCGTTGACGCGTGAACAGGTCGAAGCGAACGCGAAGACCTACCAGGAACAGATCTTCAAGATCCTCGATCCCGAAAAGACGCGCGTCGACTTCAATTCACGCTGGTTCGGTCCGATGACCGCGGCGGGATTGATCGAGATCGCGGGGCGCCACACGGTCGCGCGCATGCTCGAGCGCGACGACTTCGCGAAACGCTACAAGGGCGGCCAGCCGATCGCGATCCATGAATTCCTCTATCCACTCGTGCAGGGCTACGACTCCGTGGCGCTGCGCAGCGACGTGGAACTCGGCGGAACGGACCAGAAGTTCAACCTGCTGGTGGGTCGCCAGCTGCAGGAAACCTACGGGCAGGAGCCGCAGATCGTCATGACCATGCCGCTGCTCGAAGGACTCGACGGCGTCAACAAGATGTCGAAGTCGCTCGGGAATTACATCGGCATCAACGAGCCCGCGGACGTGCAATTCGGCAAGCTCATGTCGATCTCGGACGATCTCATGTGGCGCTATTTCGAGCTGCTTTCCTTCCGCCCGCTCGCCGACGTCGCGGCGCTGCGCAAGAGCGTGGCCGAGGGACGCAATCCGCGCGACGTGAAGTTCGAACTCGGCATCGAGATCGTGGACCGGTTCCACGGCGCGGGCGCCGGCGCGCGCTCGCGCGACGCGTTCATCGCGCGTTTCCAGCAGGGCCACGTGCCCGAGAAGATAGAGAGCGTCACCCTAACTACCGACGGCGCGCCGCAGCGCCTCGCCAACGTGCTCAAGAACGCGGGCCTGGTGGCGAGCACGTCGGACGGGAACCGCATGATCGACCAGGGGGCGGTGCGCCTCGGCAGCACCCCCGAAAACCTCGAAAAAGTGGCCGGTCGGGATCATTCCCTGGGGGTCGGGACCCACCTTTTGCAGGTTGGAAAGCACAAATTCCGCTGGGTGACCCTGAAGGCGGGCTGATTCGGGCGGAGATCCGGGCGGGGAAGCACCGGGGTGATCAAGATTCGACCATCCGGAGGGCAAGCGGGGGACTCTTAGTCCCCATGAATCAATGGGTTAGGCGCCGTCGGACGATTCTCGTCACGACTCGTTGACAGGCCCGATTGCCTCCCTATAATGCGCGCCCTCACGCACCGAAGGCCTCCGCGGTTCTCGCGGCGGCTGAACAAGTGTCTGAAAACATGGGTTGACGGAATGAGGCGCAAGCCTATAATTCCGCCCCCTTCTGCGGCCCACAGCGACCGCAGTGCTGTCTAAAAATTTGCAGGTAATTTGTGTGGGGACTCGCGTCGATGCGTCTTTGGAGGCATTAACCGAGTACCAAATGTCCAGAAGATGGACTGTAAAAAGTCCAGCGTATGGGCCTTGGATACTCCTTCGTTTGAAGATCGCAATCTTTAAGTGAAGAGTTTGATCCTGGCTCAGATTGAACGCTGGCGGCGTGCCTAACACATGCAAGTCGAGCGGTAACAGGCGTAGCAATACGTGCTGACGAGCGGCGAACGGGTGAGCAATGCTTCGGAATCTGCCCAATGGTGGGGAATAACCAGTCGAAAGATTGGCTAATACCGCATACGCCCTTCGGGGGAAAGCGGGGGTCGCAAGACCTCGCGCCGATGGATGAGCCGAAGTCGGATTAGCTAGTTGGTAGGGTAACGGCCTACCAAGGCGACGATCCGTAGCTGGTCTGAGAGGACGACCAGCCACACTGGGACTGAGACACGGCCCAGACTCCTACGGGAGGCAGCAGTGGGGAATATTGGACAATGGGCGAAAGCCTGATCCAGCGACGCCGCGTGTGTGAAGAAGGCCTGCGGGTTGTAAAGCACTTTTAGTGGGGATGAAAAGCACATTGCTAATACCAGTGTGTCTTGACCTAACCCAAAGAAAAAGCACCGGCTAACTCTGTGCCAGCAGCCGCGGTAATACAGAGGGTGCAAGCGTTAATCGGAATTACTGGGCGTAAAGCGTGCGTAGTCGGCTTTTCAAGTCGGGTGTGAAAGCCCCGGGCTCAACCTGGGAACTGCATCCAAAACTGGCGAGCTAGAGTACGGTAGAGGGTGGTGGAATTTCCTGTGTAGC
>JAEYUC010000036.1 GCA_023433705.1 Pseudomonadota bacterium
GCACCGGGGACAGAACGCCGACGTGCGGTCGACCACTCCCGTCATCGCCTGAAGTCGGCCGCGGGGCGTTGCATCCCCGCCAACATGGAAACCCCGAGGCGTACGCGGTCAGCGGACGTACGAAATCCACGGGTTACGCCCGTATTGCGACGTGTTAGAGCATCGAACGCGAAACGGGACACGTTTTATGTTCCACGCATTAGGGAAGATAAGCCGCGAACGTGGACATAACTTATGGATCGTGACAGTCAACCTATCTCGGGATGCTGTTGTGAGCGGCACACCCGCGCCGTGGATTTTGGTGCGCGAGCCTATTTAAGTTATATTGCGGGCGGTCTCAGCTTAGGGTCGCAGGTTTCACCTCTAAGCTCATGTTTCGATAAAGAATTCTCATAGCCGACGGTGAATGTGGAGACGCGAATGATGCGGAATGGTCTCGCCCGGGTTTTGCTGGCAGTCCTGCTGTTACCCGGTATCTCCCATGCGCTGGGTCTCGGCGACATCCGGCTCAACTCGCCGTTGAATGCGCCGCTCGATGCAGAGATCGAGCTCGTCAACGCGACGCCGGAAGATCTCGCGACGCTCGAAGCGAAACTCGCGTCGAAGGAAACCTTCGCGCGTTACGGACTGGATTGGCCGCCGTTCATGGCGTCCGTGACCGTCACGCGCGATCGCGCCGCGAACGGCGCAAACATCCTGCGCATCCGCTCGGCGGAAACCGTCACCGAACCTTTCCTCACGCTGCTCATTGAAACGACCTGGGCACGCGGCCGACTCGTGCGCGAATACACCGTGCTGCTGGATCCGCCGGTGTTCGCGCCGAACAGCGTCGCGCAGGCGCCGGTCGGCGCGCCGACGCAGAGCGCCAGCGAGAGCAGTGGACAGATCACGCGTCCGGCGCCGCAGCAGAGCGCGCCCGCGCCCGCGCCTTACACCCCCGCGGGCGGCGGCGACAGTTATGAAGTGCAGCGCGGCGACAGCCTGTCGGCGATCGCCCGCCGCCTGTCGGCGAGTGTCGGGGCTTCGACCCAGCAGCTCATGGTGTCTATCTACCGCGCCAACAGCGGTGCGTTCGACGGCGACATGAACCGCCTGCGCGCGGGCGCCGTGCTGCGCGTCCCGTCGGGCGAGGAAGTCGCCGCCATCTCGCCGGCCGAAGCGTCGAGCGAAGTGCGCAATGCCATCGGTTCGTGGGCGGCCAGTTCCGGCGCCAGTGCGGGCCGCCTGCGTCTCGTCGCGCCGAGCGACTCGGCGAGCTCGCCGGGAACATCCGGTGGCGATCCGGCCGAAGTCAGCGCGCTGCGCAATCGCGTCAACGAACTCGAAGGACAGCTCAACGAATCCAAGCGCCTGCTCGAGCTGCGCAATACGGAGCTCGCCGATCTGCAGGCCAAGCTCGCGGCCTCGCAGCAGCAGGCGGCAACGCCCGCGCAGCCGACGCCCGTACAGCCGGACGTCGCTACGCCCGAAGTGACGCCGCCGGCGGAAACGGCCGAGACCGCGGAGACGGCCGAGACCGAAACGGCTCCGCCCGAGACCACCGCCGCGCAGGAACCGGCGCCTGAGCCCGCTCCCGCCCAGCAGCGGCCGGCTCCGCAGGCCGAAGAACCGGTGCAGGGTCCGTCCTTCATCGACACGCTGCTCGAGTACAAGTGGGCGCTCGCGGGCATCGCGTTGCTCGGCCTCATCGGCCTGATCGTTAAGTCGCGCGGCAAGCGCAAGAGCGCGGAGTTCGACGACAACCTCGGCCGCCTCGCCGAGCAGGGTGGCGATCGTCTCGCCGAGCCCGTGGATTCATTGTCCGACACGGGCCGCATGCGCGCGCCGGCCGCCGAGGCCGTGCCCGACGACATCCTCGTCGAGGAATCCGGCACGCATCGCGCGCTGCAGGAGACGCAGGACATTCCACTCGCGCCGACGGTGCGCACCGACGAGACCATCAGCAGCGAGACCGCGGTCAACCTCGACCAGGGCGATCCGCTCGCCGAAGCCGATTTCCACATGGCCTACGGTCTGTACGACCAGGCCGCGGACCTGGTCCGCATCGCGATCCAGCGCGAACCGCAGCGTCGCGATCTCAAGCTCAAACTCCTCGAAGTGTTCTTCGTCTGGGGCAACAAGGAGCAGTTCCTGGCCACGGCCAACGAACTCGCCGAATCGCGCGCCGGCGCGGATCCGGGTGAGTGGGAAAAGATCGTGATCATGGGCAAGCAGATCGCGCCCGAGGATCCGATGTTCTCCGAGGGCGGCGCCGGCGGCGCGGTGGGCGTGGACCTGAACCTCGACGGCGGTGGCGCCGGCGGCGTGGACTTCGATCCTTTCGACGTCAGCTCGCGTCTCGACGTGACCGGCGGCGGTACGCCGGATCCCGTCGACCTCGATCTCAGCAACGCGGTGCGTGACCCGGATGCGACCGGCGAAGGCCTCGCGCTGCCCGATCGCGACAGCGGCCAGACGACCCGCGAGATGACGGTCAAGATGACGCCCGCGGGTTCGGAAGCGCCGACGGTCGAACAGCCCGCGCTACGTCCGCTCGACGAGCCGACGATCCGCGAGAAGGTGGAAGGCGCGATGCGCCGCAAGCTCTCGAGTGAGCAGACCGCCGAGCTCGCGCTCGACGATCTCGGACTCGACCTGGGATCGCTCGAACAGACCGACTCGCAGATCGGCCTCAAGCCGATCCGGGGCCCGGGCAACTCGGGACCCGATTCGAACGCGCCGACGATGGTCGCGGGCCTCGACGAGAATTCACAGCGCCTGCTGCGCGCCGCCGCCGCGCGCCACGTGGGCAACGGTGACGACTCGCAGATCGCCGAACACGGCGCGAGCGGCACCTGGTTCCTGACCGAGAAAGAACTCGGCGGTGACATGGACCTGACCAAGGGCCGGGCGATCGACCCGAGCAGCACGGCTTCGCTCGCGAAGTTCGAAATGCCCGATGAAGGATTCGACATCTCGTCGACTTCGCGGCTCGCGGCGATCGACAGCAGCAACGTCGATTTCCCGGTGGAGCCGACGCAGCAGCAGCCGGCGATGAACCATGGCGTGGACCTCGATCTCGGCGCGGCCAGCGGCAGGTACGACATGCCTGGCAGCGCGACCGAGGAAATCGCGGTTCCCGATCTCGAGCCCGTCACGCTCTCCGAAGTCGGCACCAAGCTCGACCTGGCTCGCGCCTACGTCGACATGGGCGACCCGGACGGCGCGCGCAACATCCTCAACGAGGTGTTGAGCGAGGGCTCGGCTTCGCAGAAGCAGGAAGCGCAGCGCCTGATCGAGTCGCTGCCCGGCTAACTACAGCGGGCCCGCGCGCACGCAGGGTTTTCCGATGCCTCGATTCGCGGCCGGCCTCGAATACGACGGCCGCCCGTACTCGGGCTGGCAACACCAGCCCGGTCTCAGGACCGTCCAGGACGAGCTGCAGCGCGCGCTCGCGCGCGTCGCCGACGCACCCATCGACTGTGTATGCGCGGGGCGCACCGACGCCGGCGTACATGCGACGGCCCAGGTGGTGCACTTCGACAGCGGCGCGGCGCGCACCGAACGTGGCTGGCGCCTCGGCGCGAACACCTATCTACCTCCCGACATCAGCGTCGTCTGGGTACGCGAAGTGCCGGCGCACTTCCACGCCCGTTACGCCGCCACGGCGCGCAGCTACCGCTACGTCATCCTCAATCGCGATTCGCGGCCCGGGCTCGACACCGGCCGCGCGACCTGGGAGCGCCGGCCTCTCGACGTCGCGCGCATGCACGAGGCCGCGCAGGTTCTCGTCGGCGAACACGATTTCAGCGCGTTCCGCGCGATCGAGTGCCAGGCGAAATCGCCGGTGCGCAACGTCGAGCGCCTGAGCGTGACGCGCAACGATCACTGGGTGGTGATCGAGGTGACCGCGAACGCGTTCCTGCATCACATGGTCCGCAACGTGGCCGGGCTGCTCATGAGCGTGGGCAGCGGGGATTCGCCGATCGGGCGGGTCGCCGACGTGCTCGCGGGGCGCGACCGCAAGGCCAATGCCGCGACGGCGCCGCCCGACGGCCTGTATCTCGCGGCGGTGCGTTACCCGGCCGAGTTCGGGCTGCCCGGGCCCCAATCCGCTATCATCGGCCGCGCTTCGCCCCCCTGATTCCACGAGGGAACGCCCTGACATGTCCTGGTTCGAGAAAATCATGCCGTCGCGGATCAAGACCGAGCGCCGCACGCGTTCGGTCCCCGAGGGCCTGTGGATCAAGTGCTCGGCCTGCGATGCGGTGCTGTACCGCGCCGAGCTCGAACGCAATCTGAACGTCTGTCCGAAGTGCAATCACCACATGCGCATCGGCGGCCGCGAGCGTCTGGCGCGTTTCCTCGACGAGGGCGAACAGGTCGAGATCGGCGCCGGCATTTCGCCCGAGGATCCGCTCAAGTTCCGCGACAGCAAGCGTTACAAGGACCGTCTTTCCGCCGCGCAGAAGGCGACCGGTGAGCGCGACGCGTTGATCGCGATCGCTGGCACGCTCGAGGGTCTACCCATCGTCGCGTGCGCGTTCGAATTCAGGTTCCTGGGTGGTTCGATGGGTTCGGTGGTTGGCGAGCGTTTCAAGCGCGCCGTGGATCGCTGCATCGAGACACGCGCTCCGCTCGTGTGTTTTTCCGCGAGTGGCGGCGCGCGCATGCAGGAAGCCTTGTTCTCGCTGCTGCAGATGGCGAAGACCAGCGCGGCGCTCGCGCGACTTGCGCAGGCGCGCCTGCCGTTCATCTCCGTGCTCACGGATCCGACCACGGGTGGTGTCTCGGCCAGTCTCGCGATGCTGGGCGATCTCAACGTCGCCGAGCCGCGCGCGCTGATCGGTTTCGCCGGTCCGCGCGTGATCCAGCAGACCGTGCGCGAGACGTTGCCCGAAGGATTCCAGCGCAGCGAATTCCTGCTCGATCACGGCGCGCTCGACCTGATCGTCGATCGGCGCGACATGCGCGAGAAACTGGGCGCTGTGTTGCGCCTGCTGATGCGCCAGCAGCCGGTCGCTCCCACCTCGGTATCCTGACGTTCATGCGCTCGCTCGCCGACTGGCTCGAGCAGCAACAGCAATCCCATCCGAGCGCGATCGACCTGACCCTCGAGCGGGTGCGCGAGGTCGCGCGCCGGCTCGATCTGCTGACGCCCGCGTATCGCGTGATCACGGTCGGCGGAACGAACGGCAAGGGATCGACGGTCTGTTATCTCGATTCGCTGCTGCGCGCCGCGGGCCAGACCACCGGCCGCTTCACCTCCCCACACCTGATCCGCTACAACGAGCGCATCTGCGTCAATGGCAAAGAGGCGACGGATGCGGAGCTCATCGAGTCGTTCGAGCACATCGATGCGGCGCGCCGCGAGATCACGCTGACGTTTTTCGAATACAACTCGCTCGCCGCGCTCGAACGTTTCCGGCGTGCGCGAGTCGACACGGCCGTTCTCGAAGTCGGCCTCGGCGGGCGGCTCGACGCGACCAACATCCTCGATGCGGACGTCGCAGTCGTCTGCTCCGTGGGGCTCGATCACGTCGACTGGCTGGGAGGCACACTCGATGAGATCGGGCGCGAGAAGGCGGGAATATTCCGTTCCGCGCGGCCGGCCGTGCTCGGCAGCCCGGACCTGCCGGCGTCGGTGCGCCAGGTCATCGAGGAGACGGGTGCGTTTCCCGTCGAGCGCGGCCGCGACTTTCGCGCGCTTCGCCACAACAACGGCTGGGACTTCGAATGCAACGCACTGCGTTTGCGGAATCTTCCCTTGCCCGCGCTCGCCGGACCGCAGCAAGTCGACAATGCGGCCACCGCGCTGGCCGCGCTCGCAGTCGGAGATTTCGGCATCGAACTCACGCACGACGTCGTCAGCCGGGCATTACGCGCCGCGCGGCTGCCGGGACGCTTCCAGATCGTTCCGGGCGAAGTCGAATGGATTCTCGACGTGGCGCACAACGTTCCCGCCGCACGCGTGCTCGCGGACAACCTCGCGGCGCTGCCGGCAAAACGCACCATCGCGGTTGTCGGCATCCTGGGCGACAAGGACATCGGCGGCATTCTCGCGACACTGTCGCCGCGCGTCGACGCATGGGTTCCCGTGAAGCTCGAAGGTCCGCGTACCGTGAGCGCGCAGTCGCTCGCGGCGCACCTGCCACCGGCGGCACCCGTCGTGGAACTCGCCGCGAATGTCGTCGCGGGGTGTCGCGCGGCTCGCGCGGCCGCCGCGCCCGGAGATCGCATCGTGGTGTTCGGATCGTTCCTCACGGTTGGACCGGCGCTCGATTTCCTTGGGATATAGTTCGCCCATGGATTCGCGAGCCAAGCAACGATTGACCGGCGCTGTCATCCTGGCGGCACTGTTCGTGTTGCTGGTGCCCGAACTACTCACCGGTCCCAAGTCGTCGACCGCACCGGCCGCGCCGCCGGAGGAAGAGCAGGGCCTGCGCAGTTACACGATCGAAATCGACGGCAAGTCGGAGACCTCGTCGACTCCGCAAGTCGCCCAGCCGGTTCCGGTCGCCCCGATCCCGGCGCCGGACAACGACGACGTCGCGGCCCCGCAAGTCGCCGAATCCGCCCCAGCAAGACAGCCCGAGCAGCGGGCCGCGGCGGCCGATGGCCCGGCCCCCGGCAGCGGCGGCGAATCCCGGCAAACGCCCGCGACGAACGCTGGCGCCCCGGGACGCGCCGAGCCCGCGCGGCCCGCCCCAGCGCAGACAGCGCCTCCGGCCACCAAAGGCAACTTCGTCGTGCAGCTCGGCAGCTTCGGGAGCCGCGACAATGCCGACCGATTGGTCCGCGACATGTCAGCAAAGGGGTTCAAGGCCTTCGTTGCACCGATCAGGAGCGGCGGCCGCGACCTGTATCGCGTCCGCGTCGGGCCGACTCCCGACCGCGCCTCGGCGGAGGCACTTGCGGCCGACCTGAAACGGGTGGGGCAATCCGGCAGCATCGTGCCGATTTCGTGACGCGCGACACCGCCTGTCCGTTGTCTCGCTGCAACGGTATGCAGCGGTCGAGTACAATGCCGCGCCTTCTCCGAGAGCGTCGATCAAGACTCATCGAATGATTGCAGTCGACTACATCATCCTCGCCATTCTCGTCGTTTCAGCAATCATGGGCCTGGTCCGCGGCCTGCTTCGCGAAGCCATCGCGGTAGTCACCTGGTTCCTCGCCATCGTTTTCGCCTGGATCTTCGCCGACTCGCTTTCGCCGCACCTGGGCGGCGTGTTGGCGGATTCCCCTACGAGCATCTGGGTCGCGCGCGTCATCATTTTCGTCGGCGTGCTGCTCATCGGCAGCGCGATCGCCGTGGTGGTTGGACATTACGTTCGCGTCTCCATGTTCTCGGGCATGGACAAGTTCCTCGGCTTCGTCTTCGGCCTCATTCGCGGCATCGTCGTGGTCGGCGCGTTCACGATCGCGATCCAGGCTTTGCAGATGGACAAGGAACCCAGCTGGAAGAGATCGCGTCTGATGCCGTACGCCATCGGGGTTGCCGATGCGCTGCGCGGCGTCGTCGGTGAGAATCTCGAGCGCCTCGATCTGGACAATCCCCCCATCAAGCCCTGATCCCAAGGAACCCCACCGAATGTGCGGAATCGCTGGCATCGTCGGAACGAGTGGAGTCAATCAACGGATCTACGACGCCCTGACGGTGCTGCAGCATCGGGGCCAGGACGCCGCCGGCATCGCGACCGTCGCGGACGGCGAGCTGTTCGTACGCAAGGGGCAGGGCCTGGTGCGTGACGTCTTCGACCAGCACGCCATGCAGGACCTCAAGGGCAACGTCGGCATGGGTCACGTACGTTACCCGACGGCCGGCTGCGACAGCGCCGCCGAGGCGCAACCGTTCTACGTCAATGCGCCCTACGGCATCTGCCTCGGGCACAACGGCAATCTCACGAATGCCCGCGAACTCGCCGAAGTGCTCGAACGCGAGGATCGTCGCCACCTCAACACGAGCTCGGATTCGGAGGTGTTGCTGAACGTCCTCGCCTCCGAGCTGCAGCGGGTGGGAACGCCACGCGTCACGCCGGCCGACATCTTCGCCGCGGTAAACGCGGTTTATCGTCGATGCCGCGGAGGGTATGCGGTCGTCGCGATGATCATCGGCCACGGCCTGCTCGGGTTCCGGGACCCCAACGGCATCCGTCCGCTGGTGCTCGGCCAGCGCGAGACGCCGAAAGGCGCCGAATGGATGCTGGCTTCCGAGAGCGTCGCGCTCGACATGCTGGGGTTCAAACTCGTGCGCGACGTGGCGCCGGGCGAAGTGGTGTACATCGACGTGCTCGGCCGTCTGCATTCGCAGGTATGTGTGACCACCACGCGCCACGCGCCGTGCATTTTCGAGTACGTGTATTTCGCGCGTCCCGACTCGCTGATCGACAACATCTCGGTGCACCGCGCGCGCATGCGCATGGGTGACCGGCTCGCGGAGAAGATCCAGCGCGAGCGCCCGGACCACGACATCGACGTCGTCATCCCGATTCCCGACACGAGCCGCACGAGCGCGATGCAGGTGGCCCAGCACCTGAACGTGAAGTATCGCGAAGGCTTCGTGAAGAACCGCTACGTCGGCCGCACGTTCATCATGCCGGGGCAGGAACAGCGTTCGAAGTCGGTGCGCAGCAAGTTGAACGCGATCGATCTCGAGTTCCGCAACAAGAACGTGCTGCTGGTGGACGACTCCATCGTGCGCGGCACGACCTCGGCGCAGATCATCGACCTCGCGCGCGAGGCGGGAGCCCGCAAGGTGTACTTCGCCTCGGCCGCGCCGCCGGTGCGTTTCCCCAACGTCTACGGCATCGACATGCCGGCCGCGAGCGAACTCGTGGCGGCGAATCGCACCGACGCGGAAGTCGCGAAGCTGATCGGCGCCGACTGGCTGATCTACCAGGATCTCGAGGATCTCATCCACGCCTGCGTGCACGATCATTCCAGCATCAAGGAATTCGACACGTCCTGTTTCTCGGGGCTCTACGTCACCGGCGACGTGACGCCCGAATATCTCGCGCGCCTGCAGTCCGAGCGTTCGGATTCGGCGAAGGCTTCGCGGCGCGAGACCGCCGGGCTCAAGGTCGTCAAGAGCTGATCGTCGTGCGGCGCGCCCGCGCTTGAACTCGCGCCGCCTTCTTCTCGAATCGTTCGATGCCGCGCTGCGCGCGGTAGATGGGCGTGCCTGCGTCGCGCGGGTGTTGCGCGAGCGGAAGCCGCGCGGATCCATCGCGGTGTTCGCGGTGGGGAAGGCGGCGAGTTCGATGGCGCTCGGCGCGCGCGACGCGCTGGGCGACGTGTTGCAATCACTTCTGGTGATCACGAAGGACGGTCACCTGGATGACGATCTGCGACGAATACCCGGAGCGACCCTGTTCGAGAGCGCGCATCCTGTTCCGGATCGACGCAGCCTGGAGGCGGGCGCCGAGTTCGGGCGACGGATCGCGGCGCTTCCTGCCGACGTTTTACCGGTCTTCTTGGTGTCAGGCGGTGCATCGAGTCTCGTGGAGTCGCTGGTCGACGGAAAAACTCTCGACGAGCTGCGCGCATTGAACGAATCGGGGCTCGCGGCCGGCTGGGACATCGCGCGACTGAATGCCGAGCGGCGGAAATTTTCGCGGCTCAAGGGCGGTGGCGTTGCCCGTCAGCTCGCGGGAAGACAGGCATTCGCGCTCTTCATCTCCGACGTTCCGGACGATTCCCCCGACATCATCGGTTCCGGATTGTTAGGGACTGACGGCGGCTCCGCCGATGCGATCGATCGCGTAGTGGTCGCGAACGTCGATGCGGCCATGCGCGCCGCGGTTTCCGCCGCAGAGATGCGCGGCTTGACGTTCCATGCGGGTGCGACACGTTTCGACGGCGATGCCGCGGAAGTCGCGAGCGAATTCGTCGAGGCATTGCGAAAGTCCGATGTGGATGGCCTGGTCTGGGGCGGCGAGTCGACCGTGATGTTGCCGGCGACGCACGGCCGCGGCGGCCGGAACACGCATCTCGCGCTGCACGCGGCGCGGCTGCTGCGCGCGGACGAGAGACTCGCGATTCTCGCGGCCGGAACGGATGGCACGGACGGTCCGACGAGCGACGCGGGCGCGACGATCGACGCGGGGACGATCGAGCGCGCAGGGATCGCGGGTATCGACGTCGAGCGCGCGTTGGCCGATTTCGATTCGGGAACGGCGCTCGAAGCATCGGGAGATCTCGTCCACACGGGTCCGACCGGCACGAACGTCGGGGATATCCTGATCGGGATCAGGGAATCCGGGACGCGCGTTCGTGGTCTTGGCTCGGACCCCGTGTTGTAATCCGCCCCCTCATGCGCCTGCTGCTCATCGATGACGATCCGCGTTACCGAACGCTGCTGCGTCACCACATCTCGTGCGACTGGCCGGACGTCGACATCGTCAGCTACAACCCGCGCGTGCGCGGTCCACTGACGCCGGGATTTCTCGCGCAAGGGTACAGCGCGGTGTTGCTGGATCACGCGTGGAAGGGCGGCGCGGGACTCGACTGGCTCCGCGACCTGACCGGACGCGAGGGTTTCGCGCCGGTCATTTTCATGGCGGCCGATGACGAATCTCCCGATGCGATCGAGGCGCGCTCGACGGGCGCGTACGCGGTCATCGGCAGGAAGAAGGTCCGGGGCACCGTCCTCAACGATGCGATCCGCCGCGCGGCCGACGAGCAGGCGAAGGCGCAGAGCCGCTGGCGCATGTCCGCGGGCGCGAAGATGGCGCAGGATTTCGCGGGCGCGCGGCTGAAGGCGTACCGGCGCATCGAGCTCATCGCGAAGGGTTCCGTGTCGGAGCTGTTTCTCGCCGAAAGTGCGGACATCGGTGGAGTCGTCGTGCTCAAGGTGACGCCTGCGATCCGCAAGGAGACGGGCGTCGATCAATCGATGGAGCGCTTCCTGCAGGAATTCGAGATCCTGCGCGAGGTGCATCATCCGAACGTCGTCAGGATCTACGACCTGGGTGTCACCGACGATCACCTGTATCTCGCGATGGAGTACTTCGCGAAGGGCGACCTGCGCAAGCGCATGGCCGAGGGACTCACCGCGCGTCAGTCGCTCGAATACGCGCGCGATCTCGCGCAGGCGCTGCAGGCCATCCACGAGGTCGGAATCTTTCACCGCGATCTCAAGCCCGGCAACGTGATGCTGCGCGACGACGACAGCATCGCACTCATCGACTTCGGGCTCGCCAAACACGTGGCGCTCAAGATGGAGGTCACCGACAAGGGACTCATCTTCGGCACGCCTCACTACATGAGCCCGGAGCAGGGACACGGCAAACCGATCGACGCGCGCAGCGACATCTACGCGCTCGGCGTGATGTTGTACGAGATGCTCACGGGCAAGAAGCCTTTCGACGCCGAGAATCACATGGCGATCCTCGTGCATCACGCGAAGGCGCCGATTCCGAAGCTGCCGGAGCGCATCGCGCACCTGCAGCCGCTCATCGATACGTTGATGGCGAAGGACCCCGCCGCGCGACCCGCGGACGCCAACGAGGCCGCGCGGCTCATCGAATTCGCGATGTCGGGGATGTCGACGACGACGGAGGCTTCGTGAGCACACGGGGGGCGATCGCGGCGGCGCGCTTCGCGCGTGCGACGGATCGCACGATCCTCGCGGCGGCGACGCCGCGCGAATGGGTGGACGCGGCGGTTGCGGACTTGCCCACGCTGCTGGTCGATCACGCGAATTGCGAGAAGAAGGCCGCGTCGACCGCCATGGCGCTGATCTTCGCGTATCCCGAGGATCGTTCGCTCGCCGTTGCGTTGTCGCGGCTCGCACGCGAGGAGCTCAAACATTTCGAGCAGGTCGAGCGGCTCATGAAAAAGCTCGACGTGCAGTACGTGCGCATGAAGCCGGGGCGATATGCGAGCGAGCTGCGCAAGCTGGTGCGCACGCACGAACCGAAACGCAAGCTCGATCTCATGATCGTGCACGCGCTGATCGAGGCGCGCTCGTGCGAGCGCTTCAGGCTGCTCTCGAAACACCTTCCCACCGAGGTGCGCGAGCTGTATGCGTCGCTGGAACGTTCCGAGGCGCGGCACTTCGAGCTGTACCTCGACTTCGCGCAACGCGAGTTCGATGCCGAAGAGATAGAGGCGCGCCTCGCGCTGATCTCGGCGCGCGAAGCCGAGCTCGCCACCTCTCCGGACACCGAGCTGCGCTTCCACTCCGGCCCCATCTGTTGACGCGCTGTTTCGGGACAGATTTATTTATCGACGATAACGCTCGGCCCGTAGTTTCCTGCGCGCAGGCATCGTCGATAAATAAATCTGTCCCCGACCTCCGAGCTAACGCGGCAGTGGGATCTCTCTCACGCCCTCGGAGCTGATGGCCACGCAGCTCGCCGCTTCGTACCAGGGCGCGAGCACGACGCGTTCCGCGGGTTTGCCATCCACGTCGAATCGATGGATCGCCGGGCGATGTGTATGTCCGTGGATGAGCCGGCGCGCGCCGGTGGCGCGCATCGCGCGGGTCACGGCATCGGGGTTCACGTCCATGAGCACGGGAACCTGCCGCTCCGTGTGCTCCTTGCTGCCCGCGCGCGCGGCGGTCGCCAGCGTCCGGCGGTTTTCGAGCGGCAACGACAGGAATCGCCGCTGCCAGCGTTCGCGACGCACGATGCTGCGCAACTCCTGGTACGGCCAGTCCTCGGTGCAGAACACGTCGCCATGGCTCAGCAGCGTCGGCACGCCGTGCAGGTCCACCATCACGGGGTCCGGGAGTAGTTTGACGCCGGTGCGTTTCTCGAACCCTTCACCGAGCAGGAAATCGCGATTGCCATGCAACGCGTAGACCGCGACGCCGGCGGCGCTCAGCGCCGCGAGCCCGTCGCAGGCACGCGAATTGGCGGGATCGTCGTCGTCATCGCCGACCCAGGCTTCGAACAGGTCGCCGAGCAGATAGAGCGAGTCGGCGTCCCGGGCCGGGCCCGCGAGAAACTTAAGGAATGCATCGATCGCCCAGGGAGCCTCGCTGTCCAGGTGCAGGTCGGAAGCGAACAGGCTGTGGCGCGCCGCGCTCACTTCGGCGGCGTCGATCCCGGTGGCGGTGAGCTTTCAGCCGGTGGCGGTGCGGACTCGCCGGCTTCGTCCGCCGGCGTGCCGGCGGGCGGTTGCGCGGCAGGTGCTTCGGCCGGCGCCGCGGCGGCGGGCGCGGGACTCGAATCCCCGATGATTTCCATCTTCTCGATCACGACTTCCTTGATCGGCACGTCCTGCTTGAAGGGTTCCTTCCCGGTCGTCGGCGACACGCTGATCCGGTCGACGACTTCCATGCCCTCGACGACCTTGCCGAACACCGCATATCCCCAGCGCGTGGGCAGCGGATCGAGATCCGCGTTGTCGGCGACGTTGATGAAGAACTGGGCGTCGCCCGTGTGCGGGCCGGAGGCGCGCGCCAGCCCGACCGTCCCGCGAAGATTCTTGAGCCCGTTGCCGGCCTCGTTGGGTATCTGCTTCAAGGTCGGCTTCGCCTTGTAGTCGGGTCCGACTCCGCCGCCCTGGATCAGGAATCCGGAGATCACGCGGTGAAAGAGCGTGTTCGTGTAATGCCCCCTGCGGACGTAGGTGACGAAATTCTCGACTGTCAGCGGAGCGCGGTCGCGCTGCAGTTCGATGACGAACGAGCCGAGATTCGTGGTCACGCGCACACGTTCGGGACCCGCCGCCTGGGCGGCGAAGGACAACAGGATGGCTGCAAGGCCGATGAGGGGACGTCGGATTTTCATGGTCGCGATTCTACCGAAGCCGCGCCGCATCGAGCGGATTCCCGTAAAATTCGCGGGTGTCTCCCAGCCCAATCTCGACCATCACGACCCGCTTCGCACCCAGCCCGACGGGCGAGCTGCATCTCGGCAACGCCCGCACGGCGCTGTTCAGCTGGTTGTTCGCGCGGCATCACGGCGGGCGTTTCGTCCTGCGCATCGAGGACACCGACACCGAGCGCAGCAAGGAGGAGTTCACCGCCGCGCTGATGCAGGACCTCGAGTGGATGGGTCTCGCGTGGGACGCGGGTCCCGGCAAGGAAATTCCCGGCGTCGAATATCGACAGTCGCGCCGCGGCGCGATCTACGCGCGCCATTCCGCGACGCTCGATGCGCGTGGGCTCACGTATCCGTGTTACTGCACGCCGCTCGAGCTGGAACTGTCCCGCAAGGCGCAGCTAGCCGCGGGACGGCCTCCGCGTTACGCCGGCACCTGCCGCGAGCTCTCCGCCGAAGCGCGCGTGCGCAAGAGCGCGCAGGGCATCTCGCCGACGACGCGCTTTCGCGTGCCGACGGGGCGGTTCGTCGAGTTCGACGACATGGTCCACGGCGCGCAGCGCTTCGCCACCGACGACATCGGCGACTTCATCCTGCGGCGCGCCGACGGCAGCGCGGCGTTTTTCTTCAGCAATGCCATCGACGACGCCGAGATGGACATCACGCACGTCTTGCGCGGCGAGGACCACCTGACGAACACGCCGCGGCAGCTGCTGGTTCTCGAGGCGCTGGGACTGCGCGCGCCGACCTATGGGCACCTCTCGCTGCTGGTCGGCGCCGACGGCACGCCGCTCTCCAAGCGCCACGGCGCGACGACGCTGCGCGAGTTCCGCGAGCGTGGCTATCTACCGTCGGCGCTGAACAATCACCTGTTCCGGCTGGGGCACTCGAGCAGCGAGCACGGCGTGTTGCCGCTCGAAGCGATGGCCAGGCACTTCACCGTGAAACATCTCGGTCGCGCGCCGGCACGCTTCGAGGAGTCGCAGCTCAATGCGTGGCAGCGCGACGTCGCGCACCACCTGCCGCTCGAGGAGAGCGAGCGCTGGCTCGCGCCCGAAACGCCGGACGACATCGATCCGCAGCGCCGCCGCGCCTTCATCGCGGCGATCCGCCCCAACGTGCTGCTGCCGAAGGACGTCGCGCACTGGCGCGAGGTCGTGTTCGGTGGCGCGCCGCCGCTCGACGAAGCCGCGCTCGCGCGCGTGCGCGAGGCCGGCACGCAGTTTTTCCGCGCCGCCGCGGACGCCGCCCGGGACAGGGGCGGCGATCTCGATGCCATCGTCAACGCGGTCAAGACCGCGACCGGCGCGAAAGGCCAGGCGCTGTGGAAGCCCCTGCGTCTCGCGCTCACCGGCACGTCCGAGGGCCCCGAACTCGCGCCGCTGCTCAAGGCCATGCCCGACTCGACCATCCACGACCGCCTGAACCGCTTCGCCGCATGATCCGCATACACAATTCGCTGACCGGCCAGAAAGAGGAACTCCAGCCGGTCGAACCCGGCCACGTCCGCATGTACAGCTGCGGCATCACCGTCTACGACTATTTCCACGTCGGCAACGCGCGCATGCTCGTCGTGTTCGACATGGTGAGCCGGTACCTGCGGCATCGCGGTTTCCGCGTGACCTACGTGCGCAACATCACCGACGTCGACGACAAGATCATCAACCGCGCGCGTGAGGCCGGCGTCGACTGGCGCGAACACGCCAGGAAATACACCCAGGCGATGCACGAGGACCTCGACGAGCTCGGCTGCCTGCGGCCCGAGAAGGAGCCGAAGGCTTCCGAGTACATCGACGAGATGCTGAAGATGATCGGCCAGCTCATCGACAACGGCTACGCGTACCAGGCGCCGAACGGCGACGTGATGTACGACGTGCACAAGTTCGCGGAATACGGAAAGCTCTCCGGCAAGCGGCTCGAGGATCTACGCGCCGGCGCGCGCGTGGAAGTAGATAGCGCGAAGCGCGATCCGCTCGACTTCGTGTTGTGGAAATCCGCGAAGCCCGGCGAGCCCGCTTGGCCGTCACCCTGGGGTGATGGACGTCCCGGCTGGCACATCGAATGCTCGGCGATGTCGACGAAGGAGCTCGGCGAGCATTTCGACATCCACGGTGGCGGCGTCGATCTCAAGTTCCCGCATCACGAGAACGAAATCGCGCAGACCTGCGGCGCCACCGGCGGGAAGTTCGCCGAGATCTGGATGCACAACGGCTTCCTCAACATCGACAACGAGAAGATGTCGAAGTCGCTCGGCAATTTCTTCACCACGCGCGAGGTGCTCGCGAAGGTGAAGGCGCCGGAAGTGCTGCGTTTCTTCCTGCTGTCGAGCCACTACCGCGGGCCGATGAACTATTCGCCCGACCAGCTCGACCTCGCGGAGGCGGGCCTCAACCGCTTGTACACGGCATTGCGCGAAGTGCCGGTGGTGGATGGGCATACGCCCACCGCCGCGACGCAGGCTTTTCACGACGCGATGAACGACGACTTCAACACGCCGGAAGCGATCGCCGTGCTGCAGGGTCTCGCGCGCGAGATCAACACGGCGCGTGCGGCGGGCGCGGACTCTCCGAAGGCCACGTCGCTCGCGAGCGAGCTGCGCGCGCTGGGCGCCGCGCTCGGTCTGCTGCAGTCGCCGCCTGAGGCATGGTTCCGCGCGGGCGCGGCCGGGGGTCTCTCCGACGCAGAGATCGACGAACGCATCGCGGCGCGCCTCGCGGCCCGCAAGGCGAAGAACTGGGCCGAATCCGACCGGATACGCGACGAACTGGCCGCGGCCGGCGTGATCCTCGAGGACAAGCCCGGTGGCGTGACCACATGGCGCCGGGCCTGAGCCCGCGCGGTTAAATTGACCCGGAGCCGGCCGGCTCGGGTATGATGCGCGCCCCCGACCGCCGGGCCCTTCCGCTGGGAAACCCCGGGCGGGCGGCATCGGCGACGGGGCATGGCGCAGTCTGGTAGCGCATCTGCTTTGGGAGCAGAGGGTCGCAGGTTCGAATCCTGCTGCCCCGACCAACCGATGAGTGCCGGACGCAAGTCAGGTAGTCTCCGTTCCGGCTGTGCGCCCGTAGCTCAGTTGGATAGAGCACCGGCCTTCTAAGCCGGTGGTCGCAGGTTCGACTCCTGCCGGGCGCGCCATTTGAGGCGATGTTTTCTGTGGTGGCCGTAGCTCAGCTGGTAGAGCCCCGGGTTGTGATCTCGGCTGTCGTGGGTTCGAGTCCCATCGGCCACCCCATTTCTTCTTCCTAACGCTTCGCTCGTCCCCAGAGCTGCTCGTACTTCCATCCGGTCAGGTCTTCGACGACCGCCCGGTTTTCCGGTGTCGGTTCCGTGCCCGGGTGTTTCTTGAACCGCTCGATCTCCTCCATGAGCACGGCGTGCGTGGCGCTGTTGAGCTTGAAGCGCAGCGAGACCACGAAACCGAATACGAGCACGGCGAGCACGCCGAAACCCATGATGTAGACCACGGCGTCCACCACCGACTGCGGCTGCGCGAGACTCTTCGGAATGAGCCCCGCCGCGTTGAGGATCTGGCTCACCGCGAAAATCGCCACGGACTGCATGAGCTTGCGGACGAAGGTCATGACGCCCGCGAACGCACCTTCGCGCCGGCGGCCGGTTACGATCTCGTCGACGTCCGGCATGTAGTTGTAGACGCTCCACGGAATGTAGTTGAGCGCGCCGCGACCGAGGCCGGCGACCGCGACCACCACCATGAACCACGTGATGTCGGTGACGCCGGCCGAGTAGAGCGCCAGCAATCCGATGACGCTGACGCCGAACAGCACGATGGCCATGCGGTAGGAAGGCGCGGGATGGATGCGCACGAACAGCCAGATGGTCGCGATCACCGCGACGAGTTGCGCGATCGCCATCACGGTCGTGATGTCGGACGTCATCGCGACGCTGCCGGCCAGCGCGAACGCGATGAAGTACGCGAACACGCCGTTCAGGATGTCCTGGCTGATGTAACCGCCCAGGTACATGCCGAGGTGCAGGCGGAACGCGCGGATGCGCATCGTCGCCGCGAGATCCTCGAAGAGCTGCGTGAGATTGCTGAACGGCGATCGCTCCGGTGGTTTGTCATAGCCCGGAATCTCCTCGCGCGCGCGCTCCCAGGTGAAAAGATAGACGGCCAGCGCGACGAACACGAAGAACACCGAGAACACGATGCCGAGATAGAGGAACGTGCGCGCGGATTCCTTGCCGCCGAGCTGCGCGACGATGACGCCGGGCAGCCACAACGCGGCGATGTTCGCGATCTGGCCGCAGATGATGCGCGCGCCGGCGAACTTGGCCTTCGTCTTGTAGTTGGGCGACATCTCGGCCGCGAGCGTCTCGTACGGGATGATTTCCATCGCGTACACGAGCTCGAAGAAGCAGTAGGTGATGAGGTAGTACCAGAAGGTCTGACCCTCGACCCACATGAGCGCGAAGCTCGGCAGCAGCGGAATCGCCAGCAGGATGAAGAACCGGCGTCGTCCGAACTTCTGGCCGAGCCGCGTGTGATGGAAGTGATCTGAGATGTAGCCGATGACCGGCGAGAAGAACGCATCGAGCAGCCGCGCGACGACGAAGATGATGCCGGCCTCCGCGGCCGTCAGGCCGCAGAAGGTGGTGTAGAAGAACAGGATCCAGACGCCGATGATCGACATCGCGCCGGCGCCGAGGAAGTCGTTGCTCCCGTAGGCGATGTAATGACCTGTCTTGACCTGTCGCTCCGCCATCGCTCCCCCCGTCGTCCAGTTCTTCTTGTCAGTCGAAAACGCGCTTGAATTCGCCCAGCGCGAGGATCGCCATCGCCTGTCCGTACGGCATCGACGTCAATGGAATCTTCCGGTAGCCGTCGAGATCGTTGAACACCGGCGTGCCGAACGAGACGTTCCCGAGTTCGCCCGTTGCATCGATGTTCGCGAGCACCGCCTTCACCGCGCGGATGCCGGCTTCCTCATATTCCCGGCCGATGTACCCCTTGCGAACGGACTTGAGGATTCCATAGGCGAAACCCGCGGTGGCCGACGCCTCGAGATAAGACCCCGGATCGTCGATGAGCGTGTGCCACAGCCCGCCCGCATCCTGATGTTTCACGAGCGTGCGGATCTGCTGCAGGTGGGTCTCGAGCAGGAATTCGCGCAGGCCGTCCGCGGGCGGCAGGTCGAGCAGTTCGATGAACTCGGGGATCGCGATCGTGACCCAGCAATTGCCGCGCGCCCACAGCGCGTTCGCGAAGTGGTGCCGGCCGTCGAAAGTCCAGCCGTGAAACCACAATCCGGTCTTGCGGTCGACCAGGTACTTGATGTGCAGCATGAACTGGCGGCGCGCCTCCTCGACGTAGTGAGGGCGGCCCAGCAGCGTGCCGATCTTCGCGAGCGGCAACACGCTCATCATGAGCGTGTCGTCCCAGAGCTGCTGGTGGTTCACCGAGTTGAACACGATGTGCTGGAAGCCCATCTCCTCGGTGCGCGGCAGGCCGTCCATGAGCCACTCGGCCCACTCGTCCAGGTAGGGCAACCAGCCGGCGTCCGGCTTCTCCTCGTACAGATAGGCGAGCGTGAGAAAGGGCGCGACGGTGTTGATGTTCTTGGTCGGCGGTCCCGCCGCGAGACGGTCGCGGAACCAGTCGAGCATGATCTGCCTGCAGCGCGCGTCCTTCGTCTGCTGGTAATACTTCCAGATGCCGTAAAGCCCGATGCCGTGCGTCCACTCCCAGTCGTTCCAGCCCTTGGTGTCGATGACGCGGCCGTCGTCCAGGCGCAGCAGGAATTCGCCGGAGGTGTCCTTGATCTCGACCAGGTTGCGGATCAGCAGGTGAATGGAGCGGTCGATGTCGGCGGCGTCGATGCCGTGAAGTAGTTTGGGCACGAAGAATCCTCGAATTCCTGGGTGTGTCAGTCGAGATGGAAAACGCGCACCAGCGGCCATTCGACCGGGCGGCCGTCGGGATGGGTCTGCATGAGGTCCTGCATGTAGTCCCACCAGCGACGCATGAGTGGATGGTTCGGTAGTTCGTCGCGCCGGTTGTCGTCGCGCAGCTCGAGCACCGCGAACAGCTGCAGCGTCTCCTCGTCGAGAAAGATCGAGTAGTCGCGAATACCCGAGTCGCGCAGCAGCTGAGCGAGCTCGGGCCAGATCTCGTCGTGGCGTTTCCGGTATTCGGCGACATTGCCCGGCTCGAGCTGCATGCGGAATGCGTGCTTCATCTTGTTGCCTCGGAAATCATGACTGGCGAGTCGGGATGGGCCGGATCGAAGCGGCGCTCGTCCGGCGCAATCTGCGATGCAAGGCCCGCGAGCAATGACGCATCGGACCGGCGCAGCCCTTCGACCACCATGCGCGCGAGCGAATATGCACCGAACTCGTTGTGATGCGTGCGATCCCGACCTTCGTCGGCGAACGCGCGCGCGGCCGCGTCCGGCCCCAGCGCCTCGTAGAACGCGATACTCATCGCGTTGAGATCGACGAGCGCGGTTTTCTCCGCGCGCGCGACCGCGCGCATCGCGTCGGGATAATCACCGAGCGAGGGCACGATGCGGCCCTGCGCGTCGAAGTTGCGGCGTTCCGGCGACGTGACGAGGATCGGCGTGCCGCCGCGCCGCCGGACTTCGGCGATGTACGCACGCAGGTAAGCGGGGTAGGTGGTCGCGGCGTCGGCATGGGTCTGCGGCCACTGCGTCTTCTGATCGTTGTGCGCGAACTGGATCATCACCCAGTCCCCGGGACGCAGGGTCGACAGCAGCTTGTCCAAGCGCAGCTCACCGAGGAAAGACTTGAGCGATTCGCCCGACTCGGCGTGATTCGCGACCGCGATCCCGTTGCCGAAGAATCGCGGCAGCATCTGGCCCCAGCTCGCGTTCGGCGCGAGGGCCTGGTCCGTCACCGTCGAATCGCCGGCGAGGTAAAGGGTCGGCAGCGCGACCGGCTCGATCGCGATGGATTGCAACCCGGCCGCATCGGGCGCGAACTCGAGCGACAGCCGGTCATCCCAGTTCGCGCTGCCGATCTCGCGCGGCTTGAGCCGCACTTCTGTTCCACCGGCGGCATTTTCGGGCAGCGCCGGAAGCGCGGGCGTGCGCACGTTGACCACGAAGCGGATGTCGTCGCGAGGATTCTCGGCAACGAGCCGCCGTTGCTCGGCAAAGATTCGACGGACCGATCCGTCGGGCGGCAATCGCACGACCACTCGGTAATTGCCTTCGGGTAACCGCACGGAAAAACGCTTCGTTCCGTGCTCGAAGCCGAATCCGCGCGCGGCGTCGTAGGTCGGAAAACCGGCGGCATTGCCTCCGGCCGCAAAGTCGAAGATCCGTGGCCGCACCTCGTCCACCACGGTCGGTCCCGACGAGACGGTGACAGGTACCGCCGCCAGCGCCGCGCATGCGATCAACGACTTCAAGCGAGCGGACTCCGCGGGCAGGCCCCGCCGACGATGCTCATGCTTGGATCCCCCCGTGATGTGCGATTCGATCGAGTTTGATCGCTTTTTATCGTACTTGATCGGTATGCGCCAGCGCCCCATTGGCGTCCCACGAGGATACTTTGGCGTCTCGCGGTGGATTTTCGTTTTCGCTCTGGTAGAGTGCGCGCCCCTGCGGACGGGCCGTTAGCTCAGTTGGTAGAGCAGCTGACTCTTAATCAGTAGGTCGTAGGTTCGACCCCTACACGGCCCACCACTTCCCCGCATCGCGGGCGTAATTACGCCGATGTCAGAGCAATCCTCCCGCGATGACACCCAGTCCATCGAGCCGGCTCGCGTTGCGAGCAGGCTGGCCGGGACTGCCTTCGCGGGCATCGAGATCGGCGAAAAGGTCGGCGAGGGCAAGCGCTCCGTCGTCTACCGGGCGCGCTGGCGCGATCGCGACGCGAGCCTCAAGGTCTACAAGCCCGCCGAAATACTGCGTCACGCACGCAAACATCCGCTCCCGCTGGCCGAGTTCGAACATCGCCGCAACCAGTCGTTCTATCGCGCGCCGGGGATGTCGAAGTACGTGGCGGAACCGCTGGGTTACCTGGTCGAGCCGGATCTGCAGATGACGCTGCAGGAATATCTGGACGGCGAGATCTACTACTTCGCGCGCCGCGACAACGCCGGTTTCATTTCGCCGCGTTTCAAGGAAGACCTCGCGGAGCTCGTGCGGTTGAGCCACGCGGCGCAGCTCTACGACATCGACCTGCACGCGATGAACGTGATGGTGGACCGTCGCACCGGTGGTCCGAAACTGTTCGACTTCAACCAGATCCCGTTCCACGAGCGGCCCCAGAATCCGCTCGTCGCGCTGGCTCTCAAGCTGGGATTGTTAGGCCGCGAGTCGCGCGACCTGCGCAAACTCGCGAGCTTCGACGACTTCGCCCGGATCGAGCGCAAGCTCGTCAAATTCTACGAGCCCGGCTCCGGCGGCTGACCGGCCTTCAGCCCGGCTGTTGCGCGAGCAACGGGTCGTTGTCTTCGAGCTTGATCGCATCCTCGGGAAGCATCGCCGCGATCCCGTCCTTGATCGGGTAAGCGAGTTTGCTGGTCGGGCAGACGAGCAGCTGGCGGGATTCGGAGAAGAACACCGGCGCCTTCGACACCGGGCAAGCGAGCATTTCGATCAGTCTGGGATCCACGGAATTCCTCGTTTTCAGGCGGCCGAACGGGTGGTCGAGATCAGCCAGCAAAGCGCCACGGCCACGGCCACCCCGACCACCTGCTGGGTACGCGACCATTGCACCAGAGTTCCATCCATCGAGGCTATGCCGATCGCCGTGACGACGAACCAGATGCCGCTCTGCAGCGCGACGCCCTGGATCGAGGCCGACTGCATGAATTTCACGGCGACGATGTACAGGGAGACTCCGCCGGCAAAGGCGGCCAGCGAGGCCAGGGCGATTTTCAGGTCGAGGCTGCCGCCCGGCCATGCCCTCGAGGCGTAGACGAATCCCCGGGCGTCGAGCACTCCGGAGGCGATGGTCAGCAGTCCCACGAGGAGGAAATTGCCTGTTTGTCCCATCTTATGTCCCTGTGAGGTGGCGGCGAAGCATAGCCAAAAAAGTGGGTCTGAACGTTGCGGGTTCGATGTACCGGATTGGCATATAATCCGCGCCCCTCGCGCCTGGGGGCGAGAGTGGCGGAACTGGTAGACGCGCTGGATTTAGGTTCCAGTGGGGCAACCCGTGAGAGTTCGAGTCTCTCCTTTCGCACCAATCGCGCAGCGTTACAAACGAGTTGAGGAATGGATATGCAGGTTTCAGTGACCGCCACGGGCGGACTTGAGCGCCGTCTAGAGGTGGCGATCCCGGCCGCGCAGGTCGACGGTGAAGTCGCGCAGCGCTTGAACAAGATTTCGCGCACGGCGCGTCTCAAGGGCTTCCGCCCGGGCAAGGCGCCGCTCGCGGTGATTCGTCAGCAGTACGGCGAGCAGGTGCACGGCGAGGTCGTGAGCGACCTGTTGCGCTCCTCGTTCTCGGAGGCCGTCGCGCGCGAGAAGCTCAATCCCGCGGGCGGTCCGCGCATCGAGCCCATCGCGATGGGTCCCGGCGGCGATCTCAAGTACGCCGCGGTGTTCGAAGTCCTGCCCGAGGTGAAGCTGCACCCGGTCTCGGAAATCGCAGTCGAGAAGCCGGTTGCCAGCGTCACGGACGCGGACCTGGACGCGATGATCGACACGCTGCGCAAGCAGCGCCCGTCCTTCGTCGAAGTCGCGCGCGCCGCGGCGGCGAACGATCGCGTGACGGTCAGCTTCAAGGGCACGATCGACGGCGTCGCATTCGAAGGTGGCAGCGGTGAAGACGTTGCGATCACCGTCGGCACGGGCCAGGTGATGAAGGAATTCGAAGACGCGCTGGTGGGCGCGAGCGCGGGCGACACGCGCGAAACCGATGCGACGTTCCCGACGGAACATCCGAACAAGGACCTCGCCGGAAAGACCGCGCATTTCTCGATCCAGATCGTGAAGGTCGAGGAACAGCAGCTCGCGCCGCTCGACGAGTCATTCGCGAAGAGCTTCGGCATCGCCGACGGCAGTATCGACAGCCTGCGCAGCGAAGTGCGCGCGAACATGGAGCGCGAGCTCAATGAAGCCGTGCGTCAGAACGTGCGAGGCCAGGTGCTCGAGGGGCTTTACAATGCGAATCCGCTCGAGCTGCCGCGCCAGCTGGTCGAGGAGCGCATCCAGGAACTGCAGGTCGAGATGCTTCGCCGCGCCGGTGTGCGCGACGCCAAGCAGTTGCCGCCGCGCGAACCGTTCGAGGAACCCGCCCGTCGCCGGGTCGCGCTGAGCCTGCTCATGAGCGAGGTCGTGCGTGCCGCCAACCTCAAGGTCAGCCGCGAATCCGTGCAGGAAAAACTGAACGAAGTGGCCTCGTCGTATTCCAAACCGGACGAAGTGCGACGTGCCTACTTGCAAAACCCCGACCTGATGCGACAAATAGAGTCGCAGGTTCTCGAGGCTCAGGCGATCGACTGGGTGCTGAGTCAGGCCAAAGTTACCGACAAGGCCGCGACGTTCTCGGATCTGACGAAGTTCGGTACGAACGAGAGCTGAAGATCAGGCTGAGGAATTTAGGAGACATTTCGATGAACGAGCGCGCCTTGAACCTGGTTCCGATCGTCGTGGAGCAGACCGCCCGCGGCGAGCGTTCCTACGACATCTATTCGCGCCTGCTCAAGGAACGCGTGGTGTTCGCGGTGGGTCCGGTCGAGGACTACATGGCCAACGTCATCGTCGCGCAGCTGCTGTTCCTCGAATCGGAAAACCCCGAGAAGGACATCGCGCTGTACATCAATTCGCCCGGCGGGTCCGTCAGCGCGGGCCTGGCGATCTACGACACCATGCAGTTCATCAAGCCGGACGTGAGCACGATCTGCGTCGGCATGGCGGCCTCCATGGGCGCGGTCCTGCTCGCCGGTGGTGCGAAGGGCAAGCGGTTCATGTTGCCCAATTCGCGCGCGATGATTCACCAGCCCTCGGGCGGCTACCAGGGCCAGGCCAGCGACATCCACATCCAGGCCCAGGAAATTCTCAAGATTCGTGAGCGCCTGAATGAAATTCTTGCCCGCCACACCGGTCAGACGGTGGACAAGATCCGGGCCGACTCCGAACGCGACAATTTCATGAGCCCGACTGAGGCAGTCGCTTACGGGCTTGTAGATAAGTTACTCGACAAGCGTGTGGCGCCTCCGACCGCGCCGACGCCGTAAAGATTCCCGACGCGCGGCGGCGGCGGGACGGCAATTGCGAAGCGACTCGCAGTTCTCGACAAATCCCATATAAACAACGGGTTCCGCCCGGGTGCGACTTTGTCACCATGCGGACCCGTGATATATAGAAACCAAGGCTGACGGGGCATTTTGTCCGGTCAGTGTCACGCGGAGCAACGATGACCGAGGACACTCGCGGACGGCATGACGACGGCAAGTTGTTGTACTGCTCCTTCTGCGGCAAGAGTCAGCACGAAGTTCGCAAACTGATTGCTGGCCCGTCCGTATTTGTTTGTGACGAATGCGTCGAGCTCTGCAATGACATCATTCGCGAAGAGCTCGAAGATCGCGCCGAGCGCGCCCGAGACAAACTACCGAAGCCCGCCGAGATCAAGAAGGTTCTCGACGAATACGTCATCGGCCAGGAGCGCGCGAAGAAGACTCTTTCGGTCGCCGTGTACAACCACTACAAGCGACTCCAGACCCGCGGCGGTTCGTCCGGTCGCGGCAAGGACGATGTCGAGATCTCCAAGAGCAACATCCTGCTGATCGGCCCGACGGGCTGCGGCAAGACCTTGCTGGCCGAGACGCTCGCGCGTCTGCTCAACGTTCCGTTCACGATCGCCGACGCGACGACGCTGACCGAAGCGGGTTACGTCGGCGAGGACGTCGAGAACATCATCCAGAAGCTCCTTCAGAAGTGCGACTACGACGTCGAGAAGGCGCAGACCGGTATCGTCTACATCGACGAAATCGACAAGATTTCGCGCAAGTCGGACAACCCGTCGATCACGCGTGACGTGTCGGGCGAGGGCGTGCAGCAGGCGCTGCTCAAGCTCATCGAAGGCACCATCGCGTCCGTGCCGCCGCAGGGCGGCCGCAAGCATCCGCAGCAGGAATTCCTGCAGGTCGATACGTCGAACATCCTGTTCATCTGCGGCGGCGCGTTCGCCGGTCTCGAGAAGATCGTGCTGAACCGCACGCAGAAGGGCGGCATCGGCTTCACGTCCGAAGTGAGGGATGTGAATACTCGCCCGCACGGCACCGACATCTTCAAGGAAGTCGAGCCGGAAGATCTGATCAAGTACGGCCTCATCCCCGAGTTCGTCGGACGCCTGCCCGTGGTCGCGACGCTCGAGGAGCTCGACGAGAAGGCGCTCATCAGCATTCTCACCGAGCCCAAGAACGCGCTGACGAAGCAGTACCGCCGCCTGTTCGACATGGAAGGCGCGGAGCTCGAGTTCCGCGACGAAGCCTTGTCGGCAGTCGCGCAGAAGGCGATGCAACGCAAGACCGGCGCGCGTGGCCTGCGCACGATCCTCGAGAACGTGCTGCTCGACACGATGTACGAGCTGCCCTCGATGAAGAACGTGTCGAAGGTCGTGGTCGACGACACGGTGATCGAAGGTCACCAGAAGCCGTATGTCGTGTACAAATCCGACACGCCTGCGAGCGACGACGCTGCGCCGCGGCGCGTCTCGGGTTCCGGCCTGAGCTGACGGCCGGACGCCGAATCCCTACGAGTACCGCCGGAATCTTCCGGCGGGACACTTCGCGCATCCGATCGGGGCCTCTCGCAGGTGTGTTGAAAGACACAGTTCACGCCCCATTTCCCGCGCTACACTTTGACTAAATACAGCCGCGGGATGCTGCATTTCGCAGCGTCTCGCAGTCTGCGAGGGCCCAGCGCGTGACCGAAACCGCCTCGACTTCCACCAAGTCCGTAGCCATCCATGGTCTGCCGGTACTGCCACTGCGCGACGTGGTGGTCTACCCGCACATGGTCATTCCACTGTTCGTCGGGCGCGAGAAATCCATTCATGCGCTCGACGTCGCGATGAAGGCCGACAAGCGCATCATGCTGATCGCGCAGAAGCAGCCGGACGTCGATGATCCCAAGGCCGACGATCTCTATCGCATCGGCACCGTCGCCTCGATCCTGCAGTTGCTCAAACTACCCGACGGCACCGTCAAGGTGCTGGTCGAGGGCGTGGATCGCGCGCGTATCGAATCGATGCACACCGGCGAGCATTACACCGCCGACGTCATCACCGAGCCCGATGCCGATACCTACGACGAGAAGGAGCTCGACGTCCTCGCTCGCTCCGTGATTTCGCAGTTCGAGCAGTACGTGAAGCTCAACAAGAAGGTGCCGCCCGAGGTGCTCACCGCGCTCGCCGGCATCGAGCAGCCCGGCCGTCTCGCGGACACCGTCGCCGCGCACATGGCGCTCAAACTTCCCGAGAAGCAGAAAGTCCTCGAGATCCTCGACGTGCGAAAGCGCCTCGAGCACGTGCTGGTCGCCATCGAAGGCGAGATGGACGTGCTGCAGATCGAGAAACGCATCCGCGGCCGCGTCAAGGCGCAGATGGAGAAGAGCCAGCGCGAGTACTACCTGAATGAGCAGATGAAGGCCATTCAGAAGGAACTCGGCGAGATGGAAGAGGGCGGCAACGAGCTCACCGATCTCGAGAACCGCATCAAGAAAGCGGGCATGCCGAAAGAGGCGCTCGAGAAGGCCAACGCCGAGCTCAACAAGCTCAAGATGATGTCGCCGATGTCGGCCGAGGCCACCGTCGTGCGCAACTACATCGACTGGCTGGTGAAGGTGCCGTGGAAGAAACGCACCAAGATCCTCAAAGACATCGCCCGCGCCGAGAAGGTGCTGGATGAAGACCACTTTGGGTTGGACAAGGTCAAGGAGCGCATCGTCGAATACCTGGCCGTCCAGCAACGCGTCGACAAGATCAAGGGCCCGATCCTCTGCCTCGTGGGTCCGCCGGGCGTCGGCAAGACCTCGCTGGGCCAGAGCATCGCGCGCGCGACGAACCGCAAGTTCGTGCGCATGAGCCTGGGCGGCGTACGCGACGAAGCGGAAATCCGCGGCCATCGCCGTACGTACATCGGCTCGATGCCCGGCAAGATCGTGCAGAACATGGCGAAGACCGCCGTGCACAATCCGCTGTTCCTGCTCGACGAGATCGACAAGATGTCGATGGACTTCCGTGGCGACCCGTCATCGGCGCTGCTGGAAGTGCTCGATCCCGAGCAGAACTCGACGTTCTCCGATCATTACCTCGAGGTCGATCTCGACCTTTCGCAGGTGATGTTCGTTTGCACGGCGAATTCGCTGAACATCCCGGCGCCGCTGCTCGATCGAATGGAAGTGATCCGTCTGCCCGGTTACACGGAAGACGAGAAGCTCAACATCGCGAAGAAGTACCTGCTGCCGAAGCAGGTCAAGCAGAACGGCCTCAAGCCCGAAGAGCTCAAGTGCGGTGACGAGGTCATCCTCGACATCATCCGGTACTACACGCGCGAAGCGGGCGTGCGCAATCTCGAACGTGAGCTCGCGCGCATCTGCCGCAAGGCGGTGAAGCAGTTGCTGCTGTCGGCGAAGAAGCCGGACAAGGCCGAGAAGGGCGAGAAAGCCGAGAAGGCCGAGAAGGCCGAGAAGGGCTCCGACAAGTCGGTCAGCGTCACTTCGAAGAATCTCGACAAGTTCCTCGGCGTGCGCCGGTTCCGTTACGGCAAGGCCGAGGAAGAGAACCGCATCGGTCACGTCACGGGCCTCGCCTGGACGGAAGTCGGCGGCGAACTGCTGACGATCGAAGCCGCGGTCGTGCCCGGCAAGGGCAAGCTGCAGCACACCGGTCAGCTCGGCGAGGTGATGCAGGAGTCCATCCAGGCCGCGATGACGGTCGTGCGCTCGCGCGCGAACGTGCTCGGCATCGATCCGGATTTTTATCAGAAGCACGACGTGCATCTGCACATGCCGGAAGGCGCGACGCCCAAGGACGGTCCGTCCGCCGGCATCGGCATGTGTACGGCGCTCGTGTCCGCGCTCACCAAGATCCCGGTGCGTTCGGACGTCGCGATGACCGGCGAGATCACGCTGCGCGGCGAAGTGCTGCCGATCGGCGGACTCAAGGAGAAGCTGCTCGCGGCACATCGCGGCGGCATCACCACCGTGCTCATCCCGGTCGACAACGAAAAGGACCTCACCGAGATCCCGGACAACATCAAGGGCAAGCTCGACATCCGTCCCGTCAAATGGATCGACGAGGTGTTCGAGATCGCGCTCGCGAGCCGGCCCACGCCGCGTATCGCGAACCCGCCGGCCGAGCCGGAAAAGCGGCCGCGGCGCGCCGGTCGGCGTTCCAACAAAGAGGTTCAAGCCCACTAGGACGGGGCGGTAAACCGCAAAACGAGGGCCTCCCGCGCAACCTGGCGGGAGGCCTCTTTTTTTTGGGAGCCCGGCACGGGCTAAATGGCTTCCGTAGCCGGATACGATCCGCTAGACTGCGCGGCCTTTCGCGGGCGGCCTATCGATCGGGTGCTTAGCTCAGCGGTAGAGCATCGCCCTTACAAGGCGAGGGTCGGGGGTTCGAAACCCTCAGCACCCACCAAAAATTGGAGCGGTAGTTCAGTTGGTTAGAATACCGGCCTGTCACGCCGGGGGTCGCGGGTTCGAGTCCCGTCCGCTCCGCCAATCTTTTTAGGACCGTCCAGGACTGTCGATGCTGCAACGTATTCGGGATGGCCTGCAGGCCTCCAAAGCAATCACTTGGGTCATCCTCGGCGCCATCGGTCTCACGTTCGTCTTCTGGGGCGGCTCCGGAGCGCTGGATCTCGGTGGCGGGTCCATGCAGGGCGCGGCGACCGTCGACGGCGAGGACATTCCGGCATTCGACGCCACGCGCCAGTGGAGCGAAATGCAGAACCGCTGGGCGACTCAGGTCGGTACCGAGATGACCGACGAGCAGCGCAAGAACTTCCAGCAGAACATCATCGACAATCTCGTCCTGCGGAAGGTCATCGATTCGCGCCTGCGTGACGGAAACTTCCGGGTGAGCGAGCAGGCAGTCCTCGCCGAATTCCAGAACATCCCGGCGTTCCAGGATGCCGAGGGCAAATACGATCCGAACCAGGCGCGGCTGTTCCTGCAGCAGACCGGCAAGAGCGAACGCGAATTCTTCGACGACGTCCGCAAGCAGCTGCTGATCGACCAGCTGCAGCAGGGGCTCGGTTCGTCCTTCTTCCTGACGCAGGCGGAAGCTCAGCGTCTCTTCAATCTCGAGAACGAAGAGCGCGAAGTGCAGTACGCGCAGTTGTCGGCGGATGCGTTCGCGGGCGATCAGCCCATCGAAGAAGCCGACATCAAGGACTTCTACGAGAAGAACGGCGACCGCTTCATGACGACCGAGTCGGTCGCGCTCGAATTCGCCGAGTTGCGGCTCGAGTCGCTGGCGTCGCAGGTGGAACCGACGGAAGCCGATCTGCGCAAGGTCTACGACGAGAACCGCGCCAACTACGTGCTCGAAGAGCGTCGCCGCGCGCGCCACATCCTCATTCCCGCGGAAGAAGGCGAAGAGGCCGCCGCGCTGAAGAAGGCCGAAAGCGTCCTGGCCGAGGCCCGTGCCGGCAAGGATTTCGGCGAACTCGCGAAAAAGAATTCCTCGGACGTGACCGCCCAATCGGGCGGAGAACTCGGCTTCGTCGAGCACAGCCAGTTCCCCGGCCCCTTCGGCGATACGTTGTTCAGCATGAACGTCGGCGACATCGCGGGTCCGGTCAAATCGCAGTTCGGCTACCACATCATCAAGCTCGAAGAGATCCAGGCCGGCGAGGGCCGGGACTTCGACAGCGTGCGCGCCGAGATCGATTCGCAATATCGCCAGGATCGCGCCGCCCAGCTCTTTGGCGATCGCCAGGAAGCCGTCGCCGAGCGCATCGAGAAAGGCGAGACCGATCTCGACAAGCTCGCCGCCGAATACGGCCTCGCGCGCGGCAGCATTCCGGAATTCCTGCGAGGCGGCGGCGCGCCGCCGCTGGGATCGAGCCCAGACCTTCAGCAGATCGTCTTCAGCGACGAAGCGCTCAACCAGGGCAGGATCGTCGGCCCGGTCGCGCTCGGCGAAGATCGACTGGTCATCGCGAAGGTTGCCCAGCATCGCAAGGCCGAAGTGAAGCCGCTCGAAACCGTGCGCGAGGAAATCGTCGCGCTGCTGCGCCATGAGCGTGGCGCGGCCGCGGCAAAGGCCGCCGCCGACGCGGCGCTCGCCCGGCTCGAGGCCGGCGAGAAACTCGAAACGGTCGCGAAGGACTGGAAGGTTCCGGTCGAACCCCCGCGATTCGTGGGCCGCGGAGATCCGTCGATCCCGGCTGCGTTGCGCACCGCGATCTTCGAGGCGCCGCGCCCGACGGAGACTCCGGTGTCGAAAGCCGCGTCGCTCGACGATGGCTCGTCGGCGGTGTTCGTCGTGACGCGCTCGCGCACCGGCGACGCCAGCGTGAACCCGATGCTCGTGCAGCAACAGAAGGACATGCTGTTGCAGCGCTCCGCCCAGGGAGACCTGGCCGCATACGTCAACGAAGCCAAGGCCAACGCGAAAATCGTGGTCAACCCGAAGGTGTTCGAGTAACACCGCATGGGAGCGGCTGGCGCGGATTCGAAACCAACGCCCGTCCTGCCGATCCTGATCGCGATGCTGGCCGGCGCGGTCGTCGGCGCGCTGGTCGGTAACTTCCTCGGTCCCGAGGGAACGATCGGGAATTTCCAGCTCGTGCCGATCTTCGATCTCGTCGGCACGATGTTCATCAACCTGCTGAAGATGATCATCGTGCCGCTGATCATGGCGTCGGTGATCACGGGCGTCGCCGCGCTCGGCTCCGGTCCGGACCTCGGCCGGCTCGGCGGCAAGACTCTGGCGTTCTACGTCATCACCACGCTGATCGCCGTGATGATCGCGCTGGCGATCGTCAACATCGTCCAGCCGGGCTTCGAAGATGGAGCGCCCGTGGGCGACAAGCTCGCGCTCACCCGGGATGCAGCGACGGTGGCCGAAGGCGTGAAGGCTCGCGCCGATGCCAGCGTGCTCGAGACCATCAAGGGCATCATTCCTCAGAACGTGATCGAGGCTGCCGCGAACACCAAACTACTGGCGCTGGTGTTCTTCTCCGTGCTGTTCGGCTTCTTCCTGGCCCGCATCGACCAGCCGCATCGCGGCACGGTCATGAGCTTCTGGCAGGGCATCTTCGAAGTGATGATGCGCATCACCGGCTGGATCATGACGATCGCGCCGATCGGCGTATTCGCGCTCATCGCCAAGGTCGTGGCCGTATCGGGATTCGAGGGCGCACGACCCCTGGCGATATTCGCCTTGTGCGTGCTCGCTGGACTGCTGATCTACGGCTTCGTCGCGCTGCCCGTGCTGCTCGCGCTGGTGGCCCGCGTGAATCCATGGAGGCTGTACCCGGCGATGGCGCCCGCGCTGCTGACCGCCTTCTCCACGGCGTCTTCGTCCGCCACGTTGCCGCTGTCGCTGAATTGCCTCGAGAAGCGCGCGAAGGTGTCGGAGCGGATCGCCGGCTTCGTGATGCCGCTGGGCGCGTCGGTTAATCACGCCGGCAGCGCGCTCTACGAATGCGCCGCCGCCATGTTCATCGCCCAGGCCTACGGCCTGCACCTGTCGTTCAGCACGCAGTTCACCGTGGTGATCCTGGCGCTCATCACCTCGATGGGAATCGCCGGCATTCCGTCCGCGTCGCTGGTCGGCATCGCGATCATCCTGGCAGCCGTGGGGCTGCCCGCCGAAGCGATCGGAGTATTGCTGGTGTTCGATCGCATCCTCGACATGTGCCGCACGGCCATCAACGTTCTGGCGGATGCAGCCTGCACGGTGATCATCGCGCGGCTCGAGGGCGAGACCGAAGTGCTCGCCGCGCCCGTCAGTATTTCTCAGGCCTGACGGCCACTCCTCACGCCGCCGAAGCGGCGGCGTCCGTGAGTAGTTTGGAGCCGGTAGATCGGTCGACGCGGGCTGCGCCGCTCAGCCTTCGCCTGCCTCTTGCGGGAAGCTCATGCCTACGGTGCTGAAGCCGGCGTCGACGTACATGATCTCGCCGGTCACGCCGTTCGCGAGATCGGAGCAGAGAAACGCCGCGGCGTTGCCCACATCCTCGAGAGTCACGTTGCGGCGCAAAGGCGCGACATCCGCGACACGGCTCAGCATCTTGCGGAAACCCGCGATACCGGCGGCCGCGAGAGTCTTGATCGGGCCCGCGGAGATGGCGTTCACGCGGATGTTGTGCGGGCCGAGGTCGGCGGCGAGGAAACGCACGTTCGCCTCGAGGCTCGCCTTGGCGAGGCCCATCACGTTGTAGCTCGGGATCGATTTCACTGCGCCCAGGTACGAGAGCGTCAGGATCGCGCCGGCGCGGCCCTCCATGAGCGGCTTTGCGGCACGAGCCAGCGCGGTCAGGCTGTAGCTCGATACGTCGTGCGCGACGCGGAAGGATTCGCGGGTCGTGCTGTCGGCGAATCCCCCGGCGAGGGCTTCGCGCGGGGCAAACGCCACCGCGTGCACGAGGACGTCGAGGTGGCCCCAGGACTGCTTGAGGGCGGCGAAGGTCGAATCGATTTCGGCGTCGTTCGTGACGTCGAGGGGCAGGACGAGCTTGGAGCCGAGCGATTCGGCGAGGGGCTGGACGCGGTCCTTGAACTTGTCGTTCACGTACGTGAAGGCGAGTTCGGCGCCTTCGCGGTGCATCGCCTGCGCGATTCCCCAGGCGATCGAACGATCCGACGCGACGCCGACGATCAGCGCGCGCTTACCGCTCATGAACCCCATGTTTGCATCCTCTCCAGGTGGTTTGTCGAGGGCGGCATTCTGCCAGCCTCGGCCCCGGAGAGGGGACTAATCCGCCGAAAGGCCCGGTGTGAGGGCCTGGCGCGCGAACCGTCTCAGTGACGTCGGACGTTGACCGTCAGACGCTGACCGGGACGCAGGATGGAGTGCTTGCTGATGCCGTTCCAGTTGACGAGATCCGAGACGGTCACGCCAAACAGCTGCGCGATGCGCGACAGCGTGTCGCCGCTGCGCACCTTGTAGCTCACCGGGCGCGAGTCGCCGGACGGCGCCTTCTTGCCGCCGGACGCGGCACGCGTGTTGAGAACGAGTTTCTGGCCCGCGCGCAGCGTATCGGTGGGACCCATGCCATTGATGCGCGCCAGTGTCGCCACGTCCATGCGGTTGTTCTTCGCGATGCGCCAGAGCGAGTCGCCCCTGCGTACCACGTGCACCGCGGGGCGACGGCCCGTGCGGCTGTCGCGTCCATCCACTCGCGCCGCCGCGAGCATCACCTTCGGCGGCAGGTTCATGACCGCGGACGGAACACGCAGCTCGGCGCCGATGACGAGCAGGCTCGAGTCGGTGAGATTGTTCATGTCGCGCACCACGGCCGGGTGCGTCTTGTACTTGCGCGCGATCGCCGCGACCGTCTCGCCCTGCGTGACCTTGTGAACCGACACGCGCACGCGCTGGTCGGCGGGCAACAGCTCGAGGTTGCGCTTGAAGGCGTCAGCGGCGTCACGCGGCAGCAGCAGGAAATGCGGTCCCGCCGGATCCGTCGCCCAGCGATGGAAACCCGGGTTGAGTTCGTAGACTTCGTCGATCGTGATGCCCGCGAGCTCGGCCGCGAGCGTGAGGTCGATCTGGCCGCCGGTGTCGACCTTCGCGAAGTAGGGCTCGTTGGCGATCGGACTGAACGCGATGCCGTACTTCTCCGGATCCGCGACCAGGCGGCGCATGGCCAGCAGCTTCGGTACGTACGCGCGGGTCTCGGAAGGCAGGTTCAGGCTGAAGAAATCCACCGGCTTTCCAAGCGCGCGATTCTTTTTCACCTCGCGCTGCACGCGCGCCTCGCCGCAGTTGTAACCCGCGATCGCGAGCAACCAGTCGTTGAAGAATTCGTCGTGCATGTACTGCAGGTAGTCGAGCGCGGCGCGCGTCGAGGCGAGCACGTCGCGTCGGCCGTCGTACCACCAGTCCTGCTTGAGGCCGAAGCGCTCGCCGGTGCCCGGCATGAATTGCCACAGGCCGTTCGCCGTGGCCCATGAACGCGCATAAGGCTCGAACGCGCTCTCGACCACCGGCAGCAGCGCGAGCTCGAGCGGCATGCCGCGAGCTTCTATTTCCTGGACGATGTGATGCAGGTACAAGCCCGCGCGTCCGAACACGCGCTCCAGGTACTGCGGATTGTTCGCGTACCAGTTGAGCTGCACGTCGATGGCGCGCGAGTTGATATCGTCGAGCTTGAAACCCGCGCGGATGCGGTCGAAGACGTCGGGATACTGTTCGGGCGTGAGGCCGGCAAGGGTCTGCGTCGACTCCATGTCCGCGGCTTCGGCGAGCGCGCCTTCGGCCTCCAGCACTTCGGCCACGACCTCGGCGGACGAGGGATTTTCTTCAGGGAGTTCGGCGGTTGTCTCGGCGACCGCGTTGGTCGCCGCGACGCTGGTCCTGGTGCGCTGCGCGCGGCGCGGCTTCGGAGCCGCGGTCTGGGGCGCAGCCTCCGTCGACATCGCCTGCACGTCGGCGGATACCGACTCGCTGAGGGAGGCGTTGCTCTCGGCGGTTTCGCCGCGGGTCTTGCCGCTTGGGGCCGTGGCGCAGCCGGACACTGCGACTGCTACGAACATCAATGACGCAAAGGCGCGCCATCCGGTGAATCCAACTGTCAATTCACACCCCCAAAGGGAACGAGGCGAGGACCGTTTGCCGAAACAGGACGGTACTTGTTCGAGGGGCCGTATTTAAGCCGTAAGTTCACAGGATTGCTATCTTTTTTGTGATGTAATTCACGCAGTTTGTGACGTACGCCACTGCATCCACCCTGATCGAATCCTGGCTTGAAACCGGCCTCGGGAAGGCCGTATTGCAGGCCGAATCCGAGCTCATGTCCGAGGCGTTGGACGATGTTTTCGGATGGGAGTTGCTTCAGGTGGGAACTTGGGGAGTTCGCGACTCGCTGCTCGCCGGTTGTCGCACGCGACGTCACGCAGTTATCGCCAGCGCGCGTTCCGGTCCTCCGGCAGCGGACATCGTGGCGCGTCTGTCGCAATTGCCGATCGCCAATGGCGCGGTCGATGCGGTCGTGCTGCCGCACACCCTGGAGTTCGAGACCGATCCGTACGCGGTCGTCCGCGAAGTGGACAGGGTGCTCGCCGGCGAAGGCCAGCTCATCGTGCTCGGTTTCCGCCCGTTCAGTCTCTGGGGATTCCGCAGCCGCGCGATCAGCCGCGGCTATCCACCCGGTCTCAAGCGCATGCTCGGCGCCCGCCGCATCGCCGACTGGCTCGAGCTGCTCGGTTACGACATTTCGATCACGCGCAATTACCTGTTCGCGCCCCCGTGGGGCGGCATCGCGCCGCAGCCCGGCGTCCCGTCGTCGCTGGTGCGCCGCGGCTGGATGAAGCCCTGGCCCGCCGGCGCGTATCTCATCAAGGCGCGCAAGCGTGTGTACACGCTCACGCCCATCCGTCCGCGAGTGCGCGAGCGCGTGCAGCCCATCGGCGGTCTCGTGAAGCCGACGACCCGGTCGAGCAACTGACGGAATGAGCCAGGTCGAGATCTACACGGATGGCGCGTGTCGCGGCAATCCGGGCCCCGGTGGTTGGGCGGCTCTGCTGCGACTGGGCGAACACGAGCGCGAGATTTCCGGCGCCGAGGCCATGACGACTAACAACCGCATGGAGCTCACCGCGGTGATCCGCGCGCTCGAAGCGCTCAAGCGTCCGGTGCGCGGCCACATCTACACGGATTCCCAATATGTCCGCCAGGGTGTGCTCGAGTGGCTGGCGAGCTGGAAAGCGCGCGGCTGGAAGACCGCCGACAAGAAGCCGGTCAAGAACCAGGATTTGTGGCAGGAGCTCGATCTGCTGCGCCAGAAGCACGATTTGCAGTGGCACTGGGTCAAGGGACATTCCGGTCACGTCGAGAACGAACGCGTCGATGCGCTCGCGAACCGCGCCATCGACGCGCTGCTCGGTTAAAGTCACGCGATGCGCCAAGTAGTCCTGGACGTCGAAACCACCGGCCTCGAAGCAAGCGAAGGCCATCGCATCATCGAAATCGGCTGTGTCGAGATCCTGAATCGCAGGCCGACCGGCCAGAAATTCCACCGTTACCTGAATCCGGAACGCGAGATCGACGCGGGTGCGCTCGCGGTGCACGGCATCGACAGCGCGCGCCTCGCGCAGGCGCCGAAGTTCGCCGATGTCGCCCACGAGCTCATCGCCTTCATTCGCGACGCGGAGCTCATCATCCACAACGCGCCGTTCGACGTCGGGTTCCTCGATGCCGAGTTCGCGCGGCTCCAGGGCGAAGTGCGCGCCGTGGCGCACATCTGCCGCGTGCTCGACACGCTCGCGCTCGCGCGCAGCCTGCATCCGGGTCAGCGCAACAGTCTCGATGCGCTCTGCAAGCGTTACAGCGTCGACAACAGCAAGCGCGACCTGCACGGCGCGCTGCTCGACGCCGGGATCCTCGTCGACGTGTACCTGGCGATGACCGGTGGGCAGAGCGCACTCGCGCTCGATGTCAGCGCGGGCGCCGGCGAACGGTCCCGTGTCAGCGTGGCGGTTCCCACGTTGCGCACCCCCGGAATCCAGCTCGCGGTTCCGCAGCCGGACGACGAGGAACTGCGCCGCCACGAGGCCCTGCTGGACGTCATCCAGAAGGCGAGCGGCGGGAAGGTCGTCTGGCGGATGGGGGCTCCGGAAGGGGGCTCCGGCAGTCAGCCGGCCGCCGCCGGCGCCGTGGGACAGCGATAGAACGCACAGAAATCACCGAACAGTGCCTCCGGCGGCTCGATTTGCGAGCCGCGGAACGGCAAGATCGCGGCCGCGCGTCGCCCTAAGGGCTTAAGAGAGATAGAAAAATCATGGATTTGAGCTTGAGAAAGTGCCGGATCGGCATCGTCGGTCTGGGATACGTCGGGCTGCCGCTGGCCGTGGAATTCGGCAAACACTTCGACACCGTCGGGTTCGACATCAAGGCCAACCGCATCGCCGAGCTCAAGTCGGGGAAGGACTCCACCCTCGAATGTTCGCCGGCCGAGCTCAAAGCCGCGAAGCTGCTCAAGTACTCCACGAGCCTCAAGGAGCTCGGCAAGTGCCGTGTGTTCATCGTCACCGTGCCGACACCGATCGACCGCTACAACCGGCCGGACCTCACGCCGCTCGAGCGCTCGAGCGAGACGGTGGGCAGGGTGCTCAAGAAGGGCGACGTTGTCGTTTACGAATCGACCGTCTATCCCGGCTGCACCGAGGAAGTTTGCATCCCCATCCTCGAGCGTGTGTCGGGCCTCAAGTTCAACAAGGATTTCTTCGCCGGCTACAGTCCCGAACGCATCAATCCCGGCGACAAGGAACATCGCCTGCCTTCGATCAAGAAGGTCACGTCCGGCTCGACGCCCGAAGTCGCGGACTTCGTCGACAAGTTGTACCGCTCGGTCGTGCGCGCGGGCACACACAAGGCGTCGAGCATTCGCGTGGCCGAGGCCGCCAAGGTCATCGAGAACACGCAGCGCGACGTCAACATCGCGCTCATCAACGAGCTCGCATTGCTGTTCAATCGCCTCGGAATCGACACGGAAGAAGTGCTGCTGGCCGCGGGCAGCAAGTGGAACTTCCTGCCGTTCCGGCCGGGCCTGGTCGGCGGACACTGCATCGGCGTGGATCCTTACTACCTCACGCACAAGGCGCAGGAGATCGGCTTCCACCCCGAGATGATCCTCGCGGGACGCCGCCTCAACGACAGCATGGCTAACTACGTTGCCGCGCAGGTCGTGAAACTCATGGCCGGCAAGCGGATCCTGGCCAAGGGCTCGCGCGTGCTGGTGCTCGGACTCACGTTCAAGGAGAACTGCCCGGACCTGCGCAATTCGAAGGTCGCGGACGTCGTGCGCGAGCTCCGGAATTACGGCGCGAAAGTGGACGTGTACGACCCGTGGATCGACCGGGCCGAAGCGGAGCACGAATACGGGATTCGTCCGATAAGCCGCGTGCCCACGGGGGTTTATGATGCCGCCGTGATTGCCGTCGGCCACAAGGAATTCCGCGAGGAGGGCATCGAGAGCGTGCGCAGGGCCTGCAAGAAGAACCACGTCGTGTACGACATCAAGTACGTGTTCCCGGCCAGCAAGGTGGACGGTCGCCTGTGAAGATTCTGCTCACCGGCGCCGCCGGATTCATCGGATTCCATACCGCGCGCAAGCTGCTCGAGCGCGGCGACGAAGTCGTCGGCCTCGACAATCTCAACGACTACTACGATCCGAACCTCAAGCGCGCGCGCCTCGCAATCCTCGAGCGCGAGCCGAAGTTCCGTTTCGTGAAGATGGATCTCGCCGACAAAGGCGGGATGAAGGCGCTGTTCCAGCGCGAGAAGTTCCCGCGCGTCATCCACCTCGCGGCGCAGGCCGGCGTGCGTTATTCGCTCGAGAATCCTCAGGCCTACATCGATAGCAACGTCACGGGCACGCTCAACGTGCTGGAAGGCTGCCGGCACAACGGCGCCGAGCACCTGGTGTTCGCGTCGACGAGTTCCGTTTACGGGCTCAACACGAACATGCCGTTCACGCCGCATCGCGGCGTCGACCATCCGTTGTCGCTGTACGCGTCGACGAAACGCGCCAACGAACTCATGGCGCACAACTACGCGGCGCTGTTCAAACTACCCGTCACGGGCCTGCGTTTCTTCACCGTGTACGGTCCCTGGGGCCGGCCCGACATGGCGCTGTTCCTGTTCACGAAGAACATACTCGAGGGCAAGCCCATCGACGTGTTCAACAACGGGCACCACAAGCGCGACTTCACGTTCGTGACCGACATCGCCGAGGGCGTGGTGCGCGCCTGCGATCGCGTCGCGGCGCCGAATCCCGAGTGGAGCGGCAACGATCCCGACCCGGCCACGAGCAGCGCGCCCTTCCGCATCTACAACATCGGCAATAACGCGCCGGTGGACCTGTCGCGCTACATCGAGGTCCTCGAGGACTGCCTGGGCCGCAAGGCGCAGAAGAACCTGCTGCCGCTGCAGCCTGGGGACGTACCGGACACGTTCGCCGACGTGGACGATCTCGTGCGCGACGTCGGGTATAAGCCCGCGACGCCCGTGGAGGTCGGAATCCGCGCCTTCGTCGACTGGTACCTCGAGTACTACAAGACCGGCGCGCCGCAAGCCACGCGGGTGACCAACCTGGGCTGACGTTCGGGTAGAGTTGCGGGCCTGTGAAAGTCCCGCTGCTCGATCTCAAACCCCAATACCGTGCCCTGAAGGCCGAGCTCGACGCCGCGATCCTGCGCGTGAGCGAGTCCCAGTACTTCATTCTCGGCCCCGAGGTGAAGGCGCTCGAGGCCGCGACCGCCGCGTACTCGCAGTGCAAGTACGGCATCGGCATTTCCTCCGGTACCGACGCGCTGCTGATCGCGCTCATGGCGCTCGAGATCGGGGCGGGCGACGAAGTCATCACGAGCCCATACACGTTTTTCGCCACCGCCGGCACGATCGCACGAGTGGGCGCGCGGCCCGTGTTCGTCGACATCGAGCCCGAGACGTTCAACATCTCGCCCGCCGCCATCGAGAAGTTCATCGAGGCGCACTGCGAAACACGCAACGGCGTCTTGTTCAATCGCACGACCGGCGGACGCGTGCGCGCGCTCATGCCCGTGCACCTGTACGGCCAGATGGCCGACATGACGCGCATCATGGGCGTAGCGAAGCGCCATCAGCTCTCGGTCATCGAAGACGCCGCCCAGGCGATCGGCTCCGAGGATGCGCAGGGCCGCCGCGCCTGTTCGATCGGCGATATCGGATGCCTCTCGTTTTTCCCGACCAAGAACCTCGGCGCGTTCGGCGACGCGGGCATGTGCGTGACGAACGACGAGCGCCTGGCCGCGAAGCTCATGAAGCTGCGCGTGCACGGCATGGAGCCGAAGTACTACCACGAGCTCATCGGCGGCAATTTCCGCCTCGACGAGATCCAGGCCGCGGTGCTCAACGTCAAGCTACCGCACCTCGACTCCTGGAGCGCGGCGCGCCAGCGCAATGCCGCGTTCTACGATGCCGCCTTCAAACGCGCCGGGCTCGGCGGAAAGGTCGTGACTCCGCCCGCGGCTCCCGCCGGGGCACGCCACATCTACAACCAGTACTGCATCCGCACCGCGCGCCGCGATGAAATGCGCAGCTGGCTGGCGGAGCGGGGCGTCGGCACCGAGATCTACTATCCGCTCGCCCTGCACATGCAGCAGTGTTTCGCCTATCTGGGGCACAAACCCCAGGATTTTCCGGAGTCGCTGCGCGCGACCCAGGAAACGCTGGCGCTGCCCATCTACCCGGAGCTGGAAGAGTCGCAGCTTCAATACGTCGTCGACTCGGTAGCGGCGTTGCTCGAACAGCGCTGATCCGGGCATGCGCAGGCTGCTGGTCACCGGCGGTGCGGGATTCATCGGTTCCAACTTCGTCGACCACTGGCTCGGCGCGCATCCGCGAGATCGTGTCGTCGTGCTCGACGCGCTCACGTACGCCGGCAATCCGGCCAACCTGGCGGACGCGCACGAGCGCGAGTCATTCCGCTTCGTGCGTGGCGATGTCGCGGACACCGCGCTCGTCGAGACGCTGCTGCGGGAAGAGGTGCTCGACACGATCGTGCACTTCGCGGCCGAGTCGCACGTCGATCGCTCGATATCCGGTCCCGACGCGGTCGTCGCCACGAACATCGTCGGCACCCATTCGCTGCTGAAGGCCGCGCGGAGAGTGTGGATCGAGCAAAACGCGGTACCCGATCATCGCTTTCATCACATTTCCACCGACGAGGTGTTCGGTTCGCTCGGCGACGGGGAAGCCGCCAGCACCGAGACCAGCGCTTTCGCGCCCAACTCGCCTTATTCGGCCAGCAAGGCCGCGGCGGATCATCTCGTGCGCGCCTATCACCGCACGTACGGCCTGCGAGCGAGCATCAGCAATTGCTCGAACAATTACGGACCGCGGCAGTTTCCCGAGAAGCTCATCCCGCTGACGATCGTGAACATCCTGCGCGGCCGGCCCGTGCCGCTTTACGGTGACGGTCGCAACGTGCGCGACTGGCTGCACGTCGCCGATCACTGCCGCGGCATCGAGCTCGCGTTGACGCGCGGCAAGGCCGGCGAGGTCTACAACTTCGGCGGCGACACGCCGCTCGAGAACGTGACGCTCGTCCGGCGACTGTGCGCGCTGGTCGACGCGCGCTTCGCCGCGCAACCGGAGCTCGCGGCGCGGTTCCCCGAGGCGCCGCGGGCGCGGGGTCGCGAATCCTCCAGCCTGGTTACCTATGTCGAGGACAGGGCCGGTCACGACCGGCGGTATGCCATCGACTTCGCCAAGGCCAGGCGCGAACTCGGCTACGAGGTCCGCCAAACCATCGCGGACGGACTGGCCGACACCCTCGACTGGTACCTGGCCCGGGAAGACTGGTGGCGGGCCGTGCTCGAAGGGCGTCACCAGGCGGCGACGCTCTAGATTGACCGCTTGCGGGTCTATACCATCGCCGCCAGCTTTCGCAGGTAGTTCACCAGCCATGACTCATAACGACCGGAGCGCCGTATGGCGTTCCCTGGAGGCGCGCGCGGCCGAAACGCGCCGGGTAACGCTGCGTGCCATGCGCGACGCGGACCCCTACCGCGGCAGCCGATTTTCCGTCGAGGCGGTGGGGCTGCACCTCGATTTCTCGCGGCAACGCGTCGACGGTGACGCGCTGCGATTGCTGATCGCGCTCGCCGACGCCAGCGGATTGCGTTCGCGCATCGACGCGATGTGGCGGGGCGAGACCATCAATACGACCGAGGGTCGCGCGGTCCTGCACACGGCCCTGCGCGTGCCGGCCGTGTCGGACGACGCTCCCGGCGGCGCGGGCATCGCGCGCGAGGTGCTCGCCGAACGCGAGCGGATGCTGAAGTTCGCCGAAGAGGTGCGCAACGGAACGGTGCGCGGCTCCGGCGGCGCCCGAATCACGACGGTGGTCAACATCGGCATCGGCGGTTCGGACCTGGGCCCGGCGATGGCGGTCGAGGCGCTGCGTCCGCTCACCGAAGGCGCGCCCCGCGTAGTGTTCGTGTCGAACGTCGACGGCACGGATCTCGCGAACGTACTCGAGGATGCGGATCCCGCGGGAACCCTGTTCATCGTCGCATCGAAGACCTTCACGACACAGGAAACGCTCGCCAACGCGCGCACCGCGCGCGCCTGGCTCGCGGGCCGCCTGGGCGAGGCGGCGGTGCCGGGGCACTTCGCGGCGGTTTCGACCAACGCGCGCGCGATGGACGCTTTCGGGGTGAATCCCGACTACCGCTTCTTGATGTGGGACTGGGTCGGCGGCCGTTATTCGTTGTGGTCGTCGATCGGCGTCTCGCTGGCGATCGCGATCGGGCGCGAGCGCTTTCTCGAGCTGCTCGCCGGCGCGCACGAGATGGACGAGCATTTCCGCGGCACGCCGTGGGCGGGCAACCTGCCCGTGCTCATGGCGCTGTTCGGCGTCTGGAACATCAATTTCCTCGGTCTTCCGACGCTCGCGGTGTTGCCTTATGACGGCCGACTCAAACGATTCCCCGCGTACCTGCAACAGCTCGACATGGAGAGCAACGGCAAGTCCGTGGCGCTCGACGGGAGCGCGCTCGACATCGGTACCGCGCCAGTGATCTGGGGTGAGCCGGGCAACAACGCGCAGCATTCGTTCTTCCAGATGCTGCACCAGGGCACGCCGCGCGCGGCGCTCGATTTCCTGCTGCCCGCGCGTTCCTCGAGCGGCAACCAGGCGCAGGCGACGCTCGCCATCGGCAACTGCGTCGCCCAGGCCGAGGCATTCGCGTACGGCTACACGCTCGAGCAGGCCAAGGCGGAGCTCGCCGGACGCAACGTGCCGGCGGATCGCGTCGAACTACTCGCGCGTCACAAGGTCCACGACGGCAACCGGCCGGCGTCGATCGTCGCATTCGAACGCCTCGACGCCCGCACGCTCGGCCGGCTGATCGCGCTCTACGAACACAAGGTGTTCGTGCAGAGCGTCGTCTGGGGCATCAACGCCTTCGATCAGTGGGGCGTGGAGCTCGGCAAGAAGATGTGCGAGGAAGTCCTGCCGTCCGTGACGGATCCCGACGCGGCCGGAACCCGTCCGTCGCTCGCGCCGTTGTTGCAGCGCTTGCGGGCGTGGCGCCAGTGAATCGGAACTTCGCGCCGGCGTCCGCGCGCATCGTGATCGCGCTGGCCGGCTTGTTCATGCTGGCGTCGCATCCGTCGCATGCCGATGCGGGCTGGTTCGAGTCCGGCGACGTGCAATTGCGCACCGACCTGCAGTTGCTCAACGACGCCGAGGTGATCCGTTACCCGCTCAACCAGTGGCCGATTCCGCGCGCCGCGCTGCAGTTCGCGCTCGACGAAGCCAAGCCGCACCTGGCGACCAACTCCTCGGTGCAGGCCGCGCTCGAGCGCCTGCGCACGCGGCTGACGCCGCCGCAGGGACGGGTGGTGTTCGACGCGGGAGTACGCGGCGGGCAGGCGGCGATCGTGCGCGACTTCGACACGCCGGCCCGCGAGAACGCGGAGGTCGGCGGCGGACTCGATTTCGCGCAGGGCCGGTTCGCGGTGGGGCTCAACGCAACCGTGGTCGCGGATCCCGACGACGGGCAGGAGATCCGCGCCGACGGATCGCACGCGACGCTGCAGCTCGGCAACTGGATGGTGTCGGCGCACACGCTCGACCGCTGGTGGGGACCCGGGCACGAGGGCAGCCTGATCCTCTCCAGCAATGCGCGCCCGATGCCCACGCTCATGATCGAACGCGCGGCCGCGAAGCCGTTCGAAAACAAGTGGCTCAACTGGCTCGGTCCATGGCGTTTCAGTTTCGGCATCAGCCGGATGGAAGAGGAACGCGCCGACGTCGACTCGCCGTTGTTCATGGCGTGGCGCGTGGTCGTGATGCCCTTCAAGGACGTCGAGATCGGCTTCTCGCGCACGGCCCAGTTTTGCGGCGACGGCGCGCCCTGCAACGGCTCGGCCTTCTGGGACCTGCTGATCGGCAACGACAATCCCGGATTCGATGCGACGCCCGAAAGCGAACCGGGCAACCAGATGGCGGGCTTCGACCTGCGCTGGGCATCGCCCATCGGCAACGGTCCCTACGCGGTGTACGCGCAGTACATCGGCGAGGACGAGTCGTCCTATCTACCCGTGAAGTATCTCGGGCAGTTCGGCTTCGAGGTCTGGAAGCCGTTCGCGCGCGGCGACGTGCTGCTGATGTTCGCCGAGTACTCGAATACCACGTGCTCGGCCCTGAGCAGCAGCGGTCCCTACTACGACTGCGCGTACAACCAGGGCCGCTACGACGTGGAAGGTTATCGGTATCGTGGGCGAGTCATCGGCCACACGGCCGACTCGGACGCCGAGACCTACGCGATCGGCGCCAACTACACGCAGATCGACGGATCCGTGTGGTCGGCGACGGTGCGCGCGGCGCAATTCAATCGTGACGGCTTCGATCCGCGCAACACCGTCAGCGCCGGACCCGCCGATTACGCCGCGCTCGAGCTGGGCTGGCGCGGCAAGTTGTTCGGCGAGGCGTTTTCCGCGGAAGTCGGCATCGAGGCCCTCGATCCCGTCGGCGCCGGGCGCGACGTGGAACCCTACGGATTCATCGGCTGGCATCACGACTTCGAACCGTGATCGCGCGCAAATTCCAGGTGCTGGCGGCACTCGCGTCGACGTTGCTGGCCGGGCCGGCGTTCTGCGACCCGTGGCTCGCTCCGGGCGACGTCGGGCTGCGCCTCGACATACAGCTCCTGGCCGATGAGGGGATTCTGCGTGGCCCCGTGACGACCTGGCCGATGTCATGGCCCGACATCGCGCGCGATGCGCTTGCGGCGCGCCCGTCGGACTACGACTTCGCGACGGCGGCGGCGTTGCTGAGAGTGCAGCGGCTGTCCCGCATGGCCTCGGCGCAGGGCTTCGCCGGCGCGGGCGTCCGAGTGAGCGGCGCCTACGAGCCGACGCCCCTGCGCGATTTCGCCGAAACGCCGCGCGAGGAGGGCGAGGTGGCCCTGCGCGCGAGCTGGCTCGGCGATCATCTCGCGCTCAACCTTCAGGGCTCTTATGTCGCCGATCCGGACGACGACAAGGATTTCCGTCCCGACGGCAGCTATCTCGGCATCAACGTCGGAAACTTCATGATCTCCGCCGGATACATGGAGCGCTGGTGGGGACCGGGCTGGGACAGCAGCCTGATCCTCTCGACGAACGCGCGGCCGATTCCGAGCATCACCGTGGAGCGCAACTACACCGATCCGTTCAAGAGCCGGTGGTTGAGCTGGATCGGTCCGTGGCGCGCGAGTATCGCCCTTGGAGAAATGGAGTCGAACGGCGTCGAGGTCCCCGGGATCCGTTTCCTCGCCGCGCGCGTCAATTTCCGGCCCCGGCCATGGCTCGAGGTGGGACTCACGCGCACGGCGCAGTGGTGCGGCGGCGAACGGTCCTGCGACTGGAACACGTTCACCGACATGCTGTTAGGCCGCGACAACCAGACCTCCGAAGACGGGTTCGTCGACGACCAGCCCGGCAACCAGATGGCCGGATACGACATGCGCCTGCGTTCGCCGTGGAAGAAGTTGCCGCTGACGTTCTACACGCAGTGGATAGGCGAGGACGAGGCGGGCGGACTGCCCAGCAAGTTCATCGGCTTGTTCGGCCTCGAGGGCTGGTGGTCGAGCGACCTGGGCGGCTTTCGCGTGCGGGGCGAGTATTCGGATACCGCGTGCAATTTTTCGCGCGAGACGCCGGAGTTCAACTGTGCGTACCGCAATGCCATCTACCCACAGGGTTATGCGTACCGCGGCCGGATAATCGGACACTCGATGGACAACGACAGCCGGATGTACTCGGTCGCGGGTACCTTGAGTAGGCCGGACGGCTCCGTCCTTTCCCTGACGCTGCGCAAGGTCGAGCTCAACCGCGATGGGGGACCGCACGCACTGAGCGAAGTGCCCCGGGACGTCGACAATGTAGAATTTCGCTACTCGCGGGCGCTCGGAGCAGGCAAGATCAGCGCCGGTATTGGTATGGACGATCCGGGTCCGCGGACAGGTGAGTCTTCGCGGGTCCACGGGTTCGTCGTTTGGCAACAAGGATTCTGATGCGCAGGGGATGGTCGATCATTCTGGGTCTGGCGTTGATCGCCGCGTGGGTTCCCGCATCGGCCCAGGTACCCACTGCCGAACAGATGGAACTTCTCCGGAGCATGAGCCCGGAAGACCGGGAGGCGCTGCTCGAGCAGCTGGGCCTCGGCGGTTCGGTGTTGGGGGACAGCGGGTCGACCGATGGCATGGGCGACAACGGCTCACGCACCCGACGCGACCAGCGCGGCGACCAGCGCGATGGCGAACTCGATTCCGACTCCGAACGGCGGCTCTCCGGGGAGAAGATCCCGGACAAGCTCTTCAAGCCTGACGACACGCTGCTGATCAAGCTCGAATTCCTGAAGGACAAGCCGGCACGCATCGAAAGTCCGGGTCCCGGACTTCCGCCGGTCACGATTCCCGGCGAGCCGGCGCCGATCCTCGAGCCCGCAGAAGTGATCGAGCTCCAGGACCGCATGAACCTGATCCATGCGCGCAATCCGTACCAGCTCGACTCGGCCGGCATGCTCACCTTGCCCGGTTTCTCGCCGATCATGCTCGCGGGGCTCAACGAGATGCAGGCCATCCAGCGGCTCTCGGCGATCGGCGCGTTGCGCAAGCTCGACCTCAAGGTCGTGAAACTGCCGGTGCGCAAGTCGGGCGTCGCCGCGCTGAAGCCGTTCGGATACGACCTGTTCAAGGATTCGAACGCGACCTTCGCGCCGGTGACGGACGTTCCCGTGCCTTCCGACTACATCGTCGGGCCGGGAGACCAGCTGCGCGTGCAGCTCTTCGGCAGCACCAACCGCAACCTGCGCCTGACCGTGAGCCGCGACGGGCGCGTCAATTTTCCGGAACTCGGTCCCATCAACGTCGGCGGCCGCAGCTTCCAGCAGGTCGCCGCGGACATCGAGCAGCGCGTCGAGCGGCAGATGATCGGTGTGCGCGCGAGCGTCGCGATGGGCGACACGCGTTCGATCCGCGTATTCGTCATGGGCGAGGTGAATCGCCCGGGCAGCTACACCGTGAGCGGCCTTGCCACCATCACGTCGGCGCTGTACGCCGCGGGGGGCATCAAGCCGATCGGTTCGCTGCGCGACGTGCAGCTCAAGCGCGGCGGCGCGCTCGTCCGCCGGCTCGACCTCTACGACCTGCTGCTGCGTGGCGATACCGGCGACGACGCCAAGCTCCTGCCGGGCGACGTCATCTTCATCCCGCCCGTGTCGGCCACGGTGGCCGTCGACGGCGAGGTGCATCGTCCCGCGATCTACGAGATCAAGGGAAACACGAGCGTCGAGGACATCGTGCAGCTCGCGGGTGGTTTGACCGCCGAGGCGGATAGCGCGCGTGCGGCGTTGGTGCGCGTCAACGAGCGCCGCGAACGCGTCGTGCTCGACGTATCGCTGGACGAGCCGGCTGGCCGCGGCGAACTGCTGCGCAAGGGCGACTCGTTGCGCGTACTCAAGCTGCGGCCCACGCTCGACGAAGGCGTGACCATCGAAGGTCACGTATTCCGGCCGGGCCCCGTCGCCTGGCGCGAAGGCCTGCGGCTGACCGAAGTCATCGGCTCCGTCGACGAGCTCAAGCCGAACGCGGACATCAACTACGTGATGATCCGTCGCGAACTGCCCCCCGATCGCCGCATCGTCGTCGTGTCGGCGGATCTCGCCGCGGCGCTGCGGGAGCCGGATTCGCCCAGCAACATCCGCCTCATGCCGCGCGACCGCCTCATGGTGTTCGATACATCGAGCGGTCGCACCGAGCTCATCCACCCGGTGCTCGAGGAAATCCGCCGCCAGTCGCGCATCGACCAACCGAGCGCGATCGTGCGCATCGACGGCCGCGTCAAGGCGCGCGGCGACTATCCACTCGAACCGCGGATGCGCATCAGCGACCTGCTGCGCGCGGGCGGTGGCTTGCAGGATGCGGCTTACGGCGCGAAGGCCGAGCTCACGCGCTATCGTGTGACCGGGGACGCGCGCACCACGCAGCTCATCGAAATCGACCTGGGAGCAATCCTGCGCGGCGACGAGAGCGCCGACGTGCAGCTGCAGCCCTTCGACTTCCTGAACGTGAAGGAAGTCCCCGAGTGGAGCGAACAGGAACAGATCACGCTGGTCGGCGAAGTGCGCTTCCCGGGCGTCTATCCGATCCAGCGCGGCGAAACATTGCGCTCGGTGCTCGAGCGCGCGGGCGGACTGACCAGCCTCGCGTTCCCGAGCGGTTCCGTGTTCACGCGCGTCGAGCTCAAGGAACGCGAACAGCAGCAGATCGACCGGCTCGCCGAACGGCTGCAGAGCGATCTGGCGGCCACTGCCCTGCAGGCGGCCGCCGCCAACCAGGCGTCGGCCGGGCAGGCGCTCAGCGTCGGCCAGTCGCTCCTCAACCAGCTCAAGGCGTCCAAGGCGGTGGGTCGACTCGTGATCGACCTCAACAGCGTGTTGAGCTCGCCGGCAGGTTCGGCGGCGGACGTCGTGCTGCGTGAAGGCGACCAGCTGATCATTCCGAAGCAGAAGCAGGAAGTGACGGTCATCGGCGAGGTGCAGAACAATACCTCGCACTTCTTCCGCGAGAATCTCACGCGCGACGATTACATCGGCCTGAGCGGTGGCGTGACGCGCAAGGCCGACCGCAATCGCGTCTACGTCGTCCGCGCCGACGGCAGTGTCATATCGAGCGAGGGCGGCGGCTGGTTCCGGCGCAGCGCGCAGGTCGCCATCAGGCCCGGAGACACCATCGTCGTGCCGCTCGACACGGAGCGCATGCCGGCCCTGCCGCTGTGGCAGGCGGTCACGGGCATCCTCTACAACCTGGCGATCGCGGCCGCGGCCGTGAATTCCTTCTGATGAATCTCGCGACACAGACCGATCCAGCGCCGACTATTCCGCTCCTGTGGGCGGCTCGCTGGCGCATCGTCACCTCCGGGCTGGTTTTCGGCTTGTTAGGTGCAACCTACGCGCTGCTCGCCACGCCTATCTATCGGGCGCAAGTGACTTTGCTCCCCGTGCAGAACCAGAACGGGCAAGGGCTCGTCGGTCAGATCGGGGCGCTCAGCGGCCTCGCCGGACTCGCTGGCATCAATCTCGGCGGGGGCGACAAGGTCGAGCCGCTCGCGGTGCTCAGCTCCCGTGATTTCTCGCGTTCGTTCATCGAGCAGAACAATCTCGTGACGGTGCTGCTTGCCGAGAAATGGGACGCCGAAAAGCGGAACTGGAAGAACCCGGGCCCGAATCAGCCCGACATCCGCGACGCGGTGGAGTACTTCGAGAAGGCTGTGCGCAAGGTGGGCGAGGATCGTAAGAGCGGCGTCGTGATCTTGACCGTCGACTGGAAATCTCCAGTCCAGGCGGCGGAATGGGCGAACGGCATGTCCAAGCAGATCAATTCTCAGATGCGCGCTCGCGCCATCGCGGACGCGGAACGCAGCATCGCCTATCTGCGCGGCGAGCTCGAGTCCGCCAAGCAGATCTCCTTGCAGCAGTCCATCAGCAGGCTGCTGGAATCGCAAATGCAAAACATGATGGTTGCGAGGGGCAACGATGAATATGCATTCCGCGTCATCGATTCCGCACGCGTCCCGAAAAAACGCCTGAGTCCGAAGCGCACGCTCATCACTCTGGGCAGCGCGATGATCGGTGCTTTCCTCGCCTGCGCCGTGGTGCTGCTCATTCCGAGGCGGGCGCGGACGTTCGAAAGTAACGCATGATCGTCCGGTAGAGTTCCTTGACGTGGTCTCCGTCTCTCGGCGCGAACGGCGACACGTTGGGCGTGAAATAGGCGAAGCCCTTTTCCTGGTGCATGCCGTTCTTGATGGCGACGAACACGACGTGCGGTTCCAGTGACGCGGGCCGTCCATCGACCTCAAAGCGCGTCTCGCCAGTGATCTCGTGCGGGTAAGTCAACGTCACGAAGAGGCTGCTGCCGCGATTGTCGATTTCTCCGAACATCGGCAGCCCACCATCCACCGTGATCGATGACAGACGCTGCGCCGCAGCCTGGGCAGAGTCGGCATCCGGGAATTCGACGAGGAAGTCGCGGGTCATGCGCGGCAGCACTTCGCGGAATTCGATGCCGGCAGCACGCAGGAACGCGGCGTGATCGCGCAATCGGTAATAGAACTTCACGCGATCGTAAGGCTTCTGCGATAGTCCGGTCGCAACGATGACATCGACACCGGGAATCTCCAGATAGTCGCTCAGGATCCGGTCGTACACCGCGAGCATTTCGCAGATCGGATCGACGTCCTCCGCGACGTACCACGACGGATTGCGCAGGGTGAGCTGTTCGCGCAACAAACGCGCGTTGAAGAAGTAGTGATGTTGGATGTGCGCGCCGGCGTTGAGGAACAAGGTCGAAAAGTCGGCGCGCCGCGATCTAAACAGCCGCATGTGTATGTCATGCAGCAGCAGATCCAGGATCAGCGCCTTGCGCCACGGAGCGCCGCGGCTGCGCAGCGCGAGCGCGAGATACTTGCCGTAGTTCTTCGGCTGCGCGAAGCGCAGCATCCCGAGGGCGAGGTGAAAGCCGGTCCGCGGCGTGATTGTGTTCTTGGAATTGTCGCCGACCGCCTGCGCTACCGCGGCGCTCAGCACTCGGCTCCACCAGGAATTGTCGGTAGGAGTGCGAGTCCATGGGTCGGGAATGAAATAGGCTGGCTCGCTTAGACGGTTCTCGGCATTCATGGGAGAGACCGCGCCGACGCGCAGACCTCTGCGTTCGAGTTCCTCGAACAGCTGCGGAGCCTTGCTGTGCACGATGTCGCCAAGGCGAAAAACCTGGTGCTCGTCGGCCGTCAGGCCGCAGTGCGCGGATGGCCACTGTATCCAGGGCTCCAGCGATTCATAGGTGGATTCGGCGCTTGTGTGGATCTGCGAACCGGTAAGAAGACGTTGAAAACCGGGTAGGGGGTGGGCGGAAACGTATCGCCTCACGACATCGAAATTGAGCTCGTTGAGTTCTATCAGGATCAGCCGTCCCGGCTTCTTGGCAACCACCTCAACCATTTTTTAGCAATACCTCGTACAAGTCGGTAATTCGTCGAACGATTACTTCCAGCGCAAAGCGCTCCCGCGCGAGTTTACGCCCCGCCCGGCCATAACTGTCGCGCCGTTCGCGATCCTGCATGAGCGCCCACAGCGCTTCCGCCAATGGCGTTGCCTGACGCGGTGGCACGAGCGTGCCGCTGACGCCCGGTAAGACCGCCTCGCGACACCCCGGCACGTCGGTCGTAACTACGGCGCAGCCTGCGGCAGCGGCTTCCAGCAGTGCCTTGGGCATGCCTTCGCGATACGAGGGCAGGCACACGATGCTCGCCGCGTCGAAAAAAGGAGACAGATCGGCGACGTGGCCGGACCATTCCACCAGGCCCTCGGCGACCAGCCGTTCCAGGTGTTCGCGGGATACACTGCTGGGATTGCGGTAGTCAGCCGCACCCGCCATCACGAATCGCCAATCGGCCGCGCGCGGACGCAGAATTCGTACCGCTTCGATGAACTCCAGCACCCCCTTGTCGATGAGCATGCGCGCGGGGAAGAGGACCATGGCCCGCTTGGGCTTGGCGATTTCAAATCGCGCGACATCGACTCCGGACCCCGGCACCAGCAGAACTTCGTCAGGTCGCGCCAGGCCAGCATCGAGTATCAGGCGCCGATCGTCCTCGTTCTGCACGATCACGCGCTTGCGAGGGTGACCATAGGCGAGGCGCGCCAAGCGCCGGTAGATGCTGGCAATGATACTTCGCGCGATTCCGCGATTGCCGCTCTGGGTGAACGCGAAGCCCATACCTGACACCGCGAAGACGACGGCCGGAACACCGGCGAGACGCGCGGCGATTCCTCCGTATAGATTGCCCTTCGGCGAAGCGCAATGGACCAGTGCCGGGCGCAGGCGTCGCAGGTGCCGCATGAGCTGCCACAGGCCGCGAATCTCGGTCAGTGGATTGGTGCCGCTGCTCGTGAAACTCACACGCCGGTGCGCGATTTTCTGCTCGGCGAGTTCGCGTTCCGCCGCGGGTTCCATGGTTTCGCTGCCGGCCTGGCCAGTCGCGAGGGCGACTCGATAGCCGCGCCGACGCGCTTCCAGGGCGAGCGGAAGGCGGTGCGATACGAAGAACGCGGCGTGATTGACGACGTAAGCGATCAGGGGAGCGCCGGTGGGAACTCCGCCGGCCTCAGCGGCCATGCGTGTTCTCGAGCCAGGACTGGAACATCAGCACATTCCACAACTGTGCATACCAGTTGCGCTCGCCTCGCAGATGCTGTGCCCAGCGCTCACGGATCGGTCCGGCACGCAGATAACCGTGATGTTCCAGGTTCTGCGGGTTCAGCAGGTGTTCCGCCCAGTCGCGCAATGGACCGCGCAGCCAACGATCAATTGGCACCGCGAAGCCCGCCTTTGGGCGCTCGATCAGCTCGCGTGGCACATATCTGTAAAGGATTTGCCGCAGGATCCATTTCGACTGGCCGTCGCGCAACTTGAAGTCGAGTGGCAGTCGCCAGGCAAACTCCGCCACGCGGTGATCGAGCATGGGCACGCGTGTTTCGAGCGACACGGCCATGGCGGCGCGGTCGACCTTCGTGAGGATGTCGTCATTCATGTAGCCGATGACGTCGGTAAGCATCATCTGCGAAACCGTATCGAGCGCGTCGATTCCGGGAATGTCGCTCGCGACCAGCGGGTTCGGCTCTTCGCCGTCAATGACGATTTGACCAGGGTCCTGCCAATGCGACACCAGAGATAAGTAGAGTTCATCCACGTCGCCGGACGGCAGGGTTGCGGCGATCTTCTGGACCTTCTCGCTCAGCAGGCTGCGGCGCCCCGTCTCCAGCGCTCCGCCTCGGTCGGACCGGTGCGCATCCCAGAATGCGCTCGGAATAGCGAGCAGTGCGCGGGCGACAAGGCGTCTTACGGCGACCGGCAGTTTCGAAAGCCTCGGCCACGAGCTCGCCGCGGCCTGGTAGCGGTTGTAGCCACCGAACAATTCGTCGGCGCAGTCGCCCGACAGCGCCACGGTGACGTGCGCGCGCGTCATGCGCGCCAGGAGGTAGGTGGGGATCTGCGATGAATCCGCGAACGGTTCCGAGTAGATCGAAGCGAGTGCAGGAATCAGCTCGAGCGCGTCCCGCGGGGCCACGTACAGTTCGGTGTGGCGGGTGCCGAGATGCCTGGCTACGGCTTCCGCGTGGTGTGCCTCGTTGAGCGAAGCATCCTCGAAGCCGATCGTGAACGAACGTACCGGCTGTGAAGCCTGGCGCTGCATGAGCGCCACGATGGTCGAGGAATCCACGCCCCCCGAAAGAAACGCGCCCACCGGCACGTCGGCAATCATTTGCTGACTGATCGCGGCGGCCAACCGCTGTTCGAGTTCCGCAGCGGCGGCTTTTGCGTCGCCCGCGAAACCCTGTGCGCCCGCCTGCGCGGCGCATTGCGCCGCGGACCAGTACTGCTCGAGGATGGTCTGTCGTCCGGCGGCGCGTACCCGGATCAATGTACCCGGCGGCAGTTTACGAATTCCCTCGTAGATGGAGGCATCACCGGCCACGTTGTTGAAACGCATGTACGTGCGCAGCGCAGAGCGGTCGATACGCGCCTCGAAAGCCGGGTGCGTACGAAGCGCCAGCAATTCCGAGCCGAAAAGAAAGGTTGCTCCCGGCGATGCCGCGGGGCCGCCCTGCCAACCGTAATAGAGCGGTTTCTCGCCGAAGCGATCACGTGCCAGTGTCAGTTCGCTCTGCTCACGGTCCCAGATCGCCATGGCGAACATGCCGACCGCTTTTTCCAACGTCTTGCGAATGCCCCATGCTTCGAAACCCGCGAGCAGTGTTTCAGTGTCGGAGCCGCCGCGCCAGGCAACATCGAGTTGCGCCCGCAGCTCCAGGTGATTGTAGATTTCGCCGTTGTAGTTGATGACGTAGCGCCCGCGCGGCGATTGCATGGGCTGGTGACCTTCCGCGGAAAGGTCGACTATGGCCAGGCGCCGGTGTGCAAACCCGATTCCCGCCTCGACGTCCATCCACTGTCCGTCGCTGTCGGGTCCGCGGCGTGCGATCGAATTTCCCATCGAGCGCAGCAGCGCGAGCGCTTCTTCGCGATTCGAGGCAAATGTGCCCCAGGCAAATCCGGCGAATCCGCACATCAGTGATTCGCCCCGCCCGCCAACTCGCGATACAGCGATTCATAACGCGCGCACGTGGCATCGAGCGAAAACTCGCTCTCGATACGGCGACGCGCGGCCGCGCCACGCGCCTGGCGGGTGGCCGGGTCGTACCCTGCGATGCGTAGCAGCGCGGCGCCAAGCGCCTGCGGGTCTCCGGGGGCCACTACTTCGCCGGTGTCTCCGACCAGCAGGGAGGCGTCGCCGACGTCGGTGACGACGCAGGGCACGCCCGCTCCCATAGCTTCGCCCACGACATTGGGAAAGCCCTCGCTCCTGGATGAAAGGCAGAACACGTCGAGAGCTGCGAGGCATTCCGGAATGTCATTGCGTTCGCCCAGCAGCACGAATCGATCGCGCAATCCCGCTTTCTCCAGCCAGTTCACAAGCTCGCGATTCTCCGCGTCCAGACCTCGGCCCGCCAATAGAAACCGGACGAACGGCATGCGTGCGCCGACAATTGCGCAGGCTTGAATGAACGTGGGGTAGTCCTTGACGGGACTGAAGCGGCCGATGGCGCCAATCGCAACCGTGCGTGCATCGAAGCCGAATTCCGCGCGGCGGTCGGCGCGGCGATCGGCCCCGCCTGCCAGGCGCGAGATGTCGAAGCCGTTGGGTATCACCCGCATACGGGCGGCGTCGTAACCCATCGCGACGTGCACGCGGCGTGAAGCTTCGGCCGCGCAGACGATGACGCGCGGAATCCGCGTTGAAAGCATTGCACAGGCGCGCGCCACTACACGCGTGAAACGAGAACCCTCGAACTGCATGAAGGTGGTGCGGACTCCCCACGCGATTGCCGAACTACCCGAGCCCACCGCCGCGAGTCCGCCGATCAGGTCGGCGTGATACATCCAGGTCTGTACGACATCCGGACGCAACTCGCGCAACAGTTTTCGCAAGCGCCAAAAGGCCTTGAACGCGCCCGGTGAATATCGGAAGCCGAGCGTGTGGAGCTCGATTCCACCATTGCGCAGACGCGCTCCGACGTTGCCCGCCGACGTCAGCGACACGACCACGTGGTGAAACTCTCTGCGCCGATGCGACGTCTCGATCAGGCGCGCGAGCATGAGTTCCGCTCCGCCGGGATCGAGTCCTACGATGACGTGGATCACCCGTACGGCGCGTTGTGCCGTGGCGGTCATGAATCTTCGGTGCCAAGCTCTTTGACGGCCAGCACGTTGAAATGAGTCGCGAGAAACGGCAGGGCGTCAACCAGCATATTTTCGACTCCGAGCCACCAATCCGGTGGATCGGAATTCGGGAGCATGCGGAACCGGCGGGTATTGACGACGCGCAGTTGCGCCTCGTCGAGCCGGCGACGCAATGCACCGGGCGTGGTGACGCGTTCGTTGCCGTACTCGACGCGATTTCCCCGCCGGTCGATGAATGAGATACGTGTCTTGAAGCCGCGCCGCATGAAAAGCTGCAACTGGATCGACGGATTCCATGCGTTCGTTTCGCTGATGACCAACATTCCACCAGGCGCGATCAGCGATGCCAGTTTTGCGCACACTCGCTCGCGCGGCTCCAGGTGATGGAAGGTTTGCTCCAACCAGATGAGATCGAAGACCTGGTCCGCTCGGAAATCGAACAGAGATGTTTCGAGAAAATGCACCGGCAGTTCGAGACTGAGCTCCCGGTTCAGCCAGGCGAGACGGGCCCGCGCCACGTCGAGACGGTCGGCGGCGATGTCGATTGCGGTGACGTCGGCGCCCTGCAGTGCGAACCAGAGCGATTCGGTGCCGCACCCCGCGCCGACCTCCAGAAGGTGGGGGTTGCGCTGCGCACGGATCGCCGCAACGATCTCGCGGCTCTGTCCGGCGAAGTGGTGGCGGATGTACGGGCTGAATTGCCTGCGGTAGTTAGTGTAGTACTCGTCGAAGACCGCGCGTTCGGGCCCCGTCAAAGGGTTGTGCTCGAGCCAGAAGCCGAGGAAGGCGGCGATCGAATCCCACCTTGTGTCGCCGGGCACACTGTCGATGCGCGTCGCCATCGTTTTCACTCCGGTGTCAGGATCGCAGCGTTCTGGTCTGCCACCACCGGATCAGTGCCGACCGCACGCGCGAAACGCTCATGGGTTTGTAGTGCTCGCGGAATTGTTCGAGCGTCTGGCGTGCACGTTCGGCGCTGATCCGTGGGGCGGATGAGTCGGCGGGCTGGGCCCCCGCTCCAGCCTGCACGTTCCAGTGCGCGAGCAGCCGGGTCGCGTAAGTGGAGACGGTGCGCGAGCGAAGTAGCTCGATGCGCGCCGCGCGCCGCTCGAGCAGCCGGCCCAATTCCCGGTGAAAGCCCGCCTCGTCGTCGAACAATGCGACGAAGTCACCGAGGCCTCGGTGATAAGAGATGTTCGAAGCGAGGACTTCGATGCCCGCATTGAGTCCGTCGTACACGCTCATCGCTCCGCCGTCGAACCCAGGGTAGACGAGGACGTCGCAACCGGCGAGAGTCGTCTTGTACATCTCGTACTCGCCGGGTGTGTAACGCGAGTAGCGATGGATCTCGTAACTCATCTCGAGCTCACCGAGCTCTTCGCAGAACGATTCCCAGCCCCAGCCGAGGAAACAGAGTGTTACGGCGCCGCGGTCCGCGGCGCTCTTGTTGCGGAAGAAATCGATGAGCCAGCGTTCGTTCTTGCGTCCGTCATCGTAGCGCGCCGAGAACAGCGCGATGCGGATAGGCGGCGCCGACACCTCGCGTACAGGCAGTTCGATTCCCACGACGCCACGATCATCACCCTTCAGGGCGCTGACGTACTCGGCGTCGTGCGGCGAGAGGCACACGAAACTGTTGAAGCGCGCGAAGCTCGCCTTGAGATCGAGTTCCTTCGAGCGATCGTCGACGTGCGTGATGAAGAGCGAATTGACGCGCGCTCGCTCCTCGGATAACGCGCTGAGGAATCGTGAATTGAAGATCACTTCTTCTTGGCGGTATCCGGACCCGGGTCCGATACGCACGGTCATGCCGCGCGATGCCAGTTCGCCGGCCAGGTCGCGCATGAGTCGCTCGATGATCCAGCCCTGATTGTCGGGCTCCACGATGTAGACGCTGGTTAGAGGTTGCATGAGTTCAGTGTATCGCCGGTGTTCCGAAGTAAAAGCGCCTCAGGCGCCCCCGAGGCCGACCGCGGGCTCACGCGCCCAGGCCATGACGTAGTATGCGGCTCCGCGCCGGCGTTCGGGGAGGCGTGCAAATTGCGGCGAATAGTCCGTATCCAGCCATTCCATCATCGGACGCCACTGGCCATTCCCCATCACCTTTCGCAGGTCGCTCAGTCCCACGACGTTTATCTGCGTGGCACCCAGGCTGCGACGCGCGAACGATCCGTACGCCGGACAGATGTGCTGGGTGGTGGTGAAGGAAGTACCTTCGACGATCGGGCTACGAGCGATGAACGAGTAACGCGCGGCGCGATCGACTATGGAACCGAGCGTGCGGCGCCATTCCGGCAGATACTGCAGTGTACCGATCATCATGACGATGTCGTACGGACCGGTCAGCGAAGTGTGATCCGAGGTGAACGCCGGCTGGATTTCATACCCCGCGAAGAGCTCGCGGCCCAGCGCGCAGCTCGGCTCGTTGTCGACGATTTCATATCGAAGCGCACGAGCGACTTCCGGATCGATGACGCGCAGCAACTCGAAGAAGTTGTCGCCGAAGCCTCCGCCGACGTCGAGCACCGACACCTTGCCGTCGCGCAGGTGCACGTCGGTGATCATCGAGGCGATCGGCTGGAGGTGGCGCGAGCATCCGCCTCCCGAAAGCAATGCCTGTTTGACGAGTGCCGGTGAGCGCGCATAACTGACCGCGGCCGCCAGCGCCCGTCGGACCCTCGATTGGCGCGTTCGACCGAGATACGCCGAATGCCGGATGCCGAGCTTGCGCGCCGCATGCCGACAGTGATCGATCCAGCCAGGTGTATTGAACGGGTCGTCGAACGCCGCCTTCTGCAGGCCCTCGGGCAATTCGTCGAAGTAGTAAGGCGGCGGCACCAGGTCCCCAACGGCGTACCGCGCACTTGAATCGTGCATTCAGTCTCTCCTTCAGCGCTCAGCGAATGCCGGCTGCGATCTGTACGCCCAGCAGCACCGTGGCCAGAAGATAGCCCCAGCGCCGCGCGAGCGGCGTCGCGGTTCGAAAACCCACCGCGACGATGATGTAGTAAAGCGGGTAGATGATTGTCTTGTGCCGCGTCTGGAGCGAGTAGCTGCCGACCAGGATCAGGATGACGGCGATGACGTACACGATGGCGCGCTGCTTCTCGATCGCGCGCACGCTGCTTAGTACCCCCGCGAAGAACCACGCATTGAGCCAGTATGAATAGATGGGAATCGCCAGATTCATTGCCACGTTGCGGATGTCGAAAGTATCCGCTGACAGGACGCTGCGCATCGACAGGAAAGGGTAGGAGAAGATGTAACCGGCGTTCAAGACGAGCTTTGCCGCGAACGGCATTTCCTGGATGCGATTGAACAGGGCGTTCGCATTCGGATCAGCATTGAGATCCGTGATCAGCTCGCGACCGAGGAATCCGACGCTCTTGACGCCTATGTGCTGCTCCGCGAGCTGCAGCAGGAGATCGGCGAGCGTGTAAATCGCGAAAACCGCGAGTGTCGCGCCTCCCGCGACCAGCAGCGGATGTCGGCGCACGAATGTCGCGATTTCCCGGAAGTAAAGTACTCCGTACGCGGGCAGAAGAATCAGGCCCGTCCCGGGCCGCACGGCGAGCTGCAGCGCGATGGCTCCAGCGGCAAGGACGAAGCGGCGCGAGTTGAGACAGCAGATCGAATACACCAGCAGCGCGGCGGCAAAAGTGTCTCGCAGCAGGATGACGCCGCCGTTCATCATCAAGAAAGGACAGATGAGCACCAGCACGTACGCGGTGTCCGCCACCCGGGCACCGCCGGAAAGTTGCAGTACCAGCCGGCGGGTGAAGGTTGAGAGCACTGCTGCGATGCCAGACTGGAAGAACAGCGCGTCGAGCGGATGTTCGATCGGGAGCGGCGTCAGCGCGCGGATGAGCGTCGGAAAAGTGTGGGTGTAATGCCAGTAGTTCTCGCGGCTCAACAGGTCCGCTGGAAACGAGTCGGCCGCCAGCGTGAAGAAATACGAATCGTCGGTCCACGAGCTCGACAGCGGCGAGGTGGTGCCGTACGTGTCAGGGTAGATTGACGACTGCACGGCCACGAAGACGGCGATGAACGCGGAGTTGACCAGGAACGCGAAAGCGAACTGCGGCAGGTCCTCGCGATTCAGGACAAGGATGATCGCGTTCCACGCACAGAAGAAGACGACGAATTGCGGCAGGCTCTGCGGGTTTGCCAGCAGGATGCCACCTACGGTGACGGCGGCGGCAAATGCCGACGTCACCAGTCGCGAACGGGAACGCGCGGCATCGAAGAGCTGGTTTTCCGCTACGGCACTCGTCACGGGGTCGGTACTACTCGGATGGTGAGCGGTTGTCCAACTCGATCTCCCGTCGCAGCAATCGATAGGAGAAGGCGGACGTGAAAACGAAGTGAGGTAGGAAACTCAGCGTCCACGCGATGGCGGCCCCATAAATGCCCCACAGCGAAACCAACACGGCGAATGCGGCGAGGCCCATCACCATTCCGATCAGGCTTCCGAGGAACGGCAGATCGCCTCGATTGAGCGCCACGGCCAGGGGGTGACCCCATACGAGCGGCGCGCTCAGCACCACGCCCAGCAGCATCCAGATGATGGTCTGCGGAATTCCGGAGAAGTCCGGACCCAGGATTCGCTCGCCGAAGAGATAGACCACGATGAACGCCGACGACGTCAGAGCTAGCGCGAAGATACCCAACCCCGCAGCACTGCGCCGCAGCAGGTGCCGACTGCCCGCGTAGTCCTTGAGCTGCACGCGGCGACTCAACTCGGGCATGAGCGCCAAGTAGAACGGATCTACCGCGCGCCAGGTGAGCAGTGCGATATTCTTTGCCATCTTGTAGACGCCGATGGTGGATGCTGGCACCAGCGGCGATAGCAGGGTGACGTCGAGATCCTTGTTCATGAGGTCGGCAGCCGACAGCCCGATGTTGGACAGCAGCAGCCGCCGGTGCTCGCGGAGTCGGTCCACCATCGCGCGCGGGCTCCATGAGCCGAATGCCGGTTTCAGGCCCGGCATGTACCGCGCCGCGAGCCACAGCTGCACCACGTTGCTGACGAGCAGCGTGACGCTCAGCGTGAGAACGCAGGCGCTCACCGTGAGGGCCGAGAAACTTGCGAGGATCAGAAGAACACAGAGCCGGGCGAGCAGTTCGCCGCTGCCGCAGAAAGTGAAAAGGTCGCTGCGCCCGAGCACCCGAAGGATGCCGGTGGATAGTCCGTAGCCGATCTTGGCCAGGTAATTGCCGATGGCCGCGATGATGATCAACTGAGTGCCGCCGTCCGGCAGATTGGCGAGATGTGCGAGCGGAACGGCCAGCGCGATCAATCCGAGGCACGGCAGTAGTTTGAGCAGCGATTCGGAGACCAGGCAATCGATGAACGGCAGACGATGTTCTTCGGACTGATCGTCGCGCGCGCCGAGATTCCAGAAGAGCCGTGCGGCGACATCCTGCATTCGCGGTTCCACCAGAAGGTTGGCGACCGTGACGAAGCCGATGATGATGGAATACTGACCGAAACCAGTCGCGCCCAGTCCGCGACCCATCACCAGTAGCACAAGTCCACTGAGCACCGCGCTGGTCGCGGTGCCGACGAATTGCCAGCTAACGTTGCGGCGGAATACCGAGGACTTGGCGCTCGGGAACATCAGGCGCCGCGCCGCGGCGCGCAGGGCTTAGCAGCGCGCGTGTTCACTTGGCCCGTGCAACGACGAACGCATTCCAGGTGTCATCGGTGAGGGGGCCATCCAGGGTGGGGAATGCGCTGATGCTCACCATTTCGAAGCCCGATTGCGAGAGCAGCAGCGCGAATTCCTGGGGGAAGAAATAACGCAACACGTGCGTCTCGGTGGTCTGCGATGTCACGCGGCCGTCCTCCACGGACCACAGCTTGAACGTGACCGCCGCCTGATGACGTGGGATGTCCAGCGTGGTGCTGGTGGCGCGGATCACTTCGCCCTTCGGCGTCCGCAGCACACGCACGCGGTCGGTGGGTCGATCCGAGAGCACGGACGGGCCGTACCAGAAGTCGCAGACGAACAATGCGCCCGGGCTCAGGTGACGCCGGATGTTGCGCAGCCCCGCGAGCGCGTCTTCATTGCCGACCAGGTAACCGATCACGGCGAACATCATGATGGCCATGTCGAAGGGCCCGCCGGCCTCGAAGCTGCGCGCATCGCCCTGCAGCCACCGCGGACGTTGTTCCGCGGGCAGCGCGTCGGACTTCGCGCGCGCGTGGTTCAGCATGTGTTCGGACAGATCCACGCCGGTGAGCTTGAACCCGCGGCGGGCGAGTTCGAGCGAGTGCTGTCCGGTGCCGCATCCGACGTCGAGCAGTGTCCTGGGCCGCGGACCGCCCGCGCGCGAAATCGCGGCCTCGATGAGGTCGCATTCCTGCAGGTAGTTCTTGCCCTCGTAGAGGCGGTCGTATTGTTCGGCGTACTGCGCGTCGAAGACGGACATGGTTCAGACCAGCTTGTCGAGGATGCGGGTGAACTGCGCCACGACGTAGTCGAGCTCGTCCTGGCTGATGTCCGGTCCGGTGGGTAGATAGAACGTCGAATAGGCCACGCGGTTGGCGTTGGGGCAGTCTTCCGCGCGAGTCCAGCCGCGCTGCAGGAAAATTTCCTGCAGGTTGTACGGAATGAACCCTTCGCGAGTTTCGACCCCGGCGTCCTTGAGTTCGGACATGATCTGCGAGCGTTTCGGCGCAAGATGATCGCGCAGCGCGAGGTGGTACATCCAGTACACCGACTTCGCCCAGGGCTTCTCGATGGGCAGCACCAGGTGGTCGGCGTACTTCGCGAGCTTAGAAGCGTAAAAGGCGGCGATCTCGCGGCGGCGTTCGACCAGCTTGTCGGCGACCGTCATCTGCCCGCAGCCGATGGCCGCCTGCAGGTTGGTCATGCGGTAGTTGTAGCCGATGTCCGCGTGCATGAACTTGTTCTGTGTGCCGAAGGCCAGCGCCTTGAGGCTGCGCGCCTTGCGCGCGAGCTCGGGATCGTCGGTGGTGACCATGCCGCCTTCGCCGGTGGTCAGCACCTTGTTGGCGAAGAAGCTGAAGCCGCCGGCCAGGGACAGGCTGCCGACCTTCTTGCCCTTGTACAACGCGCCGTGCGCCTCGGCGCAATCCTCGAACACTTTCAGCCCGTGCTTGCGCGCGAGTTCGTTGACCGGATCCATGTCGGTCGGATGGCCGAACAGGTGCACGACCATGATCGCGCTCGTGCGGCTGTTGATCTTGCGCGCCAGGTCCGCCGGATCCATGGTCAGCGTCTCGAGGTCGATGTCGACCGGCACCGCCTTCGCGCCGATGTACTGCACGGCGAAGAACGAGGCCATGTTGGTCAGCGTCGACACGAGGACCTCGTCGCCGGCCTTGACCCCGCCGGCCACCAGCGCGAGATGCAGCGCGGTCGTGCCGTTGGAGCAGGACACGGCGTACTTCGCGTCGCAGAACTCGGCGAATTCCTGTTCGAATCGTTCGATGAATTCGCCGAAAACGCCCGACACGGCGTTTTCACGCATGGCCTTGTTGACGAACTCGATCTCCGCGGGCCCGAGATGGGGCTTGGAAACGGCAACCTTCATTTGCGAATCGCTCAAGTGCCGGGCGTGATGAGGGGATCGGTTAGGCGGAACGTGTCGTTCTCGTATTGGGAACCGGCGCGCGGGCCCTTCGTGAGAATGAGGACCTGGGCCTCGGTGATGCCCTTGAGCGCGTGGCGCTCGTTTTCGCGGGTCACCGCGAACTCGCCGGCCTTGAGCGTGCGTTCCACCTTGGGGCCGCCCGGCATCTGCGTCGCGAGCAGGATTTCGCCGGAGATCACGTAGTTCCACTGCACGGTGCGCTCGTGATAGTGATTGGCGCGTACCGCGCCCTTCGCGAACGTGATCAGCGTGACGGCATTGATCTCGTCATCGGAGATCAGGTCGGTGATGGAGCCGCGCGCGTCGACGAACGCGGGCTTGAGTTCGATCAGTTCCATGTGGATTCCTCAATTGGCCTTGTCTGCAAGGGTTTGGACCTGCGGCACGTAGAATTTCAGTCCCAGGTGGGCGAGCTTCGATTGCAGCATCGGCGCGATATTCCAGGGCAGGATCAGCGCGTGAGTCGCGCTCGAATCGATCGCATCGTCGGCAATGATAGGGATGTGGGAGCCGGGCGTCAGCTTGCCGATTTTCAGGGGCGAAGCATCCGCGATATAGGAGATGGTGTCGGCGTCCAGGCGGCAGTAGTTGAGGAAGGTATTGCCCTTCGTCGCCGCGCCGATGCCGACGATCTTGCCGCCCTCGGCGCGGATGCGCGCCAGGTGCTCGGTCACGGTCAGCTTGACGCGCCGTACCCGGTCCATGAAGCGCGCATAGGTCTCCAGGCCGAAAAGACCGAAGGCTTCCTCGTCGCGGATCATCTTTTCGGCCACCGGCGCGTGGCTGCCGCCGCGACGCGCGTATACGCGGATCGAGCCGCACATGTAGTCGATGCAATCGACCTTGAAGATGGAGAAACCCTGTCCCGCGAGGCAGGGAGCGAGCGCCTTGATGCAGTGATAGTGCACGTGCTCGTGGTAGATCGTGTCGAACGCGGTGCGCTTCACGAGTTCGAGCAGATAGGGCACCTCGAACACGAAGATCCCGTCTTCCCGCATGACCTGGGCGCCGACCTTGAGCAGGCCCCGCAAATCGTCCGCGTGGTTCACCACGTTCGAGCTCAGCAGCACGTCGACGCCGCCGCGCCCGCGCAGGTCCTCGACGATGTTCTCGCAGAAGAAGTCGTTGAGCGTGGGAATGCCGTTCGCGACCGCGAGCTTCGCGATGTTGCCGGCCGGTTCGACGCCCAGCACGTTCGGATGCCCGAGGTCCTTGAAGTGGGAGAGCAGGGTGCCGACGTTGCTGCCGATGTCGACGATGAGGGCGCCCGGCCGCGGCGTTTTCTCGGCCAGCACGCACTCGGCGAATTCGCGGAAGTGGGCGATCGAGACGCGCGAGTTGGAGGAATCGTAGCTGTAGTCCTCCTTCTGGTAGCGCTCGACGGCGGAGACCGAATACATCGTCGCGACGTGGCCGCAATCCCGGCACTTGCCGAGCTGGAGCGGATAGGAAACCTCGGGACCGTACTGCTTCTCAGGCGGCAGGAAGGTATCCGCGAGCGGGTGATATCCGAGATCGACCACGGTATCGAGGTTGGCGCTGTCGCACAGCCGACAATGCGTAATCTTCAAAGAAGGCTCCGGGAATGGATCAGTAGAGAGAACGGCGCCGACCGGCTGCCGCGCGCAGCTCCGATTCGGCTTCGAGCAGGTCGGCATCGGTCATCTCGTCGACCAGCTGCTGGAAAGTGTGCTTCGGCTTCCAGCCGATCTTCTCGCGCGCCTTGCTCGCGTCGCCGAGCAGGGTGTCGACTTCGGTGGGACGGAAATATCCCGGATCGACTTCGACGATCGTGCGCCCGTCGCGTGTGACGCCGCGCTCGTTCACGCCGCTGCCCGTCCATTCGATTTCCATGCCGAGCCGCGCCGCCGACCGCGTGATGAACTCGCGGACGCTGTATTGCTGACCGGTGGCGATGACGAAGTCCTCGGGCTTGTCTTGCTGCAGCATCAGCCACTGCATCTCGACGTAGTCCTTCGCGTGGCCCCAGTCGCGCTTGGCATCCAGATTGCCCATGTACAGGCATTTCTGCGTGCCGAGCTTGATACGCGCGAGACCGCGCGTGACCTTGCGGGTCACGAAAGTCTCGCCGCGCAACGGCGATTCGTGATTGAAGAGGATCCCGTTGCAGGCATACATGCCGTACGCCTCGCGGTAATTGACGGTGATCCAATAGCCGTAGAGCTTGGCGACCGCATAGGGAGACCGTGGATAGAAGGGCGTGGTTTCGGTCTGCGGTGTCTGCTGCACCAGTCCGTACAGCTCCGAGGTCGAGGCCTGATAGAAGCGCGAGCGGTCGGCGAGGCCGGCGATGCGTAATGCCTCTAACAATCTCAACACGCCGAGCGCATCGGAATTCGCCGTGTATTCGGGCTCCTCGAACGAGACGGCCACGTGGCTCTGCGCGGCGAGGTTGTAGACCTCGTCCGGCTGACACATCTGCACGACCCTGAGCAGACTGCTCGAGTCGGTCATGTCGCCGTAGTGCAGGACCAGTTTTCCGTTCTCGTGCGGATCGGTGTACAGGTGGTCTATCCGGTCCGTATTGAATAGCGATACGCGGCGGCGGATGCCGTGGACCGTGTATCCCTTGCGGATGAGGAATTCGGCGAGATAGGCGCCATCCTGCCCCGTCACTCCGGTTATCAGTGCTGTCTTGGCCATCGGTCTGTGGCGTATCTATTTGATCGGATTGTAAATGTTCATTGGTCCGCGCCGGCCGGGGCCGAGCGGACCCGAATCGTACCTGACCTTTTCCCGGTCGGCATGGGTTCTGCCGGTCGCGTCAACCCCGGCCGCGCAGCCTGGGCTCGAGGCCGGCCCGTCTCCCGGTAGTTAGAAGCCGGCGTTTCGAGACATCGGTCACTTTCGACGCGTCGAATCTGCGAGCCAGTTCGCACGCGAAAGTCCCGCTGCCGGCCGATACCGTTAATCAATCGATTGAAATAGTTCACGAGATCGAACTAATATTTTTTGATCATGCATATGTATAAGAAGTGTTTGTTGGGAGTCGCCGCGGCGGTTGCGGTGTTTGCGTTGGCCGCCTGCGGTAGCGACGAGCCGGCGCCAGTTCTCGTCTCGGTGCAGGTCAGAGTCAATGGCAATCTGACTCCTGGGGTTCCCGTCCGATACGAGGATCCTTCCCACCCGCGGCTCAAGGAGCTGCGCGAGCGCGAAAACCTCGACGCCGTCGTCCTGCCGGGCAGGAGCGAGTTCGAGAACATCCTGGCAATGAAGGACTGGGTCGCGGCTCAGTGGCCGCACTCGACTCCGGACCCGTATCCGCCCTGGGACGCGATCACGATACTCGATTGGATTCGAGGCGGAGTGACCGGAGGATTCTGCGGGCAGTATTCGCAGGTGTTGCTCCAGGCTCTGGCTGCGTTCGGGTACCAGTCGCGCTACATCGAAATCGGCTCCGTCGATAATCCCTGGGCCCACTTCGTCGTCGAAGTCTGGTCAAACGACTACAACAAGTGGGTCGTCATGGATGCGGATTACAACGTTCATTTCATGCGCGACGGGATTCCGCTCAGCGCCATCGATCTGCACGAGGCGCTCGTGCGTGACCGGACTTCCGAGATCACGGCGGTGCTGGGCCCCACGCGCGATGGGCATGGCGATCCCGACACCTGGCCGCAGCGCACGATCGAGCTCTATTACTACTTGAGGCTGATCCTGAAGGGAGACCATCTCTCGGACGAGATCACCCCGGCCATCGACCGTTACAACGACTCCCTCGAATGGTCCGACGAATACACGGTTCCCTGGGATCAGAGCGAGGTTCCTTCGATCTACGTGAAGGAACGCATCAGCAACATGACGCATTCGGAAAGAGCGACATGGGCGGCGAAGCTGAACCAAGTCCACGTCACGGTGGAGTCGCTCGTGGACGGCGCGGCGACGCTGCGATTCGAGAACAACTCGCGCGATTTCGTCACGTACCGGATCGTCGAGTTCGACGTGGTTAGACGCAGCGCGCGCAATACCTGGACCCGCCACGATTCCCCGACCTTCGTCTGGACGCCGTCGCCGGGCACCGCGCTCCTGGTACAGGCGATGGATTCGCAATACCGGCCTGGCCCGGCGAGCGAGGTCTCGGCGTTCTATGCCCGCCCCAAATAGACTGACTACAAGACGACTGTCGCAAATTGCCGACGGCTCCGGCTCCCAAAGTCAGGGTACCTGATCCAGTCGGCTAAAGAATTCCTGTAAACGGACGTTGCGCTGGTCCGTTGTGCCGAAAGCGAACGGAGAAGTTTGGGCGTTCGAAAATAAAGATAGGAACGTGTGAGATAAATCCGCCTCTCGTGACAGCTAACAGGCACAAGGGATTGATATCAAAACCGACTGGTGTTCCCTCCAACAGGACAATCGGTCGTTTGGGTGCTGCCTGTCTGCGAACGCCGAAAGATTGGCTCGGGTCTGTCGGAGTTCGTAGAATGCCAGCCGTTTCAACGCTGCTGCGTTTGTTTGCTCGACGCGGCAGGTAACTTGTAGGGACTTTTTTGGTGATCAGCTTCGGCGCCGCAATGGCAGGGTTTTTCGCGACTTTCCTCGCCATGCTGGCGCTTCGTCCCGTTGCGGTGGCGGTCGAGCTCGTCGACAAACCGGGCGGTCGCAAGACACACCGCGGCGACATTCCCGTCGTCGGCGGTCTCGCCATGTTCATCGGCTGCATCTTCGGCGTGGGTCTGCTGCCCAACAGCTCGTTCGTTTCCGCGTCGTTGTTCTCCGCGGCGGCGTTGGTCGTGCTCGTCGGATTGCTGGACGACCGGTTCGAGGTGTCGCCGATCGCCCGTCTCACCGCTCACGTGGTTGCCGCGATGATCGTGCTGGCGTCGTCGACGGATCTTTCCATCACCACGCTGGGCGATCCTTTCGGTAGCGGCTCGCCCGTTCATTTCTCGGAACTGGGCGGCGCTGCGTTCACGTGTGTTGCGATCGTCGGCGCGATAAACGCATTCAACATGCTCGATGGCATGGACGGCCTCGCCGGGACGATGGCGTTCAACGCGCTCCTGGCGCTGGTTACTCTCACGAGCTTCACGGGCGACTCTTCCATCAGTGGTGTCTGCCTGGTGCTGTGCGGAGCGGTCGCGGCGTTCCTGGTCTTCAACATTCCGGCGAAATTCAATCGCAGCTTCCGCTGTTTCATGGGTGACACGGGAAGCACGCTGCTCGGATTCCTGCTCGCATGCCTCGCCATCAGCGCCTCGCAAGGCGTGGGTCCGAGCGTGAGCCCGACGACCGTGTTGTGGATAGTCGCGATTCCACTCTACGAGCTGCTGTGGACGACCTTCCGCCGCGTGCTGAAAGGCAACTCGCCGTTCCAGCCCGACCGCGCGCACTTCCATCACAAACTGCTGGACGCCGGCTTCGGCGTCCGTGGTGCGTTCTTCGTGCTGATCTGCATCGGCGGAGCGCTGTCGGTCACCGGTATCGCGATCCAGTACTTCGAGGTTCCGGATTCGCTGTCCTTCGGACTCTGGCTGTTGTCGGGATTGGGCATGGTGGTCCTCATGCACAATGCCCGGATCCTCTGGGTGGTCCTGCCGCAGCGTTTGCGCCGGGTACGGCCCGTCGAGGGTGAAATCGACGCCGCTTGATGCCCCACGAATCGGGTTGGGCGGAGGCGGTCGACTTCACACTCCTGGCGTCTGACACCGGCCGAAGCCAACCGGGACCCATCTTTCCGTTAAAATTCCGCCCCTTGCGCCCACTTGGGGCGTCAGCAGGGAATCCATGCGAGTAACCATATTCGGGTCCGGCTACGTCGGCCTCGTGACCGGCGCCTGTCTGGCCGACGCGGGCAATGACGTCCTCTGTGTCGATGTCGACGCCAACAAGATCGAAGGCCTCAAGAAAGGGATCATCCCCATCCACGAGCCCGGTCTCGACGCGCTCATCAAGAACAACATCGAAGCGGAACGCATGAAGTTCACGACCTCCGCGAAGGAGGGCGTGGATCATGGCCTGTTCCAGCTCATCGCCGTCGGTACGCCTCCCGACGAGGACGGCTCGGCCGACCTCAAGTACGTGCTCGCGGTGGCTCGCTCGATCGGCGAGCACATGGGCGAATACAAGGTGGTCATCACCAAGTCGACCGTGCCGGTGGGCACGAGCGACAAGGTTCGCGGCGCGGTGCGCGAGTCGCTCGACAAGCGCGGCGTCGACATCGAGTACGACGTCGTCTCGAATCCGGAATTCCTCAAGGAAGGCGCCGCGATCGACGACTTCATGCGTCCGGATCGCGTCGTGATCGGCACCGACAATCCGCGCGTGACCGAACTACTGCGCGCGCTGTACGACCCGTTCACGCGCAGCCGCGAAAAACTCATCATCATGGATCTGCGGTCCGCCGAACTCACGAAGTACGCGGCCAACGCGATGCTCGCGACCAAGATCAGCTTCATGAACGAGCTCGCGAACCTGGCGGAGCGTTTCGGCGCGGACATCGAGAAGGTGCGTGTCGGCATCGGCTCGGATCCGCGCATCGGTTATCACTTCATCTATCCAGGTCTCGGATACGGCGGCTCGTGTTTTCCGAAGGACGTGCAGGCACTCGCGCGTTCGGCGCGCGCTTCGGGCTACACGCCCGCGCTGCTCGACTCCGTCGAGGCGGTCAACAAGGCGCAGAAGCAGGTGCTGTTCGAGAAGATCTCGAAGCACTACGGCGGCAACCTGAAAGGCAAGACCATCGCGTTGTGGGGCCTGGCGTTCAAGCCGGGCACCGACGACATGCGCGAGGCCCCGTCGCGAGTGCTGCTGCAGCAGTTGTGGGACGCCGGCGCGAAAGTGCGTGCATTCGATCCCGCGGCGATGAAGGAAACGAAGCGCATCTTCGGCGAGCGGCCCGACCTCGTCCTGTGCTCGCGCGCCCGCGAGACGCTCGAAGGCGCCGATTCACTCGCGATCGTCACGGAGTGGAAGGAATTCCGCAGCCCGGACTTCGACAACCTGAAGAAGCAGCTCAAGGCGCCGGTCGTCTTCGACGGCCGCAATCTCTACGATCCTGCGCTCATGAAGAAGCTGGGCTTCAAGTACTACGCGATCGGGCGGGGCGAGCCCTCCTGATCGTGCGAGTGGAGTAGGATTCCGGCATGAAACTGGTGCCGGTGATCCTTTCGGGCGGCTCGGGAACGCGGCTATGGCCGCTGTCCCGCGAGCTGCTGCCCAAACAGCTTCTGGCGCTCACGGGCGAGCGCACCATGCTGCAGGAAACCGCCGCGCGGCTCGCCGGATTTCCGGACGTCACGGGCCCCGTCGTCGTCTGCAACGAGGCGCATCGGTTCCTGGTCGCCGAACAGCTGCGCGAGATGAATCTGCCGCCGGCCGCGATCCTGCTCGAGCCCGCGGGACGGAACACGGCGCCGGCCATCGCGCTGGCCGCGCACACGGTCCTGTCTACCGCGGGACCGGATGCGGTGATGCTCGTATTGCCGGCCGATCACGTGCTCGGCGATCTCGCGGCCTTCCAGGCCGCGATCCGCCTGGCCTTGCCGGCGGCCACGTCCGGTTCCCTGGTCGCATTCGGCATCGTCGCGCGCACTCCGGAGACTGGCTACGGCTACATCCGTCGCGGCCCGAGCACCGGCGCGGTCGCCCCGATCGCGCAATTCGTCGAGAAGCCCGATCTCGAGCGCGCCCGCCAGTTCGTCGCCTCGGGCGAGTATTTCTGGAACTCCGGCATGTTCATGTTCGGCGCGCGGCGCTACCTCGACGAGCTCGCCGTGCACGCGCCCGACATCGCCGCGGTCTGCGAACGCGCCAGCGCCACGGCGGTGCGCGACGCGGATTTCACGCGCATCGACGGGGCAATCTTCTCGACCTGTCGCAGCGACTCGGTCGACTACGCGGTCATGGAACGCACGCGCGACGCGGTGATGGTGCCGCTCGATGCGGGCTGGAACGACGTCGGTTCATGGGACGCCCTGCATGGCGTGCTGCCCTCGGACGAGCGCGGCAACGTCGCGCGCGGCGACGTGCTGATCGAGGATTCGACCGGTTGTTACGTGCATGCCGACAGCCGCCTCGTGGCGGCACTGGGTTTGCATGACATGGTCATCGTCGAGACCGCGGACGCGGTGCTGGTGGCGCCGCGCGACAAGGTCCAGGACGTGAAGAAGCTCGTGGCGCGCATCAAGGCCGCGGGCCGGCTGGAGCACGTCGCGCACGCGACGCGCGGCGCGCAGGTAGTTAGCGACAAAGGAAAGCAGCAGTGACCGTGAATCTGTCCGCATTCAAGGCCTACGACATCCGCGGCCGCATCCCCGACGAACTCAACGCCGACCTGGTCTACCAGATCGGGCGCGCATACGCGGCGTACGTGAAGCCGAAGAAGGTCGCGGTCGGCCGGGACATCCGCCTGACCAGCGCCGAATTCGCCGTGGAGCTGATCCGCGGCCTCACCGACTCCGGCGTGGACGTGATCGACATCGGCCTGTGCGGCACCGAGGGCGTGTACTTCGCCACGTTCAACTGGAAGCTCGACGGCGGCATCATGGTCACGGCGAGCCACAACCCGCCCGACTACAACGGCCTCAAGCTCGTGCGCGAGCAGAGCAAGCCGATCGGCTCCGACAGCGGCCTCAAGGACATCGCGGCGATGATCTCCTCGGGCAAACTACCGCCGCCTGCCGCCGCGAAGGGAAAAGTCACGAATCTCGACACCTCCAGCGAGTACGTGGACCACCTGCTGGGCTACGTGAACCGCAAGGTGCTGCGCAAGCTCAAGGTCGTGGTGGACGCGGGCAACGGCGGCGCGGGTCTGGCCGTCGACAAGCTCGAACCGCACCTGCCGTTCGAGTTCATCAAGGTGCGCCATGCGCCGGATGGCACGTTTCCGCAGGGTGTGCCGAACCCGATGCTCGAGGAGAATCGCGGGCCCACGCTCGAGGCGCTGAAGAAGTCCGGCGCCGACGTCGGCATCGCCTGGGACGGCGACTACGACCGCTGCTTCTTCTACGACTCGAAGGGCAGCTTCATCGAGGGTTATTACATCGTGGGCCTGCTCGCCGAAGCATTCCTGGCCAAGCAGCCCGGCGCGCGCATCGTCTACGACCCGCGCCTCACCTGGAACACGATCGACACCGTGAAGCGGCTCGGCGGCGTGCCGGTAATGAGCAAGTCCGGCCACGCCTTCATCAAGCAGAAAATGCGCGAGGTCGACGGCGCCTACGGCGGCGAGATGAGCGCGCATCACTACTTCCGCGATTTCTCGTATTGCGACAGCGGCATGATCCCGTGGCTGTTGGTGCTCGAGCGCGTGTGCGAATCCGGCAAGTCGCTCGACGAACTCGTCGAGGCGCGCATCAAGGCGTTCCCCTCGAGCGGCGAGATCAACCGCAAGCTGCCGGATGCGAAGAAGGCGCTGGCCGAGGTCGAGGCGAAATACGCGCAGGGCGCGGAGGTCGTGGATCACACCGATGGCCTGTCCGTGGACTTCAAGGACTGGCGCTTCAACGTGCGTGCCTCGAATACGGAACCCCTGGTGCGCCTCAACGTCGAATCCCGCGGCAACGAGGCGCTGATGCGCGAGAAGACGGCGGAACTGCTGGCCTTGCTCGACGGCATGGGCGCCATCAAGGCCAATCACTGAAAGTGGACATGAGAAGTGTGCGGACAGACTGAAGTCTTTCCCCACCCGTTTTCCTAGCAAGAGGGGACAGACCTCGATGAAGTCATTCCTGCGCCCGCTGGCGCTTGCCGCCATTTTCGCCACGACCGCACACGCCCAGACCACGCCGTCGGTCGCCATTCCTTCCGAGGTCGAAGCCACCGCAAAGGCCCAGATCACCGCGGCCGCGCTCGAGGCGCCGATCCGGTTCCTCGCCGCCGATGAACTCGAAGGCCGTGGACCCGCGACGCGCGGCGACAAGCTCGCACGGCTGTACCTCGCAACCCAGTTGCAGCAGCTCGGCTATCTACCCGGCGGCGAGAAAGGCGGCTGGGAGCAGGAGTTCGACATCGTCGGCATCACCGCGAGTCTGCCGGCGACGTGGTCGTTCACCGGGAAGAAGGGCGGGGTGGATCTCAAGTGGTCGGACGACTACATCGCGAGCAGTGGCGTGCAGTCGGAAAAAGGATCGATCAAGGACGCCGAACTCGTGTTCGTCGGTTACGGCATCGAGGCGCCCGAGTACAAGTGGGACGACTTCAAGGGCGTCGACGTCAAGGGCAAGGTGCTCGTGATGCTGAACAACGATCCCGACTGGGATCCCAGGTTGTTCGGCGGCAAGGCGCGCCTGTACTACGGCCGCTGGACGTACAAGTACGAAAGCGCCGCGCGCCACGGCGCCGCGGGCGCGATCATCATCCACACGACGCCGTCCGCCGGATATCCGTGGCAGGTGGTGCAGTCGTCGTGGGGCGGCGAGCAGTTCGAACTACCCGACGAAGGCGAACAGCGGGTCCAGCTCAAGGCCTGGGCAACCGAGGACGCCGCGCGCCGGCTCGTGAAGGCCGGCGGGTTCGATCTCGATAAACTCGTCGCATCCGCGAAGACGCGCGGTTTCAAGCCCGTGAAGCTGGGCCTCACCACCTCGATCGGTTTCGACAACAAGATCTCGAAGGTGCGCACGGCGAACGTCGCGGGTCTGCTGCCCGGAAGCGATCCGAAGCTCAAGGACGAGGTCGTCGTCTACTCCGCGCACCACGACCATTTTGGAATCGGCGAGCCCGACGAGACCGGCGACCGGATCTACAACGGCGCGCAGGACAACGCGGCGGGCTGCGCTCAGGTCCTCGCCATCGCGCGCGCGATGGCGGCGCTGCCGGAGCGCCCGCGGCGCTCGGTGCTCATGTTGTTCGTCGCGGGCGAGGAGCAGGGGCTGTTAGGCTCGAAGTACTACTCCGAGCACCCGACGATCGCCCCCGGCAAGATCGCCGCGAACATCAACTACGACGGCGGAAATTTCCTGGGCCGCACGAAGGACCTCACGCAGATCGGCGCGGGCAAGTCCTCGCTCGACGCGCTCGCGAAGGCGCTAGTGGAAAAGCAGGGCCGCGTCCTGGTGCCCGACCAGCAGCCCGACAAAGGTTATTACTACCGCTCCGACCAGTTCTCGTTCGCCAAGATCGGCGTGCCCGCGCTGTACTTCGACGAAGGCAGCCAGTTCATCGGCAAGCCAGAAGGCTGGGGCCGCGAGAAGAAGGACGAATGGACCGAACACGTCTATCACCAGCCCAGCGACGAGATCGACGACACGTGGGTGTTCGACGGCATGATCGAAGACGCCACGATCGGCTTCAACGCGGGCTGGCTCGTGGCGCAGGCCGACGAGATGCCCACCTGGAACAAGGGCGACGAGTTCGAAGCCGCCCGCAAGAAGGCCATCGCGGCGCGGTAATGGGGACATTCCTCGTTTCCTGGCAAACGGGGACAGACCTCAATGCGGGGCTCGATTCTCAGGCGATGGCGGGTGCCGGCGCTTCCGAGGTCGAATAGTCCATGAGCGCTTCGAGCGCCTCGGCGGCGTTCATGTAGCGATCCGCCGGATTCTTCGCCACCAGCCGCTCGAGGAAGCGCTGGTGCTTGGCGAGCTCCGCCGGCAGCTTCGGGATCGGCGCGGTCTTGTGCATCTCGAACAGGGCGACCAGCGTGCCCGCGGCGTACATTCGCTGACCGGTGAGCAACTCGTACAACATCACGCCCACGCTGTAGAGATCCGAGCGCTCGTCGGCCGTGCCGCCGAGAGCCTGCTCGGGCGACAGGTAGTAAGGCGTGCCGATCACGACACCCGCGAGCGTCTTCGCCACCGGGTCCGCGTCGCGGCGCGCGCTGCCGAAGTCGACCAGCGCGATCGTGCCGTCGTCGCGGAACATCACGTTCGCGGGCTTGAGATCGCGGTGAATGATGCCGGCCGCATGCACCGAGGTGAGCGCGGCGAGAATCGACGCGATGATCAGGAACGTTTCCTCGGCCCCGGGCCGTTCGCGCTGGATGCGCGCGCGCAGGTCGCCCGCGGCGAAGTATTCCATGACGATATAGGCGTGGGTTTCGCTGAAGCCGTGCTCGAACACCTTCGCCACGTACGGGCTGTCGATGCTCGACGCCGCGAAATATTCCTGGACGAAACGCGCCAGGAGGTCCGAATCGCCGCTGCCTTCGCCCTTGAGGATCTTGAGCACGACCTGCTGCTTCTC
>JAEYUC010000045.1 GCA_023433705.1 Pseudomonadota bacterium
GGCGCGGCCACCGGCGTGGGCGCGATCGCGGGCGCCATGTGCGTTACGACCTGGCCCGTCGGCATGCGGCTGATGCGCACGGCTTCTTCGCCTTCCTTGATCTCGATCTCCGCGATCCCGGATTCCTCGAGTAGTTCGATCAGCTTCTTTACTTTGCGAATGTCCAAGTTCTTGTCCTTCGTTATTGACTTCTGACGCGCCGGAAGCGCGTTCATTAACGGGTGGTGACTCTCGCCGCCGCGGCTTGAACGGCAAGCTCATAGCCCTGCGCGCCCAGGCCCACGATGCAGCCGACGGCGATGTCCGAGAAATAGGAGTGATGGCGGAATTTCTCCCGCGCGAACGTGTTCGAGAGATGCAGCTCGATGAAGGGCAGCTTCACGCCGAGCAGGGCGTCGCGCAGCGCGACGCTGGTGTGCGTGAAAGCGCCGGGATTGATGATGGCGAAGGAAATCCCGTTCGCCTTCGCGGTCTGCACGCGATCGATGAGCTCGTGCTCCGCGTTGCTCTGGAAGGCCACGAGTTCGTGGCCGAGCTTCGCGGCCGTGTTTTTCGCACGTTCTTCGATCGAGGCGAGGGTGTCCGAGCCGTAAACGTCCGGCTCTCGCTGCCCCAGGAGGTTCAGGTTCGGTCCGTTCAGTAATAGAAATCGAGCCATACGCCGTCTTGCGACGCTCCCTCGCGGTGCATTGAAGGCGGCGAATTTACCGTAACCCGCAGATAACGTGCGCGGTTTTCGTCAATCTGACGCGATCCGGTAGCTAATTGGCACTAATGAGCGGTCTCGGCCTCGGATTTGGCGCGGGCGGCGGCCATCTCACGGAAAGCCTCGGCAACCATCGCCTGGGCGGCCTCACGCGTGAGGATGCCATTGTCGATGTCCCGAAGGCGATCGAACGCGAAGTTGGCCTCATCTTCGTGCAACTCGCCGACTTTGACCGTCAGGATGCGGTTCTGGCTGTCCACGAAAATGGAGAACGGGAAGGCCATGCCCATCCCGAAGGCCTCAGCGGCCGCGAAGCCGTCCTCCTCACCGATCAGCAGGGGGTAGTTCAAGGGCACCTGCTGCACGAATTTGAGGACATCGTCCCTGAAGTCGACGGCAATTCCCACGATCTCGGCGTTCTGGGACTTCCGCTCCGCGCGCAGTTTGTTGAGCAGCGGGATCTCCCGGCGGCAGGGCGCGCACCAGGTTGCCCAGAAATTCACCATCAGCGGCCGGCCGCCGAAGCTCGCGAGCTTGGTGGGCTTGCCGTCGCGGTCGGCGAGGGTGATGTCGGGGAGTGTATCGGGGACCGACTTGGGCGGGGTCGTCGCCGCGTCCGGCGCCGGTGTCGCATCCGGTTCGGGGGGCGCCGCGGACGGTTCGACGGGTGTGAGCTTGGGAGCGTCCGCTTCCGGCGCAGGCGAAAACAGACCGCTGCGATTCAGCACGAAGCCAAAGGCGAACGCGGCGACGATGACGACAGCGCCTGCGATCAGGCGCGTCCGAGGCGACTTCGATGTGTTCACGTGGGGCGTGTGCAGCGACCCGACAGCGCAAGCTGCGTCTGGCGGGCAAAACTTTCCGCGTCCTTGAAACCGACCACGCGCAAGTCTCGCTGTTCCACGCCCTCGAGGCTATAGAACGCGATCGTCGGCGGGCCGAAGATGCCGAAGTGCTGGAGCAGCTCGCGGTCCTGCTCGTCGTTGGCCGTGACGTCCGCCTGCAGCAGCACGGAGTTTCCGAGCGCCTCGTGCACCTTCGGCTCGGTGAACGTGTAGTGCTCCATCTCTTTGCACGAGACGCACCAGTCGGCATAGAAGTCGAGCATCACGGTGCGGCCTTCGGCCTTCGCGGCGGCGAGCTCGCGTTCGAGGTCCGCGAGCGTCTTGATGCGCTTGAACTCGAGCGGTGTTTTCTTGGCCGCGAGTGCCGGAATGGGCGAGAGCGGATCGGTGCCGCCCATCGCGGCGCCCACGAGCAGCGCGATACCCGCGAGACCGGCGAGCACGCTGCCCAGGCGCAGCGCGTAACCGCCCGGCGTCGGCTTGCGGAACGCGCGCCACAGCACCCAGGCGAGCGCGAACGCGGGCACGGCCCACAGCGGCAGGATCGCCCAGTCGGGCGCGATGCGCGACAGCATCCACGCGGCCACCGCGAGGAACAACACGCCGAACACGTTCTTCACCGTGTCCATCCACGCGCCGGCTTTCGGCAGCAGTTTTCCGGCCGAGGCACCGACCAACAACAATGGCGTGCCCATGCCGAGGCTCATCGCGAACAGCGCGAAGCCACCGCGTGCGATCTCGCCCGTCTGACTGATGACGGTGAGCGCCGCGATGAGTGGCGGCGCGACGCAGGCCGAGACGATCAGCGCGGACAACGCACCCATCACCGCGACGCCGGCGTATGTGCCGGCCTGCTGCTTGTTGCTGGTGTTGCTGAGCCGCGTCTGGATGAACGCGGGCATCTCGATCGTGAACAGGCCGAACATCGAAGCCGCGAGCACCACGAACAGGCCGCTGAACAGGATCAGTATCCACGGCTGGTTGAACGTGGCCTGCAGGTTGAAGCCCTTGCCGATCGCGCCGGCCGCGATGCCGGCCGCGGTGTACGTGACGGCCATGCCGAGCACGTACGCGACCGAGAGCATGAACGAACGGCGCGTGGAGACGTTGTCGCCGCCGCCCGCGATGATGCCCGAGAGGATCGGCACCATCGGCAACACGCAGGGCGTGAAGGCGAGCAGCAGGCCCGTGCCGAAGAAGCCGAGCAGCACGAGGAACAGGTTGCCGTTCTTGATCTTGTCCGCGAGGGTGGCCTGCTCGGAGGGCAGGCAGTCGGGGTCGAGTGGTTCGCTGCTGTCGCTGCTCGCGGTGGAGGCCGGCGGCGCGAAGCTTGCCATCGAACCTTCGGCCGCGGCGACACTGACCACGCCGTCGGCGCCGATCGTGACGGTCTTCGTGATGGGCGGATAACAGAGGCCCGCGTCCGCGCAGCCCTGATAGGTCACGGCGACGTCGACGGACTTTCCGCCGGTGGGCGGCAGCGAGAACGAAGCGTCGAGGCTTTCGCGATAAACCTCCTGCTCGCCGAAGTATTCGTCGGTGTGCGATTCGCCCTTCGGCAACACGATGTTGCCGACCGGCTGCGCGGGATCCGCGGGCTTGAGCGCGATGCGGTTCTTGTAGAGGTAGTAACCCTCGGCGATGCGCCAGTTGAGCTGCACGTTGTTAGGCGTGTCGACGTCGCCGGTGAGAACGAATGCGACTTCCGGATCCAGGTATTCGTCGTCGCCGAATCCGCTGGCCGCGGCCGCGGGTTTCGCGAGCTCGGAGATCTTGTCGATGGAGGTTTTGCCGCCGCCAGCGCCGCCGACCGTTACGTTCGTGGCCCACTCGCTGGGCGGATAGCAGAGACCCGCGTCGGCGCAGCCCTGCCACTTCAACTTGAGCGCGACGCTGTCGCCGGGCTTGGCGCCGGTGAGCGGCGCGCTGATCCGGAACGTGCCGCGGAAGATTTCCTGTTCGCCGAAATACTCGTCGTTGTGGATCTCGGCCTTGGGCCAGGTCGGCTCGCCCACCGTGACCCCCGGGGTCGCGGACGCGATGCCCATGCGCTTCTTATAAAGGTAGTACCCGTCGGTCGCGCGCCACTCGACCGTGACCCTGTCTGGCTCCGCGGTCGCCGTGTACTCGAAGGCCTGCTCCGGCGGCAGGAACTCGTCCTCCCCGATGGCCAGGGCCGGCTGGGTTGCCGCGAAGCACAAAATCGCCAGGGCGGACGTCAGCAGTTTCTTTAAAGGCACTCGACACCTCGGGGACGGGGCCCGCAATCCTATTCGACATATGAACCGGACAAACCGGGGAATGATCGGTCAGCCCGGGGGCCGCCTGCTCAGATGTGACCCGCAAAACCGGGCCGAAATTTCGGGGGCAGCCTGTCTTTCCCAGCGAAAAAGGGGGCTGCCCCCATTTCAAGGCTTGAAATGAAAAGGTCGGTCAATACAATTAGCAGCCACTTGGGGGGAGTGCTAATAGCTACACACCCCCCAGTCAAAACCAGTTTTCAACCAACACTTTAGTAAGGAGCGAACCCATGAAGATTCGTCCTCTTCATGACCGCGTGATCGTGAAGCGTCTCGAGAGCGAGACGCGTAGCGCCGGCGGCATCGTGATTCCGGACTCGGCCGCCGAGAAGCCCATCCAGGGCAAGGTCGTCGCGGTCGGCAAGGGCAAGATCTTGGAAGACGGCCAGGTCCGTCCCCTCGACGTAAAGATCGGCGACAAGATCCTGTTCGGCAAGTACTCCGGGACCGAAGTGAAGGTCGACGGAGAAGAACTCGTGGTCATGCGTGAAGAAGACGTCATGGCCGTCATTGAGGGCAAATAACCATGGCTGCTAAAGAAGTTCGTTTCAGCGATGACGCGCGCGCGCGGATGTTCCGCGGCGTGAACATCCTCGCCAACGCCGTCAAGGCGACGCTCGGCCCCAAGGGCCGCAACGCGGTGCTCGACAAGAGCTTCGGCGCCCCCACCGTCACGAAGGACGGTGTCTCGGTCGCGAAGGAGATCGAGCTCAAGGACAAGTTCGAGAACATGGGCGCGCAGATGGTGAAGGAAGTCGCTTCCAACACGTCTGACGAAGCCGGCGACGGTACGACCACCGCCACCGTTCTCGCGCAGGCGATCATCCGCGAAGGCCTCAAGGCCGTTTCCTCGGGCCGCAACCCGATGGACATCAAGCGCGGCATCGACAAGGCCGTCATCACGGCCACCGAAGAGATCAAGAAGCTCGCCAAGCCCTGCAAGGACTCGAAGGCGATTGCCCAGGTCGGCACGATCTCGGCGAACAGCGACGAGTCGATCGGCAAGACGATTGCCGAAGCGATGGAGAAGGTCGGCAAGGAAGGCGTGATCACCGTTGAAGAAGGCTCGGGCCTGCAGAACGAACTCGACGTCGTCGAGGGCATGCAGTTCGACCGCGGCTATCTCTCGCCGTACTTCATCAACCAGCAGGCGAATCAGACCGTCGAGCTCGAGAAGCCGCTGATCCTCCTGGTCGACAAGAAGATCTCGAACATCCGCGAAATGCTGCCGCTGCTCGAAGGCGTGGCGAAGCAGGGCCGTCCCCTGCTCGTGATCGCCGAGGACGTCGAAGGCGAAGCGCTCGCGACCCTCGTGGTCAACAACATCCGCGGCATCCTGAAGGTTGCGGCCGTGAAGGCCCCCGGCTTCGGCGATCGTCGCAAGGCCATGCTGCAGGACATCGCGATCCTCACGGGCGGCACCGTCATTTCTGACGAAGTCGGTCTGCAGCTCGAGAAGGCCACGCTGAACGATCTCGGCGAGGCGAAGAAGGTCGTCGTCGAGAAGGAAAACACCACCGTGATCGACGGCGCCGGCAAGGCGTCGGACATCAAGGCGCGCATCGAGTCGATCCGCCAGCAGGCTGAAGAAGCCACGTCGGACTACGACAAGGAGAAGCTGCAGGAGCGTGTTGCCAAACTCTCCGGCGGTGTCGCGGTGATCAAGGTCGGCGCTGCCACCGAGATCGAGATGAAGGAGAAGAAGGCTCGCGTCGAAGACGCGCTGCATGCCACGCGTGCTGCGGTTGAAGAAGGCGTGGTTCCGGGCGGTGGCGTTGCGCTGATCCGTGCGCAGAAGGCGCTCGAGAAGCTGGAAGGTGCGAATGAAGACCAGACGGTTGGTATTCGCATTCTGAGCCGTGCGATCGAAGAGCCGCTGCGTCAGATCGTCGAGAACGCTGGTGAAGATGCCGCGGTTGTCCTGAACGCCGTGAAGGCGGGCAAGGGCGCGTACGGCTACAACGCCGGTGCGGGCGAGTACGGCGACATGCTGGAAGAGGGCATTCTCGATCCGGCGAAGGTGACGCGACTGGCGCTGCAGAATGCGGCGTCGGTGTCGGGGTTGCTGCTCACGACGGAAGTCATGATTGCGGAAGCGCCGAAGGAAGAAGAGCATGCCCACGGTGCACCGGGGGGTATGGGCGGAATGGGCGGGATGGATATGTAAGGAGCGGAGACGCTCGTTACTGCCGGACGTTCAGTATAGCTAGAGAAGATATAAGACCCCCGTCGGGAAACCGGCGGGGGTTTTTCGTTGCACGCCTAATCGCCAATAGCCGGGTATCGCTTGATAGGAGGCCCTTCTCGGAGTTTTTACGCCATTTCAAAGCGAATACACGCTACTAGATAGGGTGGGATATTGACTCAAGGCTACACTATGTGCATTGCTTCACTTGCAATGCGATCGACGACGCGACGGACTCAAATATTCAGGGAAGTCCTGGGTGCAGTGGTTTCCTAATATCTTGTCAGTCACCAGCATCCCTGATCCGTACCAACGTATTCATCAGCGATCTTGCCCAACAGATGTGCGAATCCAATAAGACCGAAACAGAGGCGTTTGTATGAAGAAACTGAGTTTCGCAGAGACTGAAATTCATGCGCTATTTGGGCACGAAGCGGCAGAGGACGAAGATCCGGCACGACTTCAGACCTACTATTTCAAGACCGCGACGTACGAACACGTCGCCACGGATTTGCCCCTGCGGATATTGGTCGGGCATAAGGGAATTGGAAAATCCGCACTTTTTCAGATTGCAATTACGGAAGACCGCGAGGCCGGCCGCGTCGCAATTGTCGTGAAGCCGGATGATGTCGCGGACCTTGGTACGGATACAGAAGATTTCCTTAAGACCGTTAGATCGTGGAAAGCCGGATTATTGGACATCATCGCGACTAAGGTTCTGCAGTCTTTGGGAATGGGTAACGACGACATTGGCGGCAAATTAAAAAGATTCGGGGGTGGCCTCATTGAGTTCGTTCGCAGTGTGGCCCACGGGGGAGTGTCACTGAACTTGCATGCGGCAGACAGAAAGATTGTCGAGGGCTTTTTAAGCAGCGGGTCGATTACGGTTTATGTAGATGATTTGGACCGTGGGTGGGTGGGCAAGAGGCAAGACGTTGTTCGCATCTCCGCCCTGTTGAACGCCGTCCGCGATTTAATTAACGACAATCGCGGGCTCAAGTTCAGAATCAGCCTTCGATCCGATGTGTATTACCTGGTGCGCACATCGGACGAATCAACCGACAAGATTGAAGGATCCGTCATCTGGCAATCTTGGACAAACCATGAAATCTTCGTCCTGCTTGTGAAGCGAATCGAGACGTATTTTGGTCGTCCTGTTGACGAGCAGGGATTGATGTCAACCCCTCAACCACGTCTGGCGCTTTATCTCGAGTCCGTCATGGTTCCAAGATACGAAGGATCGGGGCTTTGGGAAAACGCCCCCATCTACAGAGTTCTGATGTCATTGATACGTAGGAGACCACGGGACTTGGTCAAACTATGCACTCTTGCGGCGCGCAGCGCTCGCGACGATGGTTACAACAAGATCCACACTCAGAACTTTCGAGAGATATTTAGCGAGTATTCACAAGGTCGAATTCAAGACACCATAAACGAGTTTCGTTCGGAGCTACCCGAAATTGAGCGGCTGTTGTTTGCGATGAAGCCAAACAAACGCGAGCGCAGGACGAAGGAAGAGTATAAGTACGATACTGCGGCACTTCTTCAAAAACTTGAAAATGTTCAACAAGGCGGTTCATTCCGATTTGCGAATGGTAAGCAAGCCTCGACCAAAGAGTTGGCTGCGTTTCTGTACAAGATCAACTTCCTAACAGCGCGAAAGGATACCGATGCAGGCATTGTCAGGAAGTACTTCGAAGAGAACCGATACCTTTCAAGTGACTTTGTAGATTTCGGCTTCGACTGGGAGATCCATCCGGCGTATCGCTGGGCCCTGCAACCTGACTCAGTTCAGGATATTTTTGCGACGACACAACTAAGTGCTGATTAGCGGGTGGGATGGATGCGTAAGAGCGGATGCGCTCGTTACAATCCCACTTAGACCCCAGTAGATAGAGAGCCAGTTGAGAGCTGACGAAGGCTATTCTAGAGATTTGCCGCCTGCGAGTCCCGATACTCTGACGTCTGTTAGCGATTTCACTCGGTGTCAGATCGCTGAGCGAGCCATGTGACCGATGAAGCTTAGCGAATTTGGGCGGGCGGCTTGCTGAAGCCTGAGATTCTTGGTTTGGTTAGGTGACTAGTTCAAATTTCGACTCGTCTATGAGATAGGCGCGCATAGATGGCAAAACACTTCTCGATCGACGCGCGCGCTCTCCTAACATGGGGGCGCGAAAGTATTAAGGACCACACGACAGCTGTTCTAGAGCTTGTTAAGAACAGCTACGATGCAAATGCGACGATTGTTCAAGTGGATATTAAAGTTTCCAATCCGTTGGAATCCGAGGGATTCATTCGAATCGCGGACAACGGAGTTGGAATGTCGGTTGCTGATGTCGAGCGAAACTGGCTGAGGCTTGGCTTCAGTGAGAAGAGGGAGCAGCGATTCACAGCGCGAGGACGAAGAAAGACAGGCGAAAAGGGAATTGGGCGCGTTTCGGCAGATAGACTTGGAGCAATGTTGGACCTGCGCTCGCAAGCTAAAGGCGAGGTCCCAGCCGGGCTGCGAGTGAACTGGCGCGAGTTTGAATTGCCTGGACATGATCTGCAGGATATTCCGATTGAAGAGTTGAGCGATGTCGACTTTCAAGTGCCTCGCCCTTCGAAGTGGAATGAAGAACGAGAGAGCTTTTCTGAGGCTCCAAGTTCAGTCCCGAACTCCCATCAGCGAACTGGCACAGAACTTATCATCAGAAGTCTTCGACAGCCCTGGCGCAGTGAAGACGTACAAGAATTGAGGAGGCTTCTTTCACTACTGACTCCGCCATTTGAACGTGTAGAAGACTTTCAAATTCGCATCGAAAACGATGTTGATGAGGCGTGTAACGGCGTTGTCTCCTCGCCTCTAATGGCATCTGCGGCAATCGAAGGGCGCTTTTCCTTAAGCAAGGAAGGCCAAGTCGATGGGGAGCTGATATATCGCGCAGCACGGTCGAGGAGGCGCACCTCGCAATCGATCTCGATGCCATTTGAGCAGCTGGTCCACCCCAAAATTCGTCGAGATCAGTCCAATCTCTTTCCTGATAGAGCCGAAACACTTGGTCCAGTAAAGGCACGCCTTCTCTTCTTCCCTCAAAAGGCCGAGACAGTTAGAGGTCTTGATCTCGGATTGTCCGACCTCCGTGAGTTTTTGATGTCGAACGGTGGTGTGCGTGTTTATCGTGACAATATTCGCGTGCCTCCTTATGGCGACCAAGGCCGTGCTGAGGGTGATTGGCTCGCGTTGGGTGACCGGAAGGCGCGAAATCCTGCAGGGCCCACTCGCCCTGACTTCAGGGTTTCACCATACCAGCTTGTCGGCGCAGTTTTCATTGGGCGTGATTCAAATCCCGGCCTTGTTGACACCTCTGGACGTGAGGGGCTGGTAGCTGGTGAGCCCTTTTCCACGCTTAAGAGTTTTCTAATTGGCTGTTTGACACAGTTAGAGGCGCAGTATCACAAGCTGTTCCTTGCCAGCGCAGAAAACGCAGAACACGTTGTGAGTCCTCGCGACACCGTTGACGATTTGCGCGCTCACCTTTCAGAGGTCGCGGAAACCATCAAGCGGACGGAAGAAAAGTTGCCGCCGCCTATCAGTAAGCAGATGAGTCGGGTCGTCGAACAGCTCGCTTCGGCGGGCGAGAAATTGAAGCTCGCTGAAAAGGCATTCGACGAGCTAGCCTCTCAGGCAGCTACAAGCCGAACCTTGGCTACCATTGGAATTGCGGCTGCAACGTTTGGGCATGAAACACAGCGTGGCCTTGACAGTATGAGGGCTACCTTAGAGGTCGCCCGGCTACTCCTGAAGAATGGAGAAAACCCAGACGATGTAGTTAGCGAGATTGAAAAGGCAATTCTTGAGTCGGATAGGGTTTCGGCTTGGGGAGCATTTGCTTTGGGGCGTGTTCGGAGGGATAAACGAGTGCGCCGACTTGCAAACGTTAGCGCAATCGTTGGTGCGGTCCTCGATGAAATTGTGCCGGCAATGGAGGCTAGCTCAATTACTGTTTCTCGTGACCTTGACGAAATCAAAGCAAAAGTCTTTGCCATGGACATCGAATGCGTCGTCATCAATTTACTAACTAACGCATACTATTTTTCGAAGCAGTCGAAGCGAGACAGGCGAGTGGCAGTTCGAGTAAAGGGACGAAGTGTCGAAGGCCGGGATGGGTTCGAACTTGTTGTTTCAGACTCTGGGCCCGGCGTGTCAAACGCGGTTCGAGAAAGGATCTGGGATCCGCTCTTCACCACAAAAACTGACGATCATGGTCAAGCAGTTGGAACTGGCCTCGGTTTGGCGCTTGTTAGCGCAGTAGTACAAGATACTGAAGGCGCCCGCGCCGTCGATGCAGATCCAAGACTGGGGGGCGCGAGATTCAACATTTGGTTACCGGATGCAGGGAAGTAGTTTGTGCCAGCCATTGCAATCGTCGATGATCGAAAGAGCGATAGAGAAACAATTGCACGCGTTGTCTCTTCCACGCTGAAGAGCCTTAAGGCAGACGACAAATGGACGGTTGTGTGCGCCGACCCTCCGACACGGGAGCGTGACATCATCGCTTGGTTGGATGAGCACGATGCAACAGTCCTCGTGACCGACTGGAAACTGAACGAAGGCGCGAAAGCAAAGCAAGTAGTCAACTATGAAGCTGATAGCCTCATACGCGAAATTCGACTAAGTAGGCCGACATTTCCAATCTTCGTTGTTACTGGCTTCAAGAGCGAAGCGGAGGCGCATCTAGAAAAGGTCGAAGGCATTCAGAGTCGGCAAGATTTTGCGCGAAATGCAGAGACGGTTGTTCCGCAAATGATGCGAGCTGGACAACGTAGGTATGAAGAGCAGCGCAAGCATTTTGGCAGAATGGACGAACTCGCTCGTGCTGTTGCTACAGGAGCAGCCACTAAGTCGCAAAAGAAAGAACTTCAGCAGCTTCAAGGCTATTTCCAAGCGGAGTCCCCGATGCTCCTTAGCATTGCGTCAGTGCTTGACGAGCTCGAAAAAACAGCGAAGAAGGCTGAGCAGTTCAAGGTGGAGATTGAACGTCGAATCGCGAAGCGAAAGGTCGCAAAAAAGAAATAGCAATGGAGTGGCCAGACTTAGTAGCGAAGCCGCGAACCAAACCGGCGACAGGCAATTGGCATAACTGGAAACAGGAGATTGCCGATTACTGCTGCGCGAAATGCGTGTATTGCGCGATTACGGAATCCCGCTTTGGTGGAATTCGCAACTTTCATGTAGAACACTTCAGGCCGCGAGCTAGGTTTCCGGCACTCGAGGATGAAATTTCGAACCTTTATCTCGCTTGTGCGATCTGCAATATCTTGAAGAATGATGATTGGCCAGCGGAACCTCTCGTCGACGATTCCGCTGCTTCATATCCTGATCCGGCTATTACAAACTATAACCATCTCTTCTCCATATCTAAGAATCACGAAGTCGAATCGATAAAGGTCGCCGGAAAGTATGTTGTTGAAAGGCTTCTACTGAATCGTGCTCAACTTATTTATGAGCGACGTCTCGATGCAATTCACGATGCGTATGAAAGCTTTGACAATTGGGTTAGGAGTATTGTCGACGAGGTTACGCTCTCTGAGCTCAGGGAGCTGGTTACGCTTCTGGCCCGAATCTCAAAAGCGAAGAGCAAGATCATTCGGGTACGGCCCTATAGAGACCATGAAACTAAGCGGGTTATCAAGCCCAAGGTAAAGTCGAAACGGAGCCGACGGTAAGGTGTCTACAGCGCATTGCTTGATCAAGTCGAGCGTTCGTTGAAGCTTGTTTGAATAGTCTTACGAGAATGCGACAAATGCTGGAAGCCCCGCGGCGCGGTGTAAGCACCAACAAGTGGTTCTCTACTGCGACAAGTCTCTTTCCCAGCACGAGCGTTGCCACCGCGCGATATTTGTCCCCCGGACGCGAGGTTCTTCGCACAACTACAAAAGGCGGTCTAAACACGCGCCCTGTAAACTTTCTCACTTCGTTGATTCGTGAGATTTCCGCCCACGGCAAAGCGTTGCCGGCGTGAAGGTATGCGTACTCCTTTCCGCACTTTCGATGTCTAAATGGCACAACCGTGCCAACAGCGACCGCGAACTTTGATCCTACATTGTTGTCGCCCGCTTCGCGGGTAGTGGGAATCCCCTTGACCTGTGGCTGAATGACTGATTTTTTCGGGGCGGTCTTTTCACGAGGTTTGTCGTCGTTTCGTCGAACGAATCGTTGAATGAATACATCAACGTCTGCCTTGGGTGAGAACCGACCGATCGAAATTGGTCGATTCGTGGTGACACGAGCGAAAATGTGCTCACGCCAAGATTTGTAGCTTGCACCCGTTCGCAAGACCTCCGGCAAGAGCGCAACAATCTGAGTGCCAGCAGCACTTAACTCACTAGCCCGCTCCAAGAAAAGCGCCGCCGCCGAAGTTGAGCCCAATCTCCAGGGCCTCACGGTGCCTGGGATTCGCCCGTATGGTGGATTCATGACTATATGCGTGCATGTGCGGTACTGATCAGTTGCTGTCAGCCCATCACTCACAACTAGCTTGTCAAGCAGGCACGTAAGGCCGTCTACTCCTCCATCTACGACCGCACCTCGGTTGGCAGCAAGCAGAATGAGACGAAGTTTGCCAGCTTCGATGAACTCGGCACTTACGTCGCACCCAGCTATCTTCTCGTTCCAGGCTCGCAGCGTCGAAGAGACAGTACGAGCCACGGGTAGACGAGCAGCGATTGGTAGCAATAGATCCGCGGCCCCGCACGCTGGATCGAAAAAACGAAAATTCTCTCCGGACTGTGTCGGAACCGCATCGGCAACGCGTCGCGCGATCGTGGACGGTGTAAAAAAGGCGCCTAGAGATCGAATCACTTCTGGCTGCAACAACTCTAGGCATCTAGAGCCAGCGAGACCATCAAGTAACGCAGCGACCTTGGCGTCCTTGGGAGAAGTCATGGCGTTGCGTAGCTCGTCAATAAAAGCCACATATCTGCCAGTTTCAGATGACAAAGGCGCTTCAGGCATTAACCAGTTTTCCCACTTCTTTGCCGGAACCATGCACTACATATGGGGCTGAATCAGCCGTCAACCTCTCGGCTGAGTGAATGTTGGCACAAATGCATGCATGCGACTGTGGCGTTGAGCAAGTGGCTGCAGCGCTCGCGATTACCTTGACGCTTGCAGGCAAGGCAACCTCCTGCCGGCAGAAGATCTTCATGGAGCGGGGACGACATCTCTCGAGCGGCGGTTGGGCGCGGAAGTTCTGGGTCGCGCCACTCACTTAGGAAGTCGTGCCTGCACCATCGCTGCCGCCGTTGCTGGCACCACCCGCGTCGGCGACTCCCGGCGGGCAGTCGGGCGCTTAAGCCGGTGCGTTTGTACTGTCCGACGCGGTTGTGAAAAACATGGGCGCACGTAGAGCCATGACGATGTTTGGCCTTGCCGTTCCGCGGCCAGGCTGCAATTTCACTGCGACAGGACTACGCTGGCCCGCGTCAAATCCGGAGGACGCCCATGAAACGCGCTGTCGTGCCGTCACTGATC